>CAMDSZ010000341.1 GCA_945906945.1 Akkermansia muciniphila
CCCTTCCGTACCGATGCCTTTCCGATGGTGACGGAAGGAAAGTTCTAGATCACTCTGATTCTCTTCTCGCCCCATTTCCGCAGCCAACGTGCACGGGAATGGCGTGGGGCAAACCAAAGCGAAAATCTTCGCCCTCATTCCGCTAACTCGCTTAACGCTCCCGCGTTCAGGCTAAAGAATTCGTCCCGAGGGGTGAAAAGCGAATTCCTGCTATCCGTAACGCCCGACCCTTGGAGCGACGTGGCAGTTTTCCGACCTTATCATGTCAAACAACGAGTCGCTTGTTGGGCTGCTAGAACGCACTCCATGAGACTTCTCCACGGGCCGGTTAGGACGCTTAGTGAGCCCCTTTCGGACCCATCAGCTTAAAACCGTATGGCCCGTTTATCTCCCCTTCTCGGTCTTGTGGCCATACTTGCTGTGATCACGCCCACGCCAGCGCAGCAACCTTCATCCGGTAAGACAGAGCCGACGGAAAGACCCTTGGTAGAGGCCGTCCCAGTTGCCAGAAATCCGGCCCGGAGAATCCAAACTGAGGGAAGACTCCGGCACTTTCAGATTGACCGGTCTGACCGGTCATGCAATTATCAAACCCATGAAAGTAATTGCGGCATACGAGGCCAAATCTCGATTCTCAGAGCTTCTTCGAGAAGCCGCTGCAGGTGAGGTTTTTATCATTACCAGAAATGGACAAAAAATGGCTGAACTCCGTGCATGCCAATCTGAAAAACCCACAAGGATTCGGGGAATGATGAAATCAGAGATTCCTCCTATACCGGCGGACTTTAACGAACCTCTGGATATTTTCGCTGAATACCAATGAAGGTTCTTCTCGATACGTGTGCTCTCATTTGGTTCTTAAGGGATGACCCAGAATTATCAGAAAAGGCCGCTCAAATAATCGAACATCCGGATACGGATGCTTTCGTTAGCGTTGTCAGTATTTGGGAGATCGCGATCAAAGCATCTATCGGAAAGCTCCAGATTCCATTGGGATTTCATGACTCGTTAGAAGACAAGTTAAAGGCCTCCGGATTCAATCTCCTTCCTGTTGAATTCCAACACGCAGCCGGAGTGTATCCCCTCCCCGCCGTCCATAGCGATCCGTTTGACAGACTGCTGATATCACAGTGCAAATCTGAAAAGCTAACGGCCATTACTAACGACTCTCGCTGGAGTGACCCACGATACGACATCTCGGTACTTTGGTAATTCCCTCCACGTTCATCGTGCGCAGCCCAACAAATCACCGCAATGAACACGTCTCCCAGCACGCTTGACCGACGCATTACATGTGTTCGTTGAGTTCTGGCGGCGTGCATCTACCGGCGTGCAGTGGAGGGCGACATTGTCCGATCCATCAGCGGCGCTTAAACGGCGAAACAGCCTCAGGAAACCATTCCGGGCACACCTCAGTTTTAGGTCTTTTTTGTAGTTTCTGAGCGGTGTGCGCAAAGGGCTGGCTTTTTGGCCAAAGGAGGATGAAAAGAGGCGCGCATCGTTCTGTGCAAAGGTTGAGGTTATTTTTTGTGTGGTAACTTTCTTTAACCGAACCCTCACTAACAGAACGATGCCTTTTCAACTTCTGAGATTGGGATAAATGGCTCACCTCAGTTCTACAAGGTACGACCAAAATTAGTGCTGAACTCGAACATGGACAGACCCGTGAAGGCTAGATCCTCCACCCTCTGATCGAAAAGATATGTCACGCACAAAGACAATCGCTTTCTTCGCATTGGTCGGCCCGGCTGTTGCAGCCGTGCCGTTTCTTATCACGTTTCTCACGCTCGCCGCCTTCCATCGCGACGCAGAGGGAATCGCCATTGCGGTGGCTGCGATGCTAATGGCCTATGTTTATGGTCTCATTCCATCGGCGGTTTGCGGGTTGCTGTTTTCATGGATCTTAGGCCGCCATCCGCATGTCGTCAGTCGCGCTGCCTCCGTCGCGCGGGTGGGAGCGGTTGGAGGTTTTCTCTCGTCCTTGCCTCTGGCGGCTTGGGCTTTTCTAGTCACCGAGAAACAGAAAGTCACTGCTTACGATCCCCCCCTTATGGCCGCAGCCTTCCTTGTCCCCAGCTTTTTCTCCGGGACTATCTGCGCGATCTTGTGGCGCAATTGGGCCTTCGCTGCGATGAAGCCAGCTCCGCCTCGGAAGACAGAGAACCTACACCAGCAAGCTGAGGACAGCGAATTTTAGCGCGCCCCGCGACGATACCGTGCACGCGAACTGCGAAAGTGGGGAGAAAAGGGAAATCCTGCTATGGGGTTGGGTGTTTTTATTTTGGTTGTAGGGTGTTTGGTAAAGACGGTAGCCCGGCTTTTCGCAGAAATCGTCTTTCGCGAGAGCGCCCAAAGCATTTTCCAGACACGCGACATTTGGGGGAAATTCAAACCAGGGCTTTACAAAAGGATCAGGGAATTACTCGGCTTTGTTTTTGTTCGTTGTGCTTTTCAAATGGCCTCTGCGTGCATGCGTTCACTTCGCGTCTGTGAGATAAATCAGACCAAACGCCTCCGCTTTGGCGGCTCCGGTGAAGATTCGCCATAAATACACCGCTGGTTGCCGCGCTATCGCCACAACCCCCTTTTTCCTTGAGGCAGCGTTCGGCGTCGCATTGTAAAGCACATGCGCCCATTTCTTGAGCGGCCTGTAGTCGGGGGCGCTAAATTTGAGCCCGAGGGAATCGTGCATGCTTTGGATAACATCCAAAAAACTGCCGGGCGATACGAGATCAGCCGACGCAATGCTTTGGAAGAGCATCGAGAATTGTGTGGGACTGATCGCCGGCTTGATATTGTTGATGCCGCGCGGCTTTATAGGGCTGAATTCCAAGAAATGCTCCGAAGCCTCTTTGTCGCAATACTCACGTTCGCGTCTCTCGCCTATGCAAGGGAGCGCCCTATTGTAGCGGGCTATGTTCCGCTTTGGTCCGATCTTCAAACGGTGGCGGACAATGTGGATTTCGAGAAGCTCACGCACATCAACATCGCGTTTTTGAATCCGGCGGATGAAACCGGCAAATTGAAACTCGACGGGAAGGTGGCTCCGTTCATCGCGGCCGCACACCGGTACGGCGTGAAAGTCATCGTTTCCATCGGAGGCGGCGGCGCATCGGAAGATGCGGCGATGCGGGAACGCTACGCGGTGTTGTTGTCTGCGGAAAGGCGGGAGGCATTTGCTGCCATGCTTGTTGAATTTGCGGGAGAGCATGGGTTTGACGGCGTGGACGTGGACCTCGAAGGGCCCGCGATTACCGATGCGTACGGGCCTTTTATCGCGGTCCTCTCCACTGCGTTGAAATCACGAGGCTTGCTGCTCACGGCTGCGCTTTCGAAAGGCTACGGCGGCGACCATGTGCCACGGAGCGCATTTGCCCATTTTGATTTCGTCCACATCATGGCATATGACGCTACAGGACCGTGGGCCCCTGGTAAGCCAGGTCAGCATTCCTCGTTGCGGTTTGCGCACGAGAATGTGGAGTGGTGGCTCGCCCATGGGGTGAAGCCATCGCAAGCAACGCTCGGCTTGCCGTTTTACGGTTATGCATTTGGTGCCGATGCAGCCAAACGGCGCGAATTCAATTTCGGCGAGATTACCGCCCGCTGGCCGGGCGCAGCGCAGCGCGATGAGTCAGGAAGCACCGTTTTTTACAACGGAATCCCGACAATTCAGGCGAAGTGCAGGTTGGCTCTGGAAAAGGAACTGGCGGGTGTGATGATCTGGCACATCGCTGGCGATGCAAAAGGCGCCGACTCGTTGCTACAGGCCACCCACGAGATGCTCGGCGGGGCATCTCGGTAGCGCAGCGCAAGCCGGTTTTAGCGCGCTCCCCGGGTCCCCTCTCATGCGGCGAGGGGATGGCCCGCAAGGTGGAAACGAGCGGTTTCAGAAGGGCTCCGTTTCGTTACCAGATTTCACTGCTTCCGTTTCCAACCGGTTTCCAGCTTTACAGAGTATAAATGGGTTTCGCTTCCGGTCTGTTTCCACTTTCGTTTCCCCTCGTTTCCCCGTTTCCGTCCTAAGAACGGAAACGGGAAACGAAAGACAGCGCCATGAGAAGGCGTACTGTCTGCGTTCATTTTCAGACGACCTTGACCGATGAGCTTTTTCGACAGCTTGGATACGGTGCCTTTGCTGAGACCCATCTCCTCGGCGCAGTGTTAAACCTCATCCGTGATGGCGATGCGGATGCAATCAAAGGCTATCCTAGGGCAACGCTGCTCACGATCTTCCGCAAGGTTTGCGGTGCAATGATGTTTGCGCATAGCAAAGGCATCCTCCACCGGGATCTGAAGCCTGAGAACATCATGCTGGGCGAGTACGGCGAGTACGGCGAGTACGGCGAGGTGTTGGTGATGGACTGGGGGTTGGCAAAGGTACTGGCGGAAGGTGAGGATAACTCATCCGCCGTAAGTAGAGTCAACGATGCGGGCGATTGTCGTAT
>CAMDSZ010000342.1 GCA_945906945.1 Akkermansia muciniphila
GTCTCCGACACCCGTCTGCGCCCACTGGAACCAGGCGTTCAAAAGACCTCTCCCGGGGCCGAGCTCAGTACGCCGGCGGTGTCCGAAAACAAATTCGCGGTGCTCCTGCGCACGGCCGAACTGGGATTCAAAAACCTGCTGCTGCATCCCCTGCGCTCCCTACTGACGGTGCTGGGGATCTTCATCGGAGTGGCCAGCGTGATCTGGCTGCTGGCGATAGGCGAAGGCATCAGCGCCAAGGCTCAGGAGCAAATCGCGGAGCTCGGGGCGAATAACATCATTCTCACCACCGTCATCCCCCCACCGGAGCAATCCTCCAAAAAGATCCGCGGGTTCGGAGTGACCAAAGACGACATCCATATACTAGAGGCAACCATCCCGAGCATCGTGAAGACCATTCCGATGCGCGAACTCGAAAAGCGCTCCTTCAGCTACGGTTCCCGGCAGATGTACGGGCGCCTGGTGGGTTCCACACCCGACTTGCTGAACCTCCAGCACATGAAGGTGTCTCGGGGCC
This sequence comes from Akkermansia muciniphila, assembly GCA_945906945.1. Taxonomy (GTDB): domain Bacteria; phylum Verrucomicrobiota; class Verrucomicrobiia; order Chthoniobacterales; family Chthoniobacteraceae; genus Chth-196. The sequence goes on from CAMDSZ010000342.1 coordinate 518, forward strand.
ACTTTATCACCGCCACAGACGTCGCTCAGACCAACAAGGTCTGTGTGCTCGCCCCAAATGTCGCCATCACGCTCTTTGGGTACACGGACCCGATCGGACTGGCTATTCACATCAACTCGGACTTCTACACCGTGATCGGAGTGCTCGAACAGCGGGAGGCGGCCGGTGAAATCCCCGGGGCCCGCACCAAGGAGGAATTCGCTCGGGATGTCTACATTCCGATTTCAACGATGTGGGCGCAGGTGTACGATTTTTACTCCAAAACGGAGAGCGGGGTGCCCATTGCCACAAAAGTCACGCTTTCGCTGCGGGACACCTCAGAGGTGCTGGATACGGCGGATGTGGTACGGCGCACCCTGGTGCGGACGCACCAGAAGGAGGACTACATGGTCACGGTGCCTCTGGAGCTGCTGGAGCAGGCGCGCAACACGCGGTTGATGTTCATCGCGATGATGGGGCTGGTGGCGGCGATTTCGCTGGTTGTGGGCGGGATCGGGATCATGAACATCATGCTGGCGACCGTCACGGAGCGCACCCGGGAGATCGGCATCAGGCGAGCCATCGGGGCGCGTCAGGCGGACATCACGAGACAGTTTCTGGTGGAGACGGTCGTGCTCTCGATCGGCGGCGGGCTCACGGGGATCATCGGGGGGCTGGCCTGCTCGCCTGTTTTTGCGGTGGTGATGGGGATCATGCGGAGCACCTTTCCGAAATCGATCGCTGCGCTTCCGGACGTGGTCCGGACGATGCACCCAATCGTTGTGCCATGGTCTTTACCGCTGGCGTTCGGGATTTCGGTGGGGATCGGGGTGGTGTTCGGGCTTTACCCGGCGAAGAAGGCGGCGGAGATGAACCCGATCGAGGCGCTGCGCCACGTGACCTAGGCGGAGAGATCGGTGCGGCATCCCACGGGCTGGCTGCCTTTCGGGCGACGCTCGGGATTACATGAGACCCACCGTGCGAGATGCGCGGTGTAGGCGTTGGAAAAGGAGGCGGCGGCAGCTGGAATGCGGGGGCGCCAAATACGGCAAAAGGTTTGTTTACTGAGCAAAACAAGCCACCAAAGTGTCGAAAATTAAACTTTTTTAACCCCTAAAAAAGAGAAGCAAATAAAACCTGCAAACCTCTTTTTATAAGCAGTTTAACCCATAAATTAAGCCAGCCAAAGCAAATGAACCCGACACCCAATCGCAACAAAACTGTTGCACATTTCAAAAAGTTGTTTCAAAACGGCCACTGTCGGATGGTGCCCCCCGTGGGCGATTCTGACCTCAGAACAACCATATCATCACCCACAGAAATATGTTGAATCGTAGCATCACAACCACACTCGCAGCCCTGGCAATTGCTGGAGCATCCGTCACCGCAGCCTACGCCAGCGAAGAGGCTCTCCTCGACGCATTGGTCAAAAAAGGAGTGCTCAAGCAGGCCGACGCCCAGAAAATCAAGGCTGAGTCCGCTCACTCTGGTTCCGCTGGAAATTCCAAGATCAAGCTCAACGAGTCCGTCAAGGAACTCTCCATCTACGGCGACCTCCGCCTCCGCTGGCAGCACGCTCAGGCGACCGAACAAGCCCCATCGGTAAATAACTCTTTCCAAGACCAGTCCGCCCGTTTCCGCCTCATGATTGGTGGCAACTTCAAGCTCACCGACGGACTGACCGCTGGAGTCGAACTCTCCACCCAGTCAGCCGCGAATCAGCGGTATGTGACCTTCGGAAACGGAGTAAATGGCGGTGGTGGTCGGGATTATCAGTTGAACCTGAGCAAGGCTTTCATCGGATGGAATCCTTCGAAGGAATTCAGCGTGAACGCTGGACGTCAGAGCATCCCCTTCTACTCCACTGAAATGGTGTGGGACAATGATGTGCGTCTGGACGGCGTTACGGAGAAGATCGACCTCGGCGCACTCCTCGGACTGGGCGACGGACTTCACCTGCACTTGATTTCCGGTCAGTTCATCGGAGGCAACAATCTTTCCTTCAACGCCAATTCTGATCAAAACCGTGATGCGTGGCTTTTCCAGACCCAGTTGAAGGCAGTGGCAGACTTGGGCGGTGCGAAGCTCACGTTTGCCCCCGGCTTCCAGTGGAGCAACCCGAAACAAGCTGCTGGTCTTAATAGCGACTATCAGGGTCTCAATGGAGGCGCCCCTGGGAATCAATTTCCTGCCGCAACATTCGGTGGGTCGCCATTTTTCAACCAGTACCTCAACGAACTCCGTGTGATTCTGGCGCCAGGGGACGTCTCGTTTGATCTGGCTGGTACCAAGGCAAAGTTCCTTTGGGATTTCGCTTATAACTTCGGCGCAGGCACCACTGGCGTTGTTGCGGGTGGCCTTCCCAACAACCGATTGGCCCCGGAAATCAGTTCCACCCAAGACCGGATGGCGTGGTTGCTCGGAATCCAAGTTGGCGAAAACAAGAACGCCGGAGACTTCTCGGTTTTCGGAAACTATCGTGAAGTCGGCGCGGGCGCTCTTAACACGTTCTACTCAGATTCAGACTTCGCTCTCGGACAGTCTGGTAACCAGCGTGGATTTAAATTGGGAGCTAAGTATAATCTGACCAAGAATGCGACGCTGACAGCTGCGTACACGGCATCCAGCAACATCGATGCGAACCCCGCTCCGACTGGGCCATCAGCTCAGACCCTCTCTGGTCTGAACTCCACCCAGTTGGTGACCATCGACCTCGGATTGAAGTTCTAATTCAAACTTAAGTTTGATTCTCATTTGGGCGGGGTTCTTAACGAACCCCGCCCTTCTGTTTACCAGTATCCCCTCTTGACTCTCCATCCCGCCTCTCGCTTTCCTTTCCAATCTATGAAATCCACCCTCACCGCCTCCATCGCCGCCCTTTCCCTGCCCGCACTTGGCTTCGCAGCCGACCAAGCCTCCGGCGAATCCAAATCCTTCACCGGTAATCTGGGCATCAACGCCGCCACAGCCTACATCAACCGCGGCGTAGTCCAGAACCGGCACGGATTGAATTACCAACCCTACGCCAGTCTCTCCCTCAAAGCCCACGAAGGCGACGGCCTCATTGATAAGGTGGCGTTCCACCTTGGCTTCTGGAGCAACGTCACCGAGGCCAACAGCCGGATGGGCAACAACAAGATCTGGTCCGAGTTCGACGTGATCCCGGGCGTTTCCCTCGGCATGGGCAAGTTCACCCTGACCGAATCGCTACAGCTCTCGTACTTCCCCTCAAATCCGCTCCTGCGCGATTTCTGCGGCCTCCAGAGCCGGTTGAGCTACGACGACTCGGATATCCTAGGCGCGCTGGCCCTGCGCCCCACCCTGACGCATTTCGCAAGCCTCAGCGGCACCCCAGGCTTCGGCATGGGGGCGGGCGGACACTACTGGCACCTGGGCGTATCCCCGAGCGTCGGAGTGGGCCCCGTAACACTGTCCCTGCCTCTGGGCTGGGCGGTCACTTCGGGCAACTTCTACAACACCAACCAAAACGGTTTCGCCTACACCTCGGCTGGACTGGATGCGCGCGTTAACCTGCCCTTCGCGACCGAAGCGGGCCATTGGACCGCAAACGCCTCCCTGACCTACTACAACTTCAACACGGAAAAGACCGGCAACCCGTCGAATGCAGACGTAGTCGGAAGCATCGGAGTCGGAGTGGCGTTCTAGCCTCGGATCAAAAGGAACGTCAAGATCAGATCTGACGTCAAAGGGACCCCCTGGGACCGCGTAGCCCCAGCTGCGCAAAGCGAAGTTAGTGGAGCATCGAAGCGCAGCTGGGGCTACGCGCTCCCAGGGGCGCTCCGCTACCAGCAGTATTAACTCGCGCCCCACGGGGGTAAATGTATCGAAGCGTCCCGAGAGCAAAAGGATCAATGCAACGTCCGAATCGCATTCGACGTCGAACG
>CAMDSZ010000343.1 GCA_945906945.1 Akkermansia muciniphila
CCTCCGCTGCAGAGGCAGTCTGCAGCAACAAAAAAAGAACTGATGCTGCTCCAGTCATGATCAAGGACTTCAACTTATTTTGCATATGACATCGCTCACTTAAAAAACGTCCAGGCCCCTCAATCTAACCGCTGCTCAAACAATGCCCAATGAACCGCCGCGGCTTTGAATCGTGGGATAAGAGTCATGGACGTGATACGCCTAAGCTTCGATGGTTGAAACAAAAAAGCATCGCCGCCAGCCCCGAGCATCCCTCACCCCCCTCCAGAGGACTCAGCGATATTGCGGGGGAATCTGCCAACGGCTAACCGCCGAAGTCCGCACTCCCGGACGGGTCTCACCGCTGATGGATATGATATCGTCCCCAAGCCGCACGAGCGGAGCGGTCACCAACGAGGTTGGCCACTGCCCAACCACAACCGTCGCCAGCGTTTCACCGTATAGAAAAGTCACTTGGTTTGAATGCCCGGGATGACTCTTCAGATCAGTGCCAGGGTGGAGTCCATCATCGCCCCCCACAAAGATGAGCCCACCCGCGAGCTCAACGCCAGGACCTGCACACGCTGCAAGCGGGGCGGCCAGCGCGGACCGAGCGCCGTTGACACCAAGATTGCCGCGCAGGTCGTTCAAATAGACCCGCGCAGCTTTTCCATCCCGTTCTTCAAGCCGACAACCGCCGCCCCATACAAACTTTCCCGCAAATCCCCCACACAAAGGAAGAATCCTCGCACATCGCTGACTTTCGACATCCACACGCCATCCCTGGTCCGGCGTAATAAGATCCAAGATTAGTGCATTCGGGATACAATCCACAGATTGAGGCGCACCCGCCCCCCCAACGATTCTCAGACTTCCGGAAACCGCAACGCATCCAGCATAGGCGCGAGGAGACGGCAGTTTAGCCCCAAAAACCTCGACCCTGCCATTTGAGCGCACAACCCACACGTGATCCAAATGACATTGTGCATTTGCTCCGCCAGCGATGACCAACCCTTTCCTGTCGGGAGTCGCACAGAAGGCGGCATAAGCGTTCGCCTCAGGCAGATCGCCAACTTTTTCCCATCGCCACTCCCCCTGATTCTGACGCAACAGGAATATATCCCGGTAAAACCTCTTCGCCCCCCCTTCCCACGGGAGCCCGTCGGGAAAATTAGCGCCACCCGCTGCAAGAACCGCCTCGTGCCCGTCCTCGTCTAGAACCACCGCGGCCATCATGCCGGCACGCCCAATGGCATCAGGCAGATCTGGCAAGGATTGAGCGACCGCTTTCAAGCTCACAACGAAAAGCGTAAGCGCCAATACCGAAGAATACAGAATTTTCATAACTCCATTACCACTACGGGACGCTTCAATGAATTTTCAAAGAGGGATCTCCGATCAAAAAACACAACTCAGACACTCTTCTTAAACCGCAGAGAAACTTTGCGCGGCTATTTTCCAAAACAATAAAGGTAGCTGTTACCACGCGCAAAAATACGGCCACCGGCCGGCACAAGCCCAGCAATCAGATGGTCATCAAGCTTACTTTCCGATAACAACTCAAAGCCGCCTTCCACTCTAACAACAAACACCGTTCCATCCTCACGCGCGGCATACATCACGCCGTCCACAATAACTGGTGAAGCGTAAAAGTTGGAGCTAGCCCGAGGGAGCTCAGAACTCCACCGCGCATCGCCTGTTGCAGGGTCAATACAGGCGACCTGTCCCCTGTCACTTAAAATATAAACCAGCCCTTTGTACGCCGCTGGGGATGGAACAAACGAACTCACCGAGTCGCGCCTCCACAGATGCGCGCCGAGTGTCCCCTCTGCGTTTCCGCCTACCTTGATGCCATGCAACCGGGGAGCACCTTTATCTGCACGGCCAAAGCAGACAACCGCTGTGTCATTCACCAACACGGGTGAGGCAACAGCAGGCCAGAGGGGAGTTGCATCGGGATTAAATCCCGTGCAACTCCAAAGCAGCTTACCGTCCGCTGCAGAATGAATCGTGAGATGGTCGGACCCCCAACTCAAAACAGCTTCGCTTCCATTGTGCTGAATCACCTGCGGAGTCGTATAGCCATTGTCGACTTCACGAGGCACTTCATAATCGCGAGCCGTCTTCCAGCGCATGTCTCCGGTTTGTTTATCGAACGCAGCTAGCCACGACTCGCCGTTGTGCATTCGCGCGACTACAACGTCCTTCTGAGTCAATGCTGGTGAAGAACCAAAGTCCCAGAACAAATTCACCGCTCCAAAGCGCTCGACCAAATTAGTCTTCCATCGCAACGAACCGTCCAGATTCACCGAGGCAAGTGTGCCGCTCTTGTATGCGACAAAGACCGCCTGGCCATCGCTCACGGGCGATGGGTTGCTGCCCGAGCCATTCCGGTGCTTGCCCGGATTCTCAGACCCAAAAACACTTTGCCAAAGCAGCTTCCCATTCCAGTCGTAAGATTGGAGAGCGTCATTGCCGCCAATCGGGACCGTAAGGTAAACCGCTTTACCCACCACAATCGGCGTCGAACACCCCTTGCCGGGCAGCTCTATTTTCCACGCCATCGCAGACTCGTCCACCCGAGCCAGAGTTCCCCCCGCAGTCATGCTTCCGTTGTCTGAAGCGCCACGCCACCGAGGCCATTCAGCGATGTCCGCAAACAAGCCCGAGTTAAGATTCAAAATCAGGCTGGCAATGATGGCAAAACGTGGGGAGGACATCGCGCAATCATGCTCAAAACCACGCGAATGCAAAGCGCCGAAACAGCCAGACACCGCGCTCCGTAACGACAAGCAGCCCGTCTAGGGCGCCGCGAACTTCGAGCCTAAAATTCATCATTCAAATCAAGCACCAGCCAACCGCAGAAATAACGTGGATCCCTTGATCGTTTCCTTACGCGCCGTCATCGGGGCAGACAGCCGGTCGGGAGCCGCCATTGCTTACCGTGTTGTCACTCGGAACGACATCGGAGCGCCCCGCAACAACTGCGATTGTCACCATCGCAACGGCAATCCAGAAGGTACTGCTCACTTCCTCTCCCATCAAAAGGTAAGAAAAGGCCATGGTGCTTGCGGGAATCAAATTATTGAACAGAAAAACCTGGCTCACCGGCCAGAACCGAAGGGCGTGAGCGTAGAAGGCAAACGCTACAATACCGCCAAATACCGTGCAGTAAGCGTGCACCCCAATCAGCGGAAGAGTGAAGCGAATCGGCACAGTGGCCAGCTCCCACAGGGTAGCCGGCGCGAGCCACGCAGCCGCACGCCACATCGTCGCGCAGGTGATCTGGGCACCGCTAAAATCCTTTGAAAGTCCCCTGCACTCTCTGCCGTAAAGCGTCCACAGCATGCTTGCGATCTGCGCCAACAAATCCCCCTTCCACGCAAAAGCGCCGGACTGGATTTTAGGCCAGAGCAAGACCAATACACCGCTCAAAGCTAGACATGCCGCCGAATACTTTCGAACCACCGTCCAACTTGCACGGGGCCGCAGCTCGAACACCAACCCCCAAACCGGCGAAGTAGCGAGGTGAAGCGCCATCTGCGGGGCGGAGATGAATTTTAGCGAATAAGTGATGGTGGCGAAATAGGCGGCGAGGCTAAGTCCGGCTCGGAACCACAGCACCCGCCCCACACCCGGAGGAATGATCGCCGCAACACCCAGCCACCTTGTGCAGCGGAGCAACACTGCCAAGATGCCCCCAACCAGCCAAATCCGGCTACTGATCACCCAGAACGGAGGCCATTCCTTCACTAAAAACTTAAGCCCCGTGTTGTTTGCCCCCCAGAACAGCACCGTGAGGCAGAGCATACACGCAATGATAGCGTTAGACGGGGCGCGAGTTTTTGCCATGCGTAAACCGGGGAGTGTGCTTCCTCCGCACCTTGGGGGTCGAGTTGCGATTTAACAAAGCAAGCCACTAGTTAACGGAAGCCGCTCACCAATGATTCCGCTGCTGATGGGATGCGCAATGGCTTCGGACCGTGAGTATCACGAGCTCTGATCGACGCCAAGAATCATTAGCCAGCCTAGACTCCAGCAGATCTGGACTCGCAAATCATTATTTGACAATGCCCTTTGATCTAAAATGACCAAAAAACTTACATCAATGCGCCTCGCGCACCCCTTCAGCAACCACATTTCCAAGAGAAACATCGAAGGCACTTTGGTTTTTCGGGCCCAGACTTGCCAGAGCAACACTCTTTATGTAAAGAGTATGTAAAGGCGTTCTGGAAAGCTTCTTTATTTGCCCCCAACTCATGCCTCAAACAGTGCCGGTTATAAGCCTTAAGATTAGTGTCCAAAAACAGCCATGCTTGACCTCTTCATGAGGGCTCATCGAACTAGAATCAAAAATTTATGCTGCGGCCGCGGGTTCAGTTCCAACCAAGTTGACC
>CAMDSZ010000344.1 GCA_945906945.1 Akkermansia muciniphila
CCCGTTTAAGACAATGATCGCCTCATTCAACGGAGATTGAGGAGCCGAGAAATAAATGCAGCTGACGGAGTTCCATGCGACCTTCTCCGGTCTTGGTTCCGGAATTAAATCTGCGGTCGAAGCGGCGTCGGTCGCAACAACCACGGCGGCGCCACAGAGTCGTTCGCCTGAATCAAGAGTGACCGCGTCACGATCAATGCTCGTGACGCGCGCGTTCAATCGTACTGCTGTTGACGGAAGTTTTGACGCCAGGCTGCGGGGGATCTCTGCCATGCCCTTCGCCGGGAGGGTCGCGTTTCCCTCGGAGAACATTTTGAAAGTAAACTCAAACATCCGGCTCGAGGTGTGCAAGTCTCGCTCAAGAAAAATTCCCCCGTAAAATGAGCGAAAAAACACGTCGATCATCCGGGGCGAAAATCCCGCCCGACGCAGATACGTCTCGGTGGAAAGATCCTCGTGCTGGGCGATGTCGGGTATGCTTGTGCGAAGCAGTCGCAACCGGAGAAGTGCGACCCGAAGCTTATCCAGAACAGAGCCGACCGGAGCAAGCGCACTCGCGATAATTTCCAGCGGTTCACGAAACACGTCCATCACCCGGTGCATTCTACCGTCAACAAAAACAAGTGCCCCGGGCCGAAACGGGCGCAGGTTCAGTCGTTGGATGTTCAGGAGTGATCCCGCTTCTGGATAGGAGTCCAGAAACACTTGGAAGCCACGATCCAAGCGGAATCCCTCCACAAGATCCGTCTTTACGCGCCCTCCGACGGCATCGCTGCCCTCGAGAACCAATGGCCGCGCGCCGCCTTCATGAAGGCGTATGGCGCAAGACAAACCCGCGAGCCCGCCGCCCACGATCAAAACTTGCTTGGCAGTGGGTTTCATTTTGCTGCTGGGATTGCGGTGTTCAACGCTCTGTGCTTATCACAAAAAAAGCCGCGGGACGAAAATCCCACGGCCTTTTTTTGAGTGAGTCAGGAGTTTAGCGCAGGAACGCCTCGTGCAAGCCGCCGTCGACGGTGATGATCTGCCCGGTGGTCTTGCTGAGTCTCTTTGAGATCAACAGGAAGTACGCCTCCGCCTGATCCGCCGGCGTGATTGGCGACTTTGTGAGCGTGCGGTCTGCGTAAAATTGCGCAAGTTTTGAAACGAGCGAATCGGTGGCTTCATCCTCTTTGAAAGGAATGCTGTACTTTGCGAGCGATCCGATCACGCGGTCGCGTGGGAACATCGCGCTGCCCTGCACAACGGTGGCTGGCGCGACGCCGTTGACTCTGACCAGCGGCGACAACTCGATTGCGAGTTCGCGGACCAAATGATTTGCCGCGGCCTTGGAAGTGTCGTAGGCGAGGCTTCCTTTCTTGGCGACCGCTGCGTTCGCGCTGGTGGTGAGCACAAGGTTGCCGTGAAGCCCTTGGTCTTTCCACGTTTTCGCCGCCTCATCGCCGACGTAGTAACTTCCGCTCACGTTGATCTTGAATGTTAGATCCCAGCTGTTGTCAGGGATATGGCCGGTGGTATCGCTTGGAACGAAGATTCCAGCGGTGACGCAGATCGAATCAAATCCTCCATACGCGAGCGCGACTTTCTCGAGCATCGCGCGAATGCTGGCGCGGTTTGTGATGTCCGCAGGCAACCCGACTGCTGGTCCGCAGCCGCTGATGCCGCTTCCGGCCACGCCGATCCCGATACCGTACTTGTCGGTGATTTCCGTTGCGGTTCCTGCGGCGGATTCTTCCTTGAGGTCAACGCACACCACATGCGCGCCTTCACGCATGATTCGGTGCGCGGTTTCTTTGCCGATTCCGCTGCCTGCTCCGATGACGACGACCACCTGGCGAGCGAGTTCTTTTTCAGCCGGCATGCGCTTGAGTTTCGCTTCCTCAAGCAGCCAGTATTCGATGTCGAATGCCTCCTGCTGCGGCAATGCAATGTATTCGTCGATCGCCTCAGCGCCTCTCATGACTTCCACCGCACAATTGTAGAACTCCGCAGTGACACGCGATTCGCTCTTATCCTTGCCCCAAGCGATCATTCCCAAGCCGGGGATGAGAATCACTGTCGGGTTGGCGTCCCGGACGGCAGGGGAATTGGCGTGTTTGCAGCGGTCGTAGTAGGCCGTGTAGTCTTCGCGGTACTTGGCGAGGCCGTCTTTGAGCAGGGCCTTCAGGCTTGCGACGTCGCCCGATGCGGGATTCCAGTCGACATAGAGGGGCTTGATCTTTGTTCTCAGAAAATGGTCCGGGCAGCTTGTGCCGAGTTCCGCGAGGCGGGCAGCATCGTTCGAGTTTACAAAACGCAGGATGGCCTCGTCCTCCTGTACTGTCCCGATGAAGCGGCGGTGCTGGCTGACTTGTCCGCGCAGCCACGGCAGGATTCCCGCGAAGGTCGCATGGCGTTTTTCTTCCGGCAGCGTCTGGTATTTTTGTCCGCCAAACGCCTTTGCATGTCCGCCCTTCGCCTCGTATTTGGATTCAATGTAAAGAGCCGCTTTTTCGATGAACTCGAGGGTGCGGGTGTAGCAGACCTTTTCATCATCATCCCACGAAATGAACCCGTGCTGGCCCATCATGATGGCCTTGACGGCGGGGTTCTTGCGGGAGATTTCCTGCATGGCGAGTCCGAGTTCAAAGCCAGGTCGCATCCAGGGAACGTAGTCCATGCTGTCGCCGAAAATTTCCTTGGTAAGCGCCATGCAATTTTTCGAAGCGGCGATGGCGATGATCGCGTTCGGATGCATGTGGTCGACGTGTTTGCCGGGCAAAAAGCTGTGGAGCGGCGTGTCGATGGAGGAGGCGCGCGGATTCAGGTTGAAGGTGGTGTGGGTGTACATACCCACCATGTCGTCCTCGGCCTGAGACTTCAGTCCCTTGTCCTTTCGGGCTGCATATACGGACTGCAGTTCGATCAGCTTCTGCTGGTAGAGCGATGAGAAATTTTCCCTGGTGCTGGTGCGAAGATCGCCTCCCGAGCCTTTGACCCAAAGCACCTCCACGCTCGTTCCAGTCAACGGATCGGTTTCGCTGAGTTTGGAGGAAGTATTGCCGCCGCCGGTGTTCGTGACGCGCTGATCGCTCCCCAACAGGTTGGAACGGTAGACAAGACGGTCGGAGGGCGAGAGGGAGGCGGCCTTGGCATCATCCCAAAGATAGTTTACGTGTCTGAACTGAGGCATATGTGGTTGGTTTTGTGTTGGTTGATTCTTTGCAAAATGCGGCGGATTGGTCGGCGCGGGCGGTCGGGGAGGACCCCGCTACGAAACCTTTCCTATCCATCGTGCATGAGCAGCGTCCCATTCTGCAAGATTCTCTGCGCGGGGATGAAATTCTTGTATTTCGCCACCGAAGGAACGGCGAACGATCTGGCGCACCTCGGAAAGGGAGCCGATCTCGCCCGAAGCCGTTGCTTGCCAGAGTAAATTGCCGATGGCGGTGGTTTCAACCGGGCCCGCAACGACCGTGCGGTTGCAGGCGTCCGCAGTGAATTGGTTGAGGAGCGCGTTCCTGCTGCCGCCCCCGACGATATGAACCACTTCTATGCGGCTACCGGTGATAAGCTCCAGGCTATCGAGGACCTGACGGTAGCGGAGGGCGAGGCTTTCGAGGGCGCATCGGACCAGTTGCCCCTCGGTTTCGGGGACGGGCTGATTGGACTTGCGGCAAGCGTTCTGGATTGCGGCGGCCATGTCTGAGGGCCTCAAAAAGTCGATGTCATCGGGATCAATGAGGGAGCGTAGAGCGGGGGCTTGTGCAGCGAGATTTACGAGCTGCTCGTAGTCGCCGTTGCTGTTTTTGTTGAGGAAGCTTTTGCGAAGTTGCTGCACGAGCCAGAGGCCCATGATGTTTTTTAAAAGCCTGTAGGTGCCGTCTACGCCCCCTTCGTTGGTGAAGTTGTGGCGGAGCACTGTATCGTTCAGAACGGCTTCGGGAACTTCGATGCCCATCAATGACCAGGTTCCAGAGCTGATGTACGCCCAGCTCGGCGTGCCGGTGTTTAGCGTGGGAACGGCGACGACAGCGGAACCCGTGTCATGCGTAGCCGGTGCCACGACCCTGAGGCCGGGCAGGGCGCAGTCCGAGGCGAGATCGGCTCGGAGCGCCCCGAGGTCCGTGCCGGCCTCAACCAGTTCCGGTAAAAATTGGGTCGGAATCCCCAGACGATTCAGCAGTTCCGCAGACCACATTTTTGTGATTGGATGCAGAAACTGGGTTGTCGAGGCGTTGCTGAATTCACTCGCCTCAGAGCCGCAAAGCGCCCAGTGAAGCCAATCCGGGATGAGCAGCATCTTGTGTGCGCGCTCGAGCAAGTGCGGTTGTGATTGTTGGGTGGCGAGCAGTTGGTAGA
>CAMDSZ010000345.1 GCA_945906945.1 Akkermansia muciniphila
GACCAGGGCAGCACATGTCCCGGCGGACACGACAGTCCCTGTGACCAGAAAATGCTCGCTGCGTTGAACACAAAGTTGCCCTTCGGACCGGGATAAATAGTGGCCGTCCACTGTTGTGGCTTCGTGCCGCCGACCCACGCGGTCCCGGCGCCGACCACCTCCAATCCCGGGATCTCCACCGCGGGTTGTCCGTGGTATTCCCACCCAATGAGACCGGGGATCGACTCTCCTTTTTTTATGCCCGTGCCCTCAAAAATCCAGTGTTCGGGTTTGGCGCAGATCCAGTCGCCGCCGCCATTAACAGGTTCAACGTTGCGCGCCCCCATGAGGAGGCCCTCGTCGGGTCCGTGCTCGGGGAAGGGGCCGTTCCGCGTTTGGCGGTTGGCGGCGTATTCGTTGTCGCCGCCGTACGGGCCGCCGCGGAAGATGATGCGGTTTGGAGCACCGTCGGAGCTTGGACGCATGGGTGTAACCCAGCAAACCGAGTTGCCAGAGAGGAACATCAGGCTGACGCCTTCGTCCCGCATCTTTTCAACGCTTCGAAACTGGCGGATGTCCCAGTACTCGTCGTGTCCAACGCTGAGGAAGGTTTTGCAGCGCAGGCCGCGTTCTGGCGTGAGCATGTCGCTGTTGCAGCAGTAGCTCACGTCGTAGCCGTTTTGCTCAAGCCAGTAGGCAAGGGGAAATTCGAATGGCAAAAACTCGCCCGAACCCACCGTGAGCGGATCGTTGACCACGCCTTGGTGCTGGGCTTCGCGCCCGTAGGGACGGTCAAAGCTGACATCCGCCCACGGGCCCTGGTTACCTTTCGGATGAGTGTAGATCGAATAGTTGTCAGGCCACCGGTTGTAAGCCTGCCAGGTGTTATCGCTGCACTGGAAGAGAATGTCCGCGGGACGCTCATCCCGGACGACAAATGTGACGTAGCTCTGCCAGTACGCCTCTTCTGGTCCCTCTGGGATCGTGGTCATGCGGCCAAGGTAAACGCCGCTTGGCCAGTCTGCCGGGATGGTAAGGCTGGTGGTCAGTTGCCAGCGGCACTCGTGGAGGTTTTTTTCCCGGGGCTGTGGCGTGGGCTGCGTCGTGGCGCTGAGCGGGCCGAGTTCCAGCATTTTGCGCGCACCTTTGCCCCGGTAGTAGCCAAGCCGGAAAAACTCGAGTCGAAATTGCCGGGCGGGATTCGCCGAAACCATCAGGCTAATTGATTCCCCGGCGAGCACGCTTTGGCGCGAACAGTACCCTTCTATCCACGGGGATCGAAAGCCGGCCGCATCTACGCGGACGCGTGTCAGTTGCCAGTCCCGTGCGCCGGGTTTCGCGTTCTCTCTGCGGATGAGGTCTGGTTGGGGTTTTGACGCTGCCGCAACCGAGGTGGAGGCATTTGACGCAAGCGCGGCGGCGCTGGTGGCGGCGATGAATTGGCGCCGGTTGAGCAGGGGGGAGTTGTGCATGGACGGTGGGGGTGGCGGCTCGGTCGGAATGGAGGGCCGTCGTAGCGGCTTGCTTTGCATTCACGATGATGTGTTTATGTGCTAAAAATGCGCGCATTTCCAGCGCGGCTTGTGTTTTGTTAGACCAATTGATCGCTTGTTCGCCTGCGGCGGGGGGCAGGGGCCCAAACAGATTGTATCCCGCCGGGTTTTGTAGAAAGTCAGCGCATGGAGGAATCGGACGAGTCTCAGGGTGCCCGGCGGTTGGTTCTGATGCGAAGGCGTGCGCTTGGGTTGCTGTGTCTGGCCGCGCTGTTGCTTGTGTGCGCGAGGGTCGGTTCGGCTTCGTATCCGGGGTTGGCATGGCTTGCTGCTTTTTCGGAGGCGGCATTGGTGGGGGGCCTTGCGGATTGGTTCGCGGTGGTGGCCCTGTTCCGGCATCCACTCGGCGTGCCCATTCCGCACACGGCCATTCTGCGGAGCCGTCAGCGCGAGATCTCGCGTACGCTGGGAAGGTTTATTTCAGAGAATTTTCTTACCAAGGAAGTTGTGGCAGCGCAGTTGGAGCGCACGGATCTGGTGGCGCTGGCATGCGGCTGGGGGCGTGGGCAAAGCGCGGCGCTCTCTGGCTACATCCTTTCGCTTCTTCCAAAGTTGCTCGCCGCCCTCAACGACGCGGAGGTGTCCGCTTTTTTGCAAAGACAGTTTGAGCGGCAGATCCGCGCGATACCGCTTGCGCCTGTGGCGGGCAAACTTCTTGGATTGCTCACTGCGGGCGGGCGGCATGAGGCGGTTTTGGATGAAGTCTTACGCATGATTGCAGCGCTGCTCGCGGAACACCGGGTCGCGATCGAGGAAGGCGTGAAGGCTGAGCTGCCTGTGAAGTGGTTTATGGAGCTCTTTGATTTGGACAAAAGCATTGCCGACAAGGTGATTCAAAAAATCTACGGATTCCTGCGCGGCATTGAAGCGGACCGTGCGCACCCGGTGCGCGTGCGGTTCACGGGGCGGGTGCGGCAGCTGGTGGAGGAGTTGCAGCAGTCCCCGGGCTATCTGGAAAAGGGTGAACAACTCAAAGACGAGCTGCTCGCTAACAAGATGCTCATCGCATACTCGCAAAGCCTTTGGACCGAACTGCGCGGCCACCTTTCGGAGCGCCTGGCGGGACCGGACCCTGAATGGAGTGCGCGCTTGCAGCAGGTCATCTTGGATTTGTTGACGGCGGTTGAGGCCGATCAGGCACTCGCCGCCAGGCTCAACGATTGGATGCGTGAGCTCGCCTCCGGATTGGTGGACGCGCACCGGAGCAGCATCGGGACGTTGATCGAATCCACAGTGAATGGGTGGGACGCCGAAAGTATGAGTTCAAAGATCGAACGGGAGGTGGGAGCGGATTTGCAGTTTATCCGGATTAACGGGACATTGATCGGTGGAGCAGCCGGTCTATTGATCCATGCGATCACCCTCTTATTATCGAGGTTTTTTTAGAGTCATTTCCCGGCGCGAGCAGAAAAATCCGCAACAAACCACCGGCTTAAGGGTTGTCAAAGCGGCTAACCTTTTTTAGCTACCCCTAGTCACATGAAAATCTCTGCCCTTGTTCTAAGTTTTTCCGTTTTCATTTGCAGCATCGCCTCCGCCGCCCCGCCGCCGAACGTCATCCTCATCATCTCGGACGACCAGGGGTTTGGTGATTACGGATTCATGGGCAGCAAGGATGTGCGGACGCCGAACTTGGACCGCATGGCCTCGCAGAGCCAGCTCTACACCCGGGGGTACGTGATGCCGGTCTGCTCGCCCTCGCTTGCGTGCTTGCTCACCGGAAGACTGCCCCATGAGAACGGGATCACCGGCAATGATCTTGCCAAGTCTGAATCGGGACCAAAGCCCTCCGACCGTTCGCCGCTGGTGGACAAGCTTTTGAGCAACAAGGTGCTGCTTCCAAAGGTTCTGTCCGAGGCAGGCTATCTGACGTTCCAGACCGGCAAACTCTGGAATGTGACCTACAAGGAGGTTGGCTTCAGCGGCGGCATGACGGCGGCCACCGGGCGGCACGGGGGCGATGGACTCAAAATCGGGCGCGAGAGCATGCAGCCGATCTACGATTTCATCGAAGGCGCGAAGTCCCAGAACAAGCCGTTCTTTGTATGGTACGCACCGATGATGCCGCACGAACCCCACAACCCGCCGGCACAGCTCCTTGCCAAGTATCAGGGGAAGGGATTCACCCCTGAGGCTGAGAAGTACTACGCGATGGTGGAGTGGTTTGACCAAAGTTGCGGTGAGCTGGATACATACTTGACCCAGAACAAACTCGCGGAAAATACCGTGATTCTTTACCTCACTGACAATGGCTGGGATGCGGCGAGGGGCAGGAAAGCGGATCGCTCCAAGCTCTCCCCCTATGAGTTGGGAGTTAGGACGCCGATGTTTGTGCGCTGGCCGGGAAAAGTCGCTCCCGCCCGCGATGAGGAAACGCTCGCGTCGATCATCGATTTTGTGCCTACGATCCTAAAGGTAAGCGGGGTAAATGTGGGCGGCGACCTGCCTGGGGTGAACTTGATGGACAAGAAAGCGATGGCCGCCCGGAAGTCGGTGTTTGTGGAGTCTTATCGGCACGATATCGCCGATCTTGCCGATCCGGCGAAGAGTCTGGTTGCGCGCGTGGTGGTCAATGGGTGGTGGAAGCTGCTGATTCCAAGCGGGACGCCCGTGGACCGTGGATTTGCCAGCAGTCCTAAGACTATCGAGCTCTTTGACCTTAAGACGGATCCTCTCGAGACGAAAAACGTGGCGGATGAGCATCCCGACGAGGTGAAAAGGCTTGGAGAGATCCAGAAGATGGCTTGGAACGTACAGTAGGCCCCGGCGGTTTTTGACGGGTGCTCCAGAGGTGTCCTCC
>CAMDSZ010000346.1 GCA_945906945.1 Akkermansia muciniphila
ATCAAATCCTCGGGTAACTGGTAGTCAAAATCGGAGGTGCGCAGTTGCATGTGTTTTCCTTGGTTTTTGAAGAGACCCTAGATCACGTAGGAGCCGAATTCCGCGGCGGACTGCGTCGCCCGCATCGCAATGCGCATCATCAAAGTCCAACGATTCATTTCCGTGGCATCACGCCACACTGCCTTAACAGCGGGCATAAGCTCAGCTCCATGCCTTTCAAGCAGCCCCCATCCGGCGGGCAGCTCACTGCACTGAATCACCCCGGGTTCCGCTGCAATGTAGCGGAGATTCGCAGCGGGCCACCGTGCAAGCTTCTCGAGCTTCGTCCCGTGATGGACCTGCATCGATAACACGTCGATTTCCTTCATCAACGCCGCGTAGTCTGCAGAGCCCGCATCCTGGAACCGATACACATCAAACTCAGGAAAGAGAGTTTCCCCTTCACGCAGGGTGGGAAAAGAGCGACGCATCGCATCTTCATGCGCTGCTTTCTGGAGTTCGAGTTCAGCGAGGCGCGAGAGAAGGGTCTCTTGGGGGATCTCATTGCCGGCGCGAGGACCGCCGTGAAAGCACTCAATCAGCAGAGTCTGACCGGCCCGCAGCACTGTGGTTCCCTTGACGCGCTTTGGCGCCTCGGGCTTGCAGGCGGCCACATCCGCACGGGTTTTTAGCGAGGGCAATGCCACATCCGTCGCGGCGATCCTGAACCCTTGGTTGAGCGCCCACTTCAGCGCCAAACCCCGCAGAACCTTCCGTTTGAGGTGTCCTCGAGCGGCCATCGCTCAATCCTCAAGCAAAAACTGGAAATCATTCAAAGTCAGTGCTTTTGCAAAGGACTCTTCCCCCAGCACATCACTGGCCATCGCGCTCTTTGTCCGCTGTAAATGCCGGATCTTTTCCTCGATCGAATTCTTAACCACCAGCCGGTACGCGATGACCTGGTGTGTTTGCCCGATCCGATGGGTCCGGTCGATCGCCTGGTTTTCAACCGCGGGGTTCCACCATGGGTCAAACAAAACAACATAGGACGCAGCGGTCAGATTCAGCCCCATCCCCCCCGCCCTGAGCGAAATTAAAAATACTGCGGACCCCTCGTGGGCCTGGAATTCGTCCACCAACTCGCCGCGGTTTTCGGTTTCACCGGTGAGCATGTAGGAATCCCAGCCCCGCGCGTCCACCTCGCGCTCTACGCGCTCGAGCATTTCCACAAACTGAGAGAACACGAGCACCTTGTGCCCCTCCTCCATCAGAGGCTCGAGCAAGTCGGTAAGTGCATCAAGTTTTGCGCTGTCCGAATGACCATGATCTTCGCTCACCAAGCCAGGGTGACAGCAGATCTGCCGGAGCCGCAGAAGCGAAGTGAGCACGTTGAATCTCTGCTTATCGAGCTCCTTGCTTGTTTCAATCTTGAGAATGGCCTGGCGAGCGCGTTTGAGCTCTGCGCGGTACAGCAATTCCTGCGATCCCTCCATCTCCACCAAAAGATCCTCTTCGATGCGCTCGGGAAGATCCTTGGCCACCTCGCCCTTGCTGCGGCGAAGAATGAACGGCCGGACCCGCGCCGAAAGGCGCTGCCGCGCAAATCCGTCGGTCCGTGAGTCAAAGCATTTTTGGAAATGCGAACGCAACCCAAGAAGCCCGGGCATTGCAAACTGCATGATGCTCCACAAATCCATGAGCCGGTTTTCAATCGGAGTACCGCTGAGCGCCAACCGGTAATTGCCCGCGAGCGAACACGCCGACACCGCGGTCTGGGACGCGGGATTTTTGATATACTGGGCCTCGTCCAAAACAATCGCATGCCAGGATACCGCGGTGAGTAGATGCACCAGGATTCGCAACTGCGCATAGTTCACGACCACGAGGTCCGCCTGAGCGATGCACTTTTTGAGGCTCGGCAGGTCGCCGCCCTTCCATGCGGTCGCCCTCAGTCCGGGCACGAAACGCTCAGCCTCCCGGACCCAGTTCTGGACCACCGACTTTGGACAAACCACCAGGGTGCATTTTCCATCAAAATCTTCCCGTTCACGCAACCACTGGATCCAGGTGAGGGTCTGGAGGGTTTTGCCCAAGCCCATGTCATCCGCGAGGATCCCGCCGAAGCGGTTAGTGCTGAGGTAACAAAGGAAATGAAAACCCTCGACTTGGTAGGGGCGCATCTGTGCGTTCACCACAGTGGGAATGGCCGGCTGTACGGACACCTGCAATTCCCCCGCCCGCTTGAAGACGGCTGCACGTGCATCCCGCTCTAGAAGCCGGCTTGCGCTGGAGTGCGCCAACTGCAGCACATGGTAGCGTTGAGGCGGCCCATCGAAGTCAATCGAGTTGATTCCCAGATCGTTGAGCATTTCCTCGTCATCCCCCTCGAATTCAAAGTCAAGGCGGCGCCATCCTTTGCCATTCAAGCGCACAAACTTACCCCGCGCCTCCATCAGCATCTGAATCTCTTCGCTGGTGAGGTGCGTGTCGCTGACGGAAAGCGCCACGCGCACGTCAAACCAGTCCGGCGTGTTTTCCTCAACGCTCAACTGCAACGTCCCCTTCACGGCCTCCGAGCGCAAACTGTCCAGGTCGCCCTCGAGCAAAAGCTCGATCTCTGGCGGTACTTCCTCAATCCACGCAGTAAATTCCTCAGGGAAGCGTTTTCCGATCACACGCACCCAGCAGTCAGACGAATCCCTGTAGTCGCGGACTCCAAGACTGGTGAGAAGACCGGGAATCTTCCGCATCAGCCGGGTATCGGTTGTGACAATCACGGAGTCCTCGTCGGAAGGTGATTCAAAGCTTTCCCAACCGCGTCCGCTGTAGGATTTCTCCCCGTACTCGCCCATGTTAGCGGAGATCCCGAGGCAAATGCGTTCCTCAAGCCCCTTGATTTCGAGCCAACACCGAACCGAGACCGCGGGCTGCACCCTTACGATGCGCTTTTCAATTTCGTTTGGCAGCGCAAGACCCAGACCTGACAAAAGCCGGATAGCCCTCTCAGATTGCAACCCAAGCGGTGGAATCCGCAGGGGCTCGCTCGGATCCATTCGCAGCAGAGGCGGGGTCTTGTAGACCGTGCCCGAGGTCACATAGATGTTTAAATTGCCCCCGCAGTGGAGCATTGGCTTTTCAGGCTTGGACCCGTCCGCCTTCACCAATTGCAGCAGATAATCCCCGTCCACCCCGTCCTCCTCCTCGCGCGAAAGCCTCCACGCCAAGGGAGCTTCCACGTTGTAAAAGGGCATTTCCTCCACCGAAACAATGTGATGGCTGATTGCGGGGTTCAGCAGCATGCGGATCAAACGCTCCCGGGACTCCTCGCGTGAAAACCCCACCTCGTTGCGCATCGTCCCAGTCGCAAGGAAGCTTTCAGCCAAGGCCCGCTCGCCAGCCGAGCAACCCACACGCCCCTCGCCGAAGGCGTGCTGAAAATCAGAAAAGTCCTTCTCATTAAGATCTTCCCAGCTGTCTCCCTGCGGCGACTTGCGCTGCAGCCTCGCGCCCTGAGCACAGAGCATCATCCGGATAGAAACCTCGACCCGGTAATGCTCGTTCTCGAGATCCTGGAGCATCCGGTCCAAGTTCTCGTCCCAGCACCGTAGCGACTGGCGCTTTGTCCAGTCACCGCGAATCTGGTCGAGCTCGCTTGCACTGGTGATTTCTGCGAGAAATTTAGGCACAGGAAAGCCCCTGCGCTGAAGAAAACAGGCGAGGTACAGCCAAGCCTCCCAAGCGGTTTTCGGCGGCGCAGGCCAAAGCTCCACAAGCTCCCAGTGCCCCAACTGCTTTGGACCCAACAGTCGCATTAATGCCTCCGCAGTGAGGCTCTTGGACTGGGCGTGGGACTGGTAGAGGCCCTCCACATTTCTCGCGTACCTGAGCTCCTCCTGCAAAAGCGGACGCTCAAGTTTCAGCGCGACCTGCTCCTCAAAACTCTGGACCTTCCCAGCGGCACCTTCCCCGGAAATCGTCTTTCCGGACGAATCAGGCGATGCCGATGTTCCTTCGGCACGGGCTTTCTTGGGCTGCGGAGTTACTCCCGTCACTTCCGAAACCGAATCACCAATCAACACGCAGAAAGCCAGCACCACATGTTCACAGCCGCGTTCCGCCCCGCAGCTGCACTGGACAGCCCACGTATTTTTGAAACGCTCGGCAATGACCTGGTAGTCCCCCGTCTTTGTAAGGACGTTTGCGTCAAACTTCCTGAGTACGCCCTTTACGACACCTTCGGTTCCAATCGAGCATTCCGCCGTTTCCTCCAGCTCGAGGGCGCCCTGACCATGCACCGATCCAATGGACCTGACAAAGCCGCGTAGTGAAGATAAGGAGGC
>CAMDSZ010000347.1 GCA_945906945.1 Akkermansia muciniphila
TCCCTGCTATCAATGGAGACGGTTGGTCAGGAGATTTTTACACGCTGGAAATGTAGTTGAATTGAGGGCGAGCCGGCTGTTGTGCGCGCTACTTTGTCGCACTCAAGGTTCGACAGTGATCGTGCCCCCAACGCGTTTCCATCGGCGTCCGACTTGAATGCACTAAAATCTCTCCTCTCAACGGTCCTGAGTATCGAAGGGGAGGGTGCCTCGCGGGTCTTTGTCGCTGCGCGGGACACGCGTTTGCGTATGCTAACCAGCCGGCTGAGTGGTTGATTTAAGGGCGCTTTGCCACATTCTCATGGTGCGTGGATTATGCGATTTTAAGACTTGGGATGTTGATTTTCCTCGGGCTCGTCTCCTCGAGTCGGCTGTTCGCTGAGGCATGGGGTAAGTCGGAGATTGAGCGGATAGAACGCTTAGAAAATGAAAGTCTCAATGAGTTGCGTGCGCTGCCGGAGGATTGCGTCGTGCAGACTCCTGTTCACGCTGGGTTTCATAGTGGGTTCGCACCGTCCTCGGACTCGGCCCGGTGGGTTCAGATTGATCTTGGCTCTGACTATCCCATTGACGGTGTGGTTGTGGTTCCTGCCACTTTGGGCAATAAAACGTCCTACGGTTTTCCCCTGCGCTTCAGGATTGATGCGGCTAGCGATCCGCTCATGAGCGAGCCGGAGACTTTGATCGAAGCGTTTGAACCCGGTCAGGCAGAGGAGCACTCGTCGGTGTATCCGCGGTACGTTGACGGCAAAAAAAAGGAGGCACGTTACATCCGGTTTACCGCGCTATCGCTGGCTCCTGAACCCAGACAAAAGCTCAAGTTTATCTTTTGTCTCGGAGAGATCCTGGTTTTCAGCGGGGGATATAATGTCGCACTTTGTGCAAAGGTGCTTGCTCCTGCTTCTGCTGAGACGAATCCGACATGGGCCGCAAGCCATCTGGTTGACGGCTGTCACGCGATGGGGATTCCCTCTGTGGCGACCCCCCGTGCTTTGAACGGTTGGCACAGCGCGATATTTAAAAACCCGACACAGAACTCCTGGGTGCAAATTGACCTTGGCGAATCCAAACAAATAGGCGGAATCAGGCTCATCCCAGCGCACCCAGCCGACTATCCGGACCGTTCTGGTTTCGGGTTTCCTGTCTGTTTTAAGGTTGAAACCGCTGTCACTCCTGACTTTTTAGAGCCCAGCTTGGTTTTTGACTCGGGTGACCGGCATTTTGTTAACCCAGGTGACATTCCCGTGAGTTTTAGATTCCCGCAGCGCGAGGCGAGGGTGGTGCGCGTGACGGCAACCGAGCTTTGGGAGCGCAACCGTGATTATGTGTTTGCTCTCGGTGAGTTGGAGGCGCTTTCAGGTGGCACTAACGTCGCGCTTTCTTCCAGCGTAATTTCGTCGGATCAGACAATCACTTCCCTGTGGAAGCCGGAGTTTTTGGTGGATGGCAACGGCGGGCGGGGCGTTTTGGTTGACGAACATCAATGGCTAAAAGGATTGCATCAAAAGCGCGTGCTTCGCGGTCGGCTGGAGTTGCTCTCCGCGCAGAGGCAAGAGGCGGAGAGGATCGCTCATGACCAGCTGGTTTTCGGCGGCGCTGTCCTTTGCGCGATCGCCTGTTTGTCCGCGCTCGGCTTTGGACTCTCCCTGAGGAGCAGCCGTCGCAAAGAGATCGCACGCTTGCGGAATCAGATCTCCAAAGACTTGCACGACGAGATCGGGAGCAGCCTTTGCAGTATTCGTCTGATTTCCGAAATGTCGGGGTGCCACATGCAGAAGGCGTCTGATGACAGGGAGGCGCTTTCAGAGATTGGTACCCTTGCCGCGCAATCCACCGAAGCGCTCCGCGAAATAGTGTGGATGGTGAAGTCTGGTGACTTTCCAAGCTGCGCGATGCTCGTGGAACAGATGCGTCGCTCCGCTGGTGGTCTGTTGCTAGGTTTGGAATGGAACTTCGCCTCGCACGGTTCGTTTTCTGATCAAAACGCACCCCTAGAATTACACCGCGACATGCTCATGTTTTTCCGCGAGTGCCTTCACAATATTGCGCGCCACTCGAGTGCGACGCGGGTCCAAATAGTCCTATCACGAACTTTGCACGGGCTATGTTTGAGCATCAGCGACAACGGCATTGGATTTGATCCCAAAGCGCCCGCTGTTGGGCAGGGGCTTCAAAACATGCGGGAACGTGCCGCGAGAATGGATGGGGAACTTGTGATAAACAGTGTCCAGGGCGGCGGGACTAAGATCATTTTGGAGGTGCCACTTCGATGAGCATTGTCTGGATTGTGGATGATCATGCCTCGGTGCGTTCGGCGCTTTCTAAGCTGCTTCTTTCTGTGCCCGGGGTCACGCATGTCGAAACTTTCGCTTCCTGCGAAGCCGCCCTTCAACAAATGGAGGAGGAAGTTCGGCCCCAACTTCTGTTACTTGATATAGGCTTAAAGGGGATGAGCGGTCTGGATGGTATCCCGCTTTTTCGAGAACGCCTCCAAGCACTGTGTATTGTGGTCCTGACCGTCTTCGAGGATGACGACAAACTCTTCCGTGCGATCTGCGCCGGGGCGGATGGTTATCTTCTAAAAACCCAATCCGGCAGTGAGATCATGCAGTCAGTCGTTGATGCGCTGGGGGGTGGATCTCCGATTAACCCAAGGATTGCTCGCCGCGTGCTCGCAATGTTTTCAAAAATGGCTCCCCGCAAGAGCGACTATGGATTGAGCTTTCGCGAGAGGCAGGTGCTGGAGCTTGTGGTCGAGGGGTTGCTAAAAAAGGAGATTGCGCAGCGGTTGGAGCTGAGCGTTCACACTGTGGATGGGAACCTGCGGCGGATTTACGAAAAGCTGCATGTGAACAGTCGCAGCGGGGCCGTTCGAAAAGCGTTGCGCGAGGGGTTGGTATGACGGGTGGTTGGATGGGGTTCCCCGCTGTCGGCGCATTTTCCTTTCGATGAAACCTGAAGAAAAAGTGGCAAGCGCGCCATTTTTTTAAAACCAACCGATCATCTTCATCGAAGAGATCAATGAGGGTGTGTCATCTCAGCTTCTGAGTATCGCGGATCGGGCAGCGGGTGCTCTTTCGAGCTGGTTTTGATGCACAAAAGGATGGGCGGGATCGGCTGGAGTAGTGCGTGGATGCTGCTTGGAACGACTTTGATTGGCAGTGGATGGGGAGGGGCGCAGGGCGCGGACTGCTGTACTCTTCGGATTGGTTTCCGCGAAAACACTTGAACAAATTATGAAGACAAGAATGGTTAATCGCGGGGCGTTTGTTTGGAGGATTTTGGCAGGGCGCGGGTCCCTGCGTGGGGTGCTGCGTTTTGTGGCGGCGGGCGTGGTGCTGCATGTAGGTTTGACGGGATGCTCAAATATGCATGCGCCTCACCCAGTGGGGCGCACAACCGAGGGTGCGGTGAGGTGTGACAAGTGCCGGACCACATGGGTTGCCAGGGCAGAGCCGTTTGGAAAGTTGACGCGGTACTCGAAGCAAGAGGCCATGGTGTGCGAGGACTGCGAGTCCGCGGTGGAGCATTGGATGAAGACGGGAGATCTGCGGCACTATTGCTCTCATTGCAAGGGACACATGAGCTGTGAGCCCGAGCAGCGTAAGTGAGCAGGTCCGGGGAAAGGCGCGGAGCTCGTTGCTCGGGATGGTGGGGCGCATGGATGGGAGCGGCTTTTGTTGGAAGAAGCGCGCGGGGTGGATTGTTTTCGCTGGAGAGCAATCCGCGCGGTTTCGTAAGACGCGTTGGGTGATGGGGTGATGGGGCGACGTGGCGGATAATCCTTCGGATTCTTCCAGTGCCGGGGCTCGGTGGGTGAGCACACTAAGGGGCCGAGGCTGCTGGACGGGCTGCGGCTGCTTGGGTGATCCCAGTAGGCAGTGAGGCGAACACTGTCGGCATCTTTGAACACGCGTGGAAGGGTTGGACGTAAAATGCCGCAGGTTTCAGTCAGAGGTAAGGGGGGTAATCAATTCGAGCCTCGGCCTGCGGCCTAGTAGGCAGTACAGCGACCTTGGTCGGATTGGTTAATCGCCCGTGGAATTGTTGGACGTTAAATACCTCAGGTTACCGGAGCAGTGGTGGTGCGATTGAACCGGACTCGCACGAATCACGGCATCCCCTGGGAGCGCGTAGCCCCAGCCGCGCCCAGGCGAGGATTACACCAAAGAAGTGGCACAGCAGTGAAGAGGTGCAACTCGTCTTGATGTAGGAACGCATCAGCACAGCTGGGGCTGCGCGCTTTCAGGGGTTGT
The DNA here is from genome assembly GCA_945906945.1 of Akkermansia muciniphila. Taxonomy (GTDB): domain Bacteria; phylum Verrucomicrobiota; class Verrucomicrobiia; order Chthoniobacterales; family Chthoniobacteraceae; genus Chth-196. The sequence continues at coordinate 4,257 of CAMDSZ010000347.1, forward strand.
CGACGGTCGCGCCTCTGGCGCTTTGGAGCCAGCAACTGAATGT
>CAMDSZ010000348.1 GCA_945906945.1 Akkermansia muciniphila
GCCGCGATTTCGGCTTCCCAAAAGAGTGGCAACTCCAGCGGGCTGATGGGGCGTCCATTGCTCACTGGAGATTTTTTCATCGAGTAGCGATGCGGTGCGATCTGAACAAAGAGAAATGGCAAGTCGCCATGCCCCCACGTCGAGCGCCAGAAGGCGACGTTCTCACCCAAAAGGCTGGTGTAGCGGGCGCCGGTAAAACGCTGCACGTTGCTCTCGCCTTGGTACCACAGGAAACCTCGGATCGCGTAGGGGACCATCGGCTTGATCATGGATTCAAATCCATTGCCGCCCTTGGACCATGTCTCGATGGGAGTGGCGCCAATAGAGGCGTGGAGGATGCCGACCGGACGGCTAAATCGGCGTCGGGTCTCACGGGCGAAGAAATAAGCGACGGCGGAGTCGCCGTGTAGGCGGTCGGCGGTGAGGTTTTCCTTGTTGGCCACTCGCCAAACGCCGGCGAGCTCCCTGGCGGATTTCGCTTTGTCGTTGCGGATGACGGTGAATTGGCGGACCCAAGGGTCGTCGCTGGTTGCCAGGATTTCTGCAACGCCCGGAGCCCGATGGTTCTGGGCGAGGTTGATGTGCATGTTGGATTGTCCGGAAGCGAGCCATACCTCTCCTGCGAGGACGTCCTCTATAGTTAGAGTATTTTTTCCCTGAAGCACAAGCGGGCCATTTGAGCCGGGCTCGAGCGCGGAGAAAGTGACGCGCCATTCGCCATCTTCGTTGGCTTGTGTGTTTTGCGTTACCCCAAAGAAAGTGGCGGAGACGCTCTCACCTGGATCGGCCCATCCCCAGATTGAGACTGCCGTCCCGGCTTGGAGCATCATGTGTTCGGAAAAATAAGCTGGCACGGAGATCTCAGCCCGCACTTTCGGCGCGAGACCCACGGCGGCGAGCGCGAGCGCGAACACAAGAGCGGTGGGGCAGGGAGATGACATCGATGACATGGGTATGAGGGTTTAGGGCTGCGCGATGCGCTAAAATTTTACAGAGGACGACAACCCCCAATCCATCTCAATCAAGCGTCGTTCGCGAATCGAGCGAACCCAGCATTGACTGCTATCCCGAACAGTTTCGGGCGAACCGTTCGCGTGCAACGGGTTTTATTCGGCTGCCTTCGCGCATTCAGGAGTGAGTCATCAACGCTCGAACAAAACCAACTTGCAGGTGTTGATTTGCACCGTCCCGTCGCTGAAGTGTTCTCCGTCGAGTTCACGAAAGACAATCCGGAAAGAGTGCCCCTCATGCTGCCAGTCGATCCTGAGCGATTCTGGGGACATTTTGCTGTCGGAACGGAACGGAAGCGCCGCGAGCATCGTTTCAAGAGGCACAGCGGTGAAGGGGCCTGTTTCTGCAAAACCCAGCTTGAGAGCGCCCTTCTCCAGGATCATCCAGACTTCGCCATCGGTTACCTTTTCATTCGGCCTGGCCGTCAGTCCTGGAAAAATAGAAGTCTTGCCGAACCCAGATTCGGACAAAGCCCGGCTCTGATCCAAATACCAAAAGTGATGCGCCCTCTGCTCATTTTTACGACTTTCTCTGACCTTCATCGAAGACAGGATTTCACCAGAGAGGACCCAGGACCGAAGCTGTTGCTGGCTCCATTCGCTTTTCCAAATCGGTTCCAAGATCGCCGCCACCGATTCCTTGCCTTGTGTCTCGATCAGGTACCTGAGGGTTTGTTCCAAATTCCGGTAGTTCTCCGATACCAGCCAGACGTCTGAACCCTGACGATTCACCATCTGCTCCCGGATTTTAAACATTTCCAGCATGCTCGAAAAACGATCCTGCTGGCTTCTTTTGGATAAAGCCGTTGCGCTCGCAGGCCCGAATGCCGAAAGCAACGACACGAGACCCAGAGAGATCGGAACCCAGCGAATCCCGGCAGCAGGCGCCCAGGAAAAGGTGAAACACCATCCCAGCAGCCAAAATCCAGCAGCGACGCCGATGTAGCGTAATTCCGTCAACCCGTACTCGGTGATGCGCACCCGGATCGAAAGCAGAAGCAAAACAGCGAGCGGTGCGAGCGCCCGTGGGAAATATTTTGTAAACCATCGGGACCATCTTTCGTTGGGATCATTCTTGAGAGGATGCAGCAGCAAGGCGGCGAGAATTCCAAACACCGACAAGAGTAGCACTGGCAGCGCCACCCATCCATGCGGCCAGTCCTGGCTAATGGCGATCTTCAGGGCGTAGACGTAGAGGATCCCCGTAAAAACCGCCACCAAAGGCGCCAGCACCGCCTGCGTAAAAACCTTCATCACCTGCGGATATCCAGCCTCTGAATCCAACGCTTTCCAATCGCTTGGCACTCCCGCGACAAAGAAGAACGGGTGGAAAAATCCGATGATCAAGATCGCAGTGTCAGCGTATGCGTATTTGAGTTTTAAACTAAAAAGCTTGTCCGCACTCAAAAGCGCAAGCTCCATACCCCCGACCAAGACGGCCGAATAGATGCTCACAAGAATGAAGCGTGAAAAAATGTGGTGGTTGAACTGCCAGAACCCCCTTGTCTCGGCTCCGACCAAAAATCCGATCACCGCACAAAAGCAGTGCAGCCCTGCAAGCAGAAAGGCCCACTGAATTCCGTAGAAATAAGGTTCATCAAACAGTCCAGCTTTCGGGAGCAAAAAGTAACCGGCCAGTAAGCACAGGCCTACAAGCTCGAGCCAACGCCCGGCTGAATTACGCTCCCGAAAAATTGTGATTCCGAACGCGAGCGGCACCCCGAGCGCGGCGGCCATGAGCAGACGCTGTAGTACAAGCACCGAGGCCTTCGGTACTGCGTCATGAACAAGCAGCACGCCAACGACCGCCAGAACGCTTGTGCATGTGATGAGTAGTGGAAATCTCCCCGCGCAAACCATTACACCAACCCTGATAAAGTTCAGAAACTTGGCTGCAAAGGAATTCATTGCCGTGCGCTAAGAAGTTTTGAGGATGATTTTTCCAAGGGCGCCTGGGGTCATCTGCAAATGATGCGCCTCCATGGCGCGCTCCAGAGCAAAAACACTTCGAATGACTGGTCGCAGACTCCCGTCCGTGAAGCCTGAAAGCAGCTCTGTGTGGATTCTGCCAATTACTCCCGGGGGAGCCTTGGAAAGCATGATCCCGCGGATGTCCCCGTCGCGCACCATCAGTTCGCGAGGCTGGATTTGCACCATCCCGCGCGAGCCCACCACCGCCACGCACCCGTTGATGGAGAGCATCTGCAGGTCGCGCCCCAAGTTAGCGTTTGCAAGCATTTCCACGATCAAATCCACGCCCGCGCCCCCAGAGGCCTCTAAAATCTGCTGTTCATACCCCGGTTGATGATGGTCAAGCACGACGTCTGCCCCCTGGCTTTGCAGCAAGACGCGCCCCGCATCGCTGCCGCCCGTAGCGAACACGCGCAACCCCGCCCGCTTCGCAAGCTGGATCGCCGCGATCCCGACCCCTCCCGTCGCGCCGTGCACCAGCACGCTCTGACCGCGTCTTAGACTGGCCCGGTGAAACAATGCGTACGCCGCAGTCGCGTAGGGAATGCCAATGCAGGCCCCCTCCTCAAAGGAACTCTGCCGGGGCAGGGGATGCAGTTGGATCGGATTGCACACGCAAAATTCAGCGTAAGTTCCGCTCACGCTGCCCGCGACGTAGACCCGTTGGCCTTTGCGATAGCCACGCACCTGCTTGCCAACCGCTTCAATGGTCCCGGCACCATCCATGCCTGGAGTGTACCCCGCTGGAGGAAGCGACGCGTAGGTGCCCGAACGAATGTAACAATCGACCGGATTCACGCCCGCAAATTCGATCTTCACGAGGACCTGATCATCGGCGAGAGCCGGCTTTGGAACCTCCTTCAGGGTCAACACTTCAGGACCTCCAAACTTATCAACGACGATCGCCTTCATAATGATTGGTTCGATGTTGTCGGAGTTTAGAAACGTATGGAAGCCTGCGCTCTCTTTGAGTTAAGCTCCGGATTGGCAAATCTTATCAAACCATGAGCGATCAGAATCAGGCAGCCTCCGCAGTGAATCCCATGGGACTTGAGCATCCCGGGGTCATCGACTTTTTAACCTTCGACTCAAACGAAGGCCATGTGCTTCTCGTCATGTCCGAAAAGCGCCCTTGGAATGAGCCGAACCGACAGCTTTTCCAGCTGCAGGAAAAACTGAACGCTTACTTGTCGTTCATCTTGGATGGAGAGATGGCTGACGCGTATCCCCAGTTTGTGGACAAGCCGATCCTACTACGCCTCGAATGCTCCGAGCCACCCGAGGATCAGTTGCTCGAATTCCTTCAGATCGTTTACG
>CAMDSZ010000349.1 GCA_945906945.1 Akkermansia muciniphila
CGCCGACTCTCCGCAGAAATCCTCAGCGACGCGATCAGCTCCGTCACTGGAATTCCCGAACAGTTTGATGCCATCGCGCTCCAAGATGGCTCGAGCGAAAAGACTGCGCTCTATCCAAAGGGATTCCGCGCGGTGCAAGTTTATGACGCCGCAGTACGGTCGTACTTTCTGAAAACCTTCGGGCGAAACCAGCGAGAGATCACTTGTGATTGCGAGCGCTCAAACCAGCCAAGCATGGTTCAGGCGCTACATCTATCAAACGGGACAACCATCAACGATAAACTTGCCTCAAAAAACGGAACCGTCGCGGACTGGATCGCGGGAAATCTGGATGACGAAAAGCTTGTTGAAACCGCCTTTATGACCTGCCTCTCAAGGCCACCAACACAATTAGAGGCTCTTGGATATTCAAAGATTCTCAGCGAAGCAAAACCCGACGAGAGGCGCGCCTGCGTGGAGGACGTGATGTGGGCGCTACTCACCAGTCGTGAGTTCCTCTTCCAGCATTAACCCTGACCTAATTGGCGCCCGTTATGCGAAGCTTATTCCAAATTGCCCCACAACTGTCCTGGTCAATCCTGTTCCTCGTAGCAGCACCCGGCTACGCCACTGAAGTAACCCCTGATTTCCACACCGACATTGCTCCGATACTGCGCGACTACTGCGCAGGGTGTCACTCAGGCAAGGAACTCGAAGGCGATTTGTCCGTTGAGACATTCGCAAGTCTCAAAAAAGGCGGAGAAAACGGCAATCCACTCGAAGGCAAAAACGATCACGCCGCAATGCTCGGTCGCGTTCTGCGAGGTGAAAAGCCAAAGATGCCGCCAAGCAAGGAACCCCAACCCACGCAGACCGAAATCAAACTGGTTGAAGCTTGGCTCAGTGCAGGAGCGCCCGGTCCAAAAGGCGAAGATGTTTCGATCCTCTCAATGCTGAACATTCCTGATCTTCCGATCAGCGGTAAGGAGTCAAAGATCATCACAGCCCTTGCGTTCACGCTAGACGGAAAGAAAGTGGCCCGCGCCAAGTACAAATCGGTAGAGGTCATTGATGAGGGAACGCGTCATGTTCTGGCTAAACTCGACGGCCACGAAGGGAAGGTCACCGCGATCCAGTTCTCTCCGGATTGTAAAACACTTGCGGTTGCCTCAGGCGTACCGGGAGTCAGAGGCGGTATCACGCTCTGGAGCATTGAGACCGATGCAGTATCGCGTGCGGAGTTTTCGACTGATCACCGCGACTTGATCTGCTCGTTACGGTGGTCTCCGGACGGAAGAACACTGGCTTCCGGGGGCTACGACTCAAAGATCATTTTGTGGGATCCCGCCACGGGTAAAGCGCTCAGAAGTCTTAGCGGGCACAACGGCGCAATCTTTGACTTGGCTTTCAGCCCAGATGGGACACTTCTGGCCAGTGCCAGCGGCGATCAAACAACAAAGGTCTGGAGGGTACGCGACGGCCTAAGGCTCGACACACTCAAGGAGCCGCAAGGCGAGCAATTCTGCGTTGCATTCACACCAGATGGCTCAAAGGTCTTATCTGCTGGAGCAGATAACCGACTCCGGATTTGGGACTTAAAATCGCGTGATCAAGTTGAGATCAATCCGATCATCGAGACGAGATTTGCTCATGAAGCCGGCGTCACTGGCATGGCACTCAACAGCAAGGGCGATCGTTTGTTGACTGTGTCACTAGACCGTTCAACAAAACTGTGGAGTGTCCCACACTTAAACTTGCTCGGCGTTCAGGATATTTCGTCCGACACCCCAAGCGCTTTAGCTCCGGTCCCCAACACACAGGACATCATAGTGGCGCGAATGGATGGAAGCGTGAAGCGTATCTCGTTTGAAGCGACTGCCCAAAAAGAAGCCACCGCACTCAAGCACGACTCAAAACCAACGGCCGCAGAAACAGTCAATTTCCGCGCGCAGTCGGAGCTTTTGGCAAATCTCAACACCTCACTTCAACCAGATCAACCCGTTGAGAAGATATCAGAAATCGAGCCAAACGACGCAGCGCAGTCGGCGATGGCTATCCATTTCCCGGCCGAAATCAAGGGCTGCATCGAACGCTCGGGTGATGTTGACCATTTTAGCTTCGACTCAGAAAAGGGCCAAAGCTGGTTCTTTGAAGTAACAGCCTCGCGGGCGGGATCAAAATTAGACTCCAAACTCGAGGTTCTCTCATCTAATGGGGATCCCGTGGAACGGGCGGTGCTACAAGCGGTGCGCAGTTCCTGGCTCACATTTAGGGGAAAGGATTCGAACACTTCCGATGACTTTAGAATCCAGCATTTCCGCGAAATGGAGATCAACGAGTTTCTGTATTGCAACGGGGAGATCGTGAAACTTTGGATGTATCCTCGCGGTCCCGACTCAGGCTTTCTAGTTTATCCAGGGACAGGAATGCGCCACGCCTACTTTGACACCACCCCCGCAGCGCACCCGCTCGGGGAGACTGTTTACGTCGTGAACGCATTACCACCAGGCTCACAACCCCCAGCAAATGGCCTGCCCGTTTTCCGCCTCAATTACGAAAATGATGACGCCTCAAATCGCCGAGCTGGATCGGACTCGATTCTTTCGTTTACCGCTCCTTTTCAGGGCCGCTTCGTTCTACGCATCTCCGATGCAAGGGGGTTTGGGGGCAACGATTCGCCCTACACCCTGCACACTAGAACAGCTAAACCTGACTTTCAGCTCAAAATCCCAGCTGGAAAGTCGCCCTCAGTGAGCCCCGGCAGCGGGCGTGAGTTCACGGTCGCTGTGGACCGTATCGATGGGTTCGATGGACCGGTCACGGTGAGCTGCGTAAACCTGCCTCAAGGCTTTCACGCCAGCTCGCCGATCGTCATTGAGGAGGGCCAGGATCAGGCCTTCGGTGTAATTTGGACAGACGCTGACGCCGCAGCCCCTTCAGAGGAGGCTTCGAATAACGTCAAACTTACAGCCACCGCAGCGATCAAGGGACGGATGATCTCGCATGAAATGTCGCTTGGTCAAGTCAAGCTCGGCGCCGCTGCGAAGGTTCTGGTGCGGATCGAACCGGAAGGAAATTCAGGAAGCTCGTCAATGGGCAAGACCGGCCCCCTTGAGTTGACCATTCGTCCTGGTGAAACCCTGACTGCAAAAGTGCACGCAACGCGAGTGGACTTTAAAGACAGAATCGATTTGGGCAAGGAGGACTCGGGACGCAATCTCCCGCACGGGGTTTATGTCGACAATGTAGGACTGAATGGACTGCTGATTGTTGAGTCGGAGACGGAGCGCTCTTTCACACTGCAAGCGTCAAAGTGGGTGCCCGAAAGCTCACGCTGGATATTCCTGCGGGCAAAGCCGGACGGCGGTCAGGCGTCACAACCGGTGCTTCTGCACGTAAAGCGTTGAAGCAAGGCTGGGCATCGTGAAGAAGGGCCAGCCCTCGATCCCCTCAGAGTTAAACGGACAAAAGCTCGACCACCTTTGCGCTGATATCATCTGCCCGCATTAAACTTTCCCCAACCAGAATCGCATTGCATCCCGCTTCGAAGGCGCGCTTGCTGTCAGCCCGCGTCTTCAGCCCGCTTTCACACACCAGAATAATACCGTCTGGGACCTCTTCGCTAATCTGCTCAGTCGTGGCTAGGTCCACCTCGAACGTTGTTAGATTGCGATTGTTGACCCCGATGATCGTCGCTCCAATTTCCAATGCCCTGTCGAGCTCCTCAAGTGTGTGCACCTCCACGAGCACATCCATCTGAAGCAGCTCGGCCTCCTCGTGCAGCGCCCGCAGCTTCTCCTGCTCCAGCGCGGCCACAATGAGCAAGACCGCATCAGCACCGGCAACGCTCGCCTCCGCGATTTGCACCTCGTGGATAATAAAGTCTTTTCTTAGGATCGGCAAATCCACCTTCGTCCGGATCTGGCTAAGATACGAAAGTTTACCTTTAAAGAACTCCTCGTCGGTGAGAATCGACAGGGCATGCGCACCGGCCAGTTCATACCTCTGGGCTATCTGCACCGGATCAAAATCTTGAGCGATGATTCCGGCTGATGGACTCGCGCGCTTGACTTCGGCGATCAGACCAAGCGCATCCGCCCCCTGGTCCAAGGCGGCAGCGAATGACCGGAATTCGTTGCGCTGCAGAGCCGAGGCGCGCAGGTGTTCAGCGCGTGGGAAAATCCGCGCAACCTCACGCCGTTTCACCTCAAGAATTTGCTGGAGACGGTTGGAAGCCATAACCCCGTTACTCTGCCCTCAATCCTTGGGCGGGCGCAAGTGCATCGGCGTCTTTTCAG
>CAMDSZ010000350.1 GCA_945906945.1 Akkermansia muciniphila
CTGATCGGTCAGGGTTTTGTGGAAAAAATCACTGCCCGCGAGTTTCGCTTTCGTGATTGGCTGGGGTTGCTTGATTCTTGGGCGGATTCCGACCGATTTCCAAAACGAGTCCGCTCCACCCTCTACGCGGGTTTCTTTGGTTCGCCTCAAGAACTCGTCGATCGGCTTCAAAAATGGGCGGAGTCTCAGAAAGCGCGATTGGCTTTCACGCAGTGGAGTGCTGCTTGGACGCGGCACCCTTACACAGAACCTGCGGTTTGTTCCGCGTATGTTGACCGTCCCCTTGGGGCTGCCGCCCTAGAGGAACTCGGCCTCCGTCCGGTGACTGACGGTGGAAAGCTTTGGCTCCACACCCCGGACGATGAGGGGCTTTTCACCGAAACCCAGCATCGTGGCGGGCTAACACTTGTCAGCGATGCGCAAATTTATCTAGACCTCCAAAGGACGGGCCTTCGAGGGCCAGACGCCGCGTCTGCATTGCGGGAATGGGAAGGTTTTTGCAGGCCATGAAATACGAAACCTACAGCGAGTACGACCCGCGCCACGCTGCTCTCGCTGAGAGAGCATTTCTAACTCTGTGGTCCGCACTGGGCGCATGGCATTCCGACCTCGTACTCGTCGGTGGTCTCGTCCCAAAATGCTTTTTTATCTTGGCCGCATTATTGGATGTGACCACTCAACCGCGGAATGCAGCGACCCAATGAGCAGCGCAGCAAGCAGTTCTTAGGCTGCCATAAAAAGCGACTCTGGTTTGCGGGCAAGGCCGCTCAAAAACAGCAAAACATTCACGCTCCACCCCCTGCTTGGAAAGCTGTGAAAGCTATCAAAGTGTGTGCGGGACTTTCTCAGCTTTTATAGCTTTTCATTCGGCAGATGCCGTCTGGCAGACGAGCCCTGATTTTTTATGACACACACAGCAGTTGCCTACTCCAGTCCGGTCTGCTGTACTCAATCCCACATCAGGAACGCATTGGGTAACCAGTGCTGCCAACCGGGGACGGAGAAATCCTACGGTGGCTGAAGGGCGAGTGCCTTTCGATGCGCAGCGGGGAGTAATCCGCTGAACAAAAATCTCTCCGCGCCTTTACCGCCGCTTCCTGATTGGAATCGGCGGTTTTTTGTTGCTCGGGTTTCTGGTGTGCCAATTCCCACACGCACCATGAAAAACTCAAAGATCGCCATCCGCATCGGCAGCAACCCGAACCACCACCTCTGGAACAACAACGGCACGTGGTGGCTGCACTACACCGAGCACTTGCCCGACTACACCAAGCGCAGAGTGCGCCTGAGCCTTCACACCCACAACGTCAGGGCGGCACGCGCCATTCGGGACGTGCTGCTCACCTGGGACGCACCGCAACAAACGCAAACGCGCTCCCTCGCGCTCGCAGCGTAACGCAGGCGGCGCAGCCCTCTTCCGGAAAGCGACCGAGACAGCACGCCCTCCCGTTTTGCAACCCAACAGCTCGACAACTCCAACGCCTCCAAACGCCATGCCTACCCAAAAGAAAGTCACACCCGCCAAAAAGACGACCCCAATCCCGAGCACTGCATCGAAGAAAAAGCAGGGCCTCTCCTTCCTCACCAAACCGCTCGGTCTGCTGGGGTGGGAACGTCTGGAACCCGTTTTGCTCGCCGCACTCGCCACGCGGGAACCTTTGCTGCTCATCGGCAAACACGGCACCGCGAAAAGCTTCCTGCTCGAGCGACTCGCGCAGGTGCTGCAACTCAACTACCGCTTCTACAACGCCTCCCTGATTAACTACGACGATCTCGTCGGGATTCCCGTACCCAACGAACAACACACGGCGCTGCGTTACATCAGCACCCCCACGGCGATCTGGGACGCCGAGGTCGTGTTCATTGACGAATTAAACCGCACGCGTCCCGACCTCCAAAACAAGCTGTTCTCGATCATTCACGAGCGACGCGTGCAGGGCATTCCACTGGAAAAGCTCTCTTACCGCTGGGCGGCCATGAACCCTCCGCCAACGGATGACGACGACGGAGACGTCTACCTTGGCGCAGAGTCGCTGGATCCTGCATTGGCCGATCGGTTTGGTTTTCTGATCGAGGTGCCGGATTGGAGTGACCTCACCGACGCAGACCGAAGCGTGATCCTGCTCGACCAGTTCCGCGGTCGACACGAATTCCCCGTCGATGTTCGTGAACTCGTGCGCAGAACGGAAACGACCTTCCAGTTCTTTTGCGAGAATCCGCCCAATCTGTGCAGTTACTTTATCGCACTCGAAGCCCAACTCCGTGGCATAGGAACGCGGTTCTCTCCCCGTCGTCTGGCAACTCTTTTCCGGACTGCTTTGGGCATCCAGGCAGCCCGCATCACATTGGAACAACTTGGTGGCAAGACAACCGCGCCCGACTTGGAAACAACGCTCTTCCTTGCGCTCTCGCACGGGCATCCGGGCCTGGCGGAGCGGTCTCTGGACCGGGCTGCCCTGCTGGCCTTGCATCGGCAGGCGTGGAACATTGCGGGGCTTCAGGAGAACGACCCGTGGAAGGAATTACTTCAAATCACGGATCCACTTGAGCGGGTGCTGGTCGCTTCACGCGCGGGATTTCCCCTTTCTGAGGCAGATTTTTCGTCGCTTGTGCTTGAGGCGGTTGCCTCACAAAAAGGCGAGGAGAAGCGGACCGCAGTCGCCTTGATCATCTACCTTAAGTTGAGGGTCGCGAGAAAGATCGCAGCCACTGCCGCAGAGACGCTTGCGGGGCAGTTGAAAGATGTCCTGCGCCCGAAGAACACGACGCATCAGGTTTACGGAAAAACGCTCGAACGGTGCCGCCAGGTCTCCAACTTGTGCAGCACTTTGAGGAAAACTCCCAAAGACCTGTACACACGAAACCTGCTAAACGGCTTTTTGCCAGATGGCTACAAGTCGATCGAACCACCGGATCTGCAGGATTTCTTCACCCAGCTGTGGGACCGCTTCGGATTGGAGGGAGAATCGTTATGAATTTTCTCCACAACATGAGCGCCCCTCCGCGTACCAGCATTACGCTCCGCGGAAATACGGTCGCCGGGCAAACCAAGATCGTGTGTTTCGTCTGGGCTTTGGCCCGTCGGGTGCACCCCGCAACGCCCACCCAAGCTGCGGCTTCCAAACGCTCATCCAAGAAAAAGAACCGCGGGGTTAGCTGGAATTGGAAAAGAGACGGGATCCCACGCATCGGACACGATCTGCCCGACTCTCTGTCAAAACTGTCGCTGAGACTGCGCGATCTTTTTGAAAACCCAGCCGACTTTTTTGCCCAGATCGGTCAGCCGATTGCCCCCGAGTGGGCTGCCGATTTTTTGATCGGCTACAGGGTGCGCTACGAGGATTTGAAAACCGCCGACTCGAGCAGCCAGATCCGTCTGCTCAAGCCCGTCTTCTGCTCGGATCCGCTCCTGTGCGCCGGAATTCTCTCCCAGTGCGCGGGACCGCTGTTCCTTTCCAGACGCGCCCCCAACCTCAGCTGGGACACTCTGCTCGATCTCCCCATCGCCTTCGATGACCCCCTAGCCATCATCTAATGAACCTCTTATATAACAAACCCCGCAATGCCGATACCACTGAAGTCCGTGCAAGAATCTTCAATGTCCTACCCTCGGCTTCCTATCAGCTTGAAAAGCTATTCGGCCTGCTCGATATCGAATACAGCGACCAAACCGAAACGGCCTGTGTGGAATGCAGAGACACGCCGAAACTTCTTCTCAACCGCCGTTTTGTGGAGGAGTACTGCGCGGACGACGGTGATCTATTTTTGCTGATTCTCCACGAATTGCACCATGTCATTCTCGGACATACGCGGCTGTTTCCGAGGGTCGACCGGATTGATAACATCGCGTTTGATGCGGTGATCAACTCAATCCTTTGCCGCACCGTGGGAAGGAGCGTCGGCGTTCGTTTGTTTACCTCGACCAACGCGTGGGAGGACTTTCCCGCCAGGCTGCTACGTCCTCCTCCAGGTTGGCCAGGGTCCATTGCAGCCGCGCTCGTCAATCTGCCCGAGGAAGAAGCCCGCGTGATTCGTCTGCTGTATGGCGAAAGTGATGATGCCCTGACTTACCACGACATTTATCGCCTGTTGCGGCGCTCTTTTGGGAAGAAGGAGGATTCCGGAGCCTTCCAAGTTCAAATCACGGGAGAAGTGAAGGCGCAGACTCCGCCAACTGCCGAGGAAGCCAAGGGCAGTTCCGCAGAAGAGGCCGACGCGCCCGCGGTTGCAGGGAGCGAACTAAAGGCA
>CAMDSZ010000351.1 GCA_945906945.1 Akkermansia muciniphila
CCTGACCGATCTGGAGCTTTTTAGGATCATCCAGTCCGTTTAGCTTTAGCAATTCCTCGGAATTGACGCCCATTTTCTTGGCGATTGTCACAGGGTTGTCACCCTTCACCACAGTGTAAGTCCGTCCAGAGGTTTCTGCGGGCACTGGGGCAACCGGAACAGTGCTCTTTGCCGCCGCAGCAACTGGCGCCGAAGCAACAGCCTTCGGTTGGGGAAGCACAGCAGACGGCGCAGTCTGCGCAGTGGCCTGTGATTTATCCACGACTCCACCACTTGCCGCCGGTTTTACGGGCGCGGGCTGGACGGGGGCAAGGGCTGCAGGCGAAGGCGCCGCGGCGGCGGTCGCTGGAGGCGCCACCACTGGAGACTTGGGAGCCATAGCAGGCGCCACAGCCTTGTTATGTGAGGAGGCTGGTGCGGAGGCTGCGTCTACAGCTTGAGGAGGCGCAGTCTTCTTCGCTGCCCCGGGATTCGCTGCTACCGCTGTGCCGTCAGCTTCTCGTCGATGCGCCTTGATACTGTGGAATGCGTAAATTCCGCCCACTGCAACCAAATGCAAAACAAGCACCACGACAAATGCGGTGGACAGCTTTGTGGTCGGCTCTTCTTCGTAATCGTCGTACACCGGCTGTGTAAGTCGTGAGGCGCTTGCTTGCAGACGGGTCCGCGGCTTTCTCGGCTTAGGCTGAGGAAGAAGCGCACGGATGTTTGGCATATTTAATTTCTTCATGGACGGGATGGCGTGGGTGCGGAGGTTTGTTTGGTTTAGTTAATGTTTGGATTCTAGAAATTATTAGCTCCGATGGACGTAATTCTTCTCATGGCCGCGGAAACTCATGCCTTGAACGATTGCTCTGAACTGATCGCCCCGGTCCGCATAATTTTTAAACATGTCAAACGACGATGTCCCGGGACTGAAAAGTACGACCTCACCGGGCTTTGCCAGTGCGCGCGCAGAGTGAACAGCCTCACTTAAATTTTCACAATGATGGCAATTTACTGCACTACCCCAAAGTTTCTCGATTCGTTCCGCCATTTCACCAATCAGCACAACGGAGGCGCATTTTTCGGCGATCAATTCCTTAAGAGACCCGAACTCAAACCCCTTATCTTTCCCGCCTGCGATGAGAATTACTCGGCGAAGCTCTGATGAAAGTGCTTTTTCAAGAGCGTCGAGATTGGTTGCCTTCGAGTCGTTTATAAAGTCAACGCCATCGATCGTCGCCACCAATTCACATCGGTGCGGCAGCGGCTTATACGTTACAATCGAGCCAATCATCGCCTCCCATTGCAACCCCCAAGCATGTCCGACTCCTAGTGCGGCCATCAGGTTTTCAGCGTTGTGAGCTCCGCGCAGCTGAGTTTCAGCCAAAGGAAGCAATGCCAACTCATGAAAATAAATTACGTCGTCACGTAACGAAAAGTCTGCACCACATTCAAACGCACTGAAGGTAATTTTGCGCGCTTTCAATGGCGGCAGATTATCACGAGCGTTAACCACAGCCCAATCATCGGACTTTTGGTTCTCAAATATTCTTAGCTTTGCTTGGAGGTACTCCTGCATTGAGGAATATCGATCCAAATGATCAGCAGTAAAGTTCAGCCACACTGCAATTTTTGGTGCAAAACCGTATATGTTTTCGAGCTGAAATGACGACACCTCCACGGTCATCGCGGCGAGTCTCTGACTTTCTCCAACTTTTGAGGAGAACGCAGGACCAATGTTACCGCATGCAACCGTTGGAATTCCGGCTCCATTAAACATCGCCTCGATTAGTTGAGTTGTTGTCGTCTTGCCGTTTGTACCCGTTATCGCAACAACTGGAGCGGCGCATCGCTGAAACGCCAACTCGAGCTCTCCAACGAGCGGTATTCCGGCTTCTGCAAACTGCCTCACCAGAAGAGCACTTGGATCGATACCTGGGCTCAGAACCCCCCACGCGAATCGCTCATTTAATCGATGCGCGGCATCTCCGCCGAGTAAGTTAATTCCGTTCTCAGCTAAGACCACCTGCTTCGCTTTCAACACATCCTCCGGAGCGCTGTCGAGTACCGTGACGATTGCTCCCTCGGCCGCGAGCAATCGAGCCGCGGCGACGCCGCTTTCTCCAGCGCCCAAAACAGCAATATTCAAATTTTTTGAAATAAGCGTGTTCACCGTAGTTTCAAGGTCGCAAGCCCGAGCAGAGCGAAAAGAACAGACAAAATCCAAAACCTCACGATGACAACGTTTTCAGGCCACCCCTGCAACTCGAAGTGATGGTGTATGGGCGACATTTTGAAAACGCGATACCCTTCGCCTCGGAGCCGCTTGGTCACTTTAAAAACTGCGCGCTGGATCAGAACGGAGGTCGCTTCGATCACAAAGACCCCTCCGACCAAGATCAGTAGCAGCTCTTGCTTACAACAAATCGCAACAACTCCAAGCAGCCCTCCGATTGCAAGCGAGCCAGTGTCTCCCATAAAAACTTTTGCCGGATGGGCATTGAACCAGAGGAAACCCACTGAAGCGCCCGCCAGCGCAAGACACACGATCGAAAGTTCTCCTGCAAATGGGTAATAAGGGATCTGCAAATACTGTGCAACTTTGATATTTCCTGCTGCGTAAGAGATCACGGCGTACGCCAGCGCGCTGGTCGCAGTACACCCAGCGGCAAGACCATCAAGTCCATCGGTCAGGTTGACCGCATTCGATGTGCCGACTATCACAAGCGCGAAGAAGAGAATGCTCCACCATCCCAAGTTTTCTAGTAAAGGCGCCTTGTAAAACGGTACATACAAAGCGCGAGCCTGAACTTCTGTTGCTGGATTAGTCAGGAAAAAATACGCCACAACTGCGGCAACAGTGCCTTGCCCAATTAGCTTCGCCCGCTCGCTGATTCCGCCTGAGTTCTTTTTAGAAACTTTAAGATAGTCGTCCCAAAATCCAAGCGCACCACAAGCGAGAATGGTGAACACCAGCAGCCACACCGCTGAGTTATCGGGGCGTGCCCAAAGAATCGTGGATGCAATAACCGCTCCATGAATCAGCACGCCGCCCATGGTCGGAGTTCCAGCCTTTTTTCCGTGTAACTCAAAAAGCTTGTGCACTTCCTCAGCCGTCCGAACAGGTTGCCCGAGCTTTAGAGAAATCAATTTCCGAATCACCCAGTGACCGAAAAGGATGCTTAACAAGAAGGACGTCACGGCTGCGGCGACTCCCCGAAAGCTAATATACTGGAACACGTTAAGCGCATGCATCCATTCCGGACCCGCTTCGCTCCACCTGCTGAGGTAGTACATCATGGCCTCGACACCTCCTCGATCACGCGTTCCATCCGCGCGGACCTGCTGCCTTTCACGAGAACTACGTCACCAGACTGGATGTTTTTTCTTAACACCGCCGATGCCTCAGACAGCTCAAAAAAATGATCAACGCGCTGAGCTCCGAGGCGCCGTGCCTCGTCTGCAATCCAATCAGCATGGTCCCCCACCGTCACCACCCAATCCACTCCATCAGCGGCGACTTTGCCCACCTGCCTGTGACCTTGTTCTGCAAAAGCCCCTAATTCCCCCATGCGGCCGAGCACAGCGATCCGAGAACCGACAGCGGGCCATTGGACAAGTGTGCGTAGAGCTGCACACATCGAATCTGGATTCGCGTTGTAAGTGTCATCTAGGAAATGGACACCCTCAATCACCCGCGTCTCCATTCGTCCCTTGGTGAGCTTCATACCCCGCAACCCTTCAGCGGCAGCCTCGAGCGTCACATTCATTGCAAGGCCAGCGGCTGCGGCGAGCGCAGCGTTCTGCACCATGTGCAACCCCGGCACGGCGAGCTCAACTTCAGCCCTCATACCCTCGTAGATTAAACCAAAGCGACTACCATTTTCTAATGCATGAACATCCACCGCCTGCACATCGCCACAAGAAAGACCTGCACGCAAAATGCGAGCGCTGGTCATATCTTCGATCACTTTTCCAAACGTCTCTGTTGCAGGAAGCACTACGGTGCCTGATGCACTGATGGCTGCGGCGAGCGCACCTTTCTCCACAGCAATGGCCTGCTGGCTTCCAAGAAACTCAATGTGGGCCATCCCAATGTTGGTGATGATTCCGACCTCGGGTTGGGCCATGGCAGCGAGGGGCGCAATCTCGCCCGCATGATTCATCCCCATCTCAATCACCGCCATTTCGCAGTCACGACTCCCGGCAAGCAGTGT
>CAMDSZ010000352.1 GCA_945906945.1 Akkermansia muciniphila
GTGAGTGGAGGCTCCATTGCGATCCTCAGGGCACGGACCGGAGAGGTTTTGGGCGGCTTCCCTGCCGAGTTCGCAAAACACCACGATCCCTCCGCCGATCGACTTCACCTTGCGGTGTCTTCTGACGGCCTGATGCTGGCGGTTGGACATAATGGCAAGGGATTGTTGTTGTATAATTTGAGCAATTTCCAAAAAGTTTCCGAGTGGGACGCGACCGCGACTGAGCAGCTGCTTTTCAGCGTCGACGGAAAGTTTCTATATCAGGTCAACGCCGACACCATCAGATCGTACGACCTATCAAAAAAAACGCTCGTCTGGGAGCATGCTCAGACGAAGAGGCATCCAATTTTCCTCCGGATGACTCCGGATGGCCGGTGCCTACTGTTGGTGGCCAGCTTCGGGGAGCTTGTGTTTCTGAACACAATCGACGGCTCTGTTGTTAAAAGACGCAAGCGGCCCAAGGAAAATGCATTTCCCCATCCGAGGAACATCGCGATTTCACCAGACGGGAAAAATGCGGTGGTTGCTTCCAACACCGGGGCGCTATATGGCGTTTCTTTGGAGAACGAAAACTCCGAGCCGTTTTTCAGGTGTGCAGAGCCCGAGGGCATCTACGAAGGTTTTCGCATCATTCGGCAGCTTGTTTTTTCCGCAGACGGCCGAAGGTTTGCGGCGGTGAGCCTGCAGCGGGATGGAAGCCAGCTTATCCGGGTCTTCAGCCACAGGGGTGTGCCGTTGGGAAATTTCGCTGGGGGAAGTGGTCCTCCGCTTGCCGCAGCTCTGGATCCCGTCTCGGGCGGCTTGTTGATTGCAGGGCCCTCCACCAGTCTGTGGGATTTCCGCTCCGAACCGCTTGCGTGGGTTGGGCCGCCCAAAAGTGATTGCGTGTTCTGGGGGGACGACAACCGTCTTTTCTTGGCACTTTATGGACACGCATCGCTGGAGAACATCAGCACCAACGAGACGCTGTGGAAGTCGGGCACTGGGCATGGGAACCACGTCTATTGCAGCCAGGACGGCAAAATGGCCGCTTTCGAAGGGCAGCCGACCGCCTTTTTCAGGGCGGGCCCCAGTGAGATGGAGCCGCTGCTTCCAAAAACGCCAATCAACATTTGGGTCCACAGCCTCATGCGGCTGAGTCAAACCGGAGAGCGTTTGTTGGTGGGGTCCAATCCGGGGACGAAGTCCGTAGTCGTGTACGATGTCGGCTCCGGCAAACAGGTGTTTAAACTTCCCACGACCCGTTCCTTGGATGCGTGCTGGGTGAACTCCAACAACGCCAACAGGGAAAACATCGTGATGCTGTGCACCGAACAGGCCGACCGCGGGTCACCCGGGGCGCAGGAGACCATTGTGCTGTTCGACGGGGCAACCGGGGGTGAACTGCGATCGGTCACTCATCCCAGTTCCATGTACGTGATTGTGGCCTCTGCGGATGGAAAAACGTTTATCGAGGCGGGGGTCGACCAGAGGGTTCGGTTGCGCAATGCGGAGACTCTCCAGATCCTCCGGGAGTTCCGCGCGCATGACGGCGGGATTATCAGTGCGGCTTGGAGCCCCCACAGCCAAACCATCGCAACCGGTTCAATGGACAAGTCCGTGAGGGTTTGGAATGTGGATTCGGGGATGTTGCTCGCGGAATTTCGCCTTGCCATGGT
This sequence comes from Akkermansia muciniphila, assembly GCA_945906945.1. Lineage (GTDB taxonomy): Bacteria > Verrucomicrobiota > Verrucomicrobiia > Chthoniobacterales > Chthoniobacteraceae > Chth-196. The sequence continues at coordinate 1,659 of CAMDSZ010000352.1, forward strand.
TCCGAGGGACCTGGATTTCAGCCCTTCCGGAAAGCGACTGGCGTGCGCGACCGATGCGGAAACGCTGGTCTGGGATCTGGACGGCGCCACCCGGGGGCACTCGCCCGGAGAGATCAGTAGATGACATGAAGGTGTCGAGCGGCGTGAGAGACCGTTATCGCTAAAAGCGATAACAACCTCATGTCATCAACCATTTCAATGGCGAACACAGATTGTGGGGTGAAACCCTTTAGGTCGGCCAGCCGCCGCTTACTCCACGTAAGCCGCTTCGTTTGCGAATAACAAAGTTTGTACAAGTGTTTCCCAAGGTGAGAAAGCGGTCCTCTCTACCAGTTCACCGTCGTTCACGAGGGCCTGTTTAATGTTGGTATCAATGTTCTGTTGCCTGCTGTTATTTTTAGCCGCGGCATCGCGTGTTGCCTTTTCGCGCATGGACTGTGTTTGTTTCACAACCTCCGCCTGCATTTTGTTTTCGCGGACGAGAAAATTGAGGGCCATCTCCCGTTCGACGGGCGTGGGCAGGCGCTGAAACAAGATCCGGAATATCGCTGAGATCCCCTTGTTCGTGTCCCTGTCAACGGCGACCGCCTGAACGATCTCCGGACGTTTGACGATGTTGTGAACAACGGTCGCAACAAAAGGGCTGTTGAGCAAAAACAGCGCCTGTTGGGGCACAATCGTAGTGGTACGCTTGGTGTTGGGTTGTTCAGGTGCAGCAATGTCGAATTGAGAAAGCAAATCCGGTAAGTCTAATCGGTCGATATAGGCGTATACGGCTCTTCGAAAAATAAACGGCTCGTCCGTGACGTTGAAAGAAGGCCCGCCGACTGAGGTGCGGTCGAGCAGCCCGGCCATGCTTAACATGGAGTCTCGAAAAGACTCAAAGTCCATGCGCCGAACATTCGCGTGCCACAGCAAGCTGTTGCTTGGATCAAGATCGTCATAGTCGGTTTTTCCATCTTTGAAAACCGACAGAACGGACTGCTGGTAGATTTTTGAAAGCATGATCGCTTTCGGACGCGGCGAAGTGCGGATCGACAAAGGTTGAGGACTCGAGGCGGAGGGAACTCCAATCCACGGCGTGGGAGATCTGTTTGGGCAGATAGTTCTCAAAGAAGCCACGGGCGTTTTCCGGGTTGGAAAAGGTGGCTTTGAGAAGTTTGTCGTTTGGATGATGGATGGGTTTCTCTGGCATGCGCTCTTCAAAAGAGTCGCAGTCGGATGAGGGGGCTGCCGTCAGGAGTTGGCCGATGAGCGTCGGGCACGGGACTGAGGGTGGGATCAGGTTTTGGAGATAGGTCGGTCCCTGGATGAAGAGGGAAGCCGCTTATTTACAGTTGAATCTGTGCATGCGTGGGCTAGCGTCATGCAGATGCGCCAATGGTCAATCACCCTCCACGGACCAGCAGGAATCCTCAGCACGGTGGATACCGGTGAGTCGCAATTCGTGATCGGTACGGAGACTGCCAGTGATGTTTTCACTCTCGTTGGTCAGGGAGTCATGGCGCGCCATGCGTGGGTCTGGATCAGCGAGGCGGGGCTGCAAGTGGAGGATCTCGGTGGTGGAACGCTGGTCAACGGCTACACGATCACGGCGCGAGTGCAGGTGGAATATCCAGCCATTGTTCAGGTGGGAGACATTACGTTGGTGATTGAAGTCAAAGCAGTGCAGCCGGTGGTTGTGTCGCCCACTCCCAGTTCGTTGGATATCACCATTCCCCAGCGGGCAGTGACCAAGACTAAGGCAAGCTTGGAAGTCACGATTCCGCAGAGAACGCCTACGCGAGGAAATGTTCAGAAGACTACATCAACAGGAGTCTCTTCTGCCGATTCAAACGCTGCAAACAAAGCACCACTCACAGGAGAGTACACACTCGTGCGTGAAATCGCCCGTGGCGGGATGGGGCAGATCTATTTCGGGGAAGATCCGCAGTTGGAGCGGCAGGTGGCAGTGAAGGTCAGCAGCATCAGCGAAGACGGTGAGGATCCGCGTTTTTCCAAAGAAGCCAAGGTCTTGGCCCAGCTCGCGCATCCAAACATCGTCCCCATCTACAACATCGGCGTAGACGCTCAGAGCAGGCCTTTCTACAGCATGAAGCTGATCAAGGGACGGACGCTGCAGGCGGTGTTGAACCAGATCCGTGATGGCGACAGTGCAGCGATCAAGGATTACTCAAGGGCCACTTTGCTCACAATCTTCCGCAAGGTGTGTGATGCGATGATGTTCGCCCACAGCAAGGGAATTTTGCACCGTGATCTCAAACCCGAGAACATCATGGTGGGCGAGTACGGGGAGGTGCTGGTGATGGACTGGGGATTGGCAAAGGTGCTGGGGGAGCGTGAAGAACAGAGCTCGAGCGTTTCACGAGTCAACGACACGGGTGATTATGGCATGACCATGGAGGGCGAAGTGATGGGTACTCCCCAATACATGAGCCCTGAGCAGGCAATGGGCATGGTGGCTGAACTGGATGCGCGTTCTGACATCTACAGCCTGGGTGGGATCCTCTATGCGATCCTTACCCT
>CAMDSZ010000353.1 GCA_945906945.1 Akkermansia muciniphila
GGGGGTAGAATTGTACAGTCCGCTGCTAGCAATGGGGGACATAATTCTCTGGGGGGAGCGTTTTTTTCTAAACTCGTCTAGAATTTTTAGCTGTGTCTATAAATCCGACTGAGCTTCTTCAGAAAGGGCTTTTATATCGTCAAGGCACTCCTTTTGGGTGTTCGGGTATTTTTATTTGATCCATGCGCATATTAAAGTGCATACATCAGCAAGAGGTATTGAGAAATTTTTTATACCTTGAACCTTAGATCACTAAGGGGGGCGCACAACGCTGGATCATCTGTTGAGAATCCTACTGATCATCGTGGGGTGCCATTTGGCTACGGTTCCTGCTCTGACCTTTGCTTGGGTCGGGACATTCTCCGCGTTTAGACAATCGGCTATTGCCTTTATTGTCTTCCCCTCGATTCTAAGTGTCTGGATGCGTTTAATAACAGCAGATTCCTCCGTACTTTCACCAAAAGGCTTTCTGCCTTCGCACTTCCCTTTTGTTTTCCTGATCCTGACCCGTGAAGCTCGCAGCTTCTGGACGATACAGGATTTTTCCCATTGGCTTATAGCCGCCAACATCTCGAGCCCTTCGTGTTCTCAACGCCAGTGCCCCCAACTGTAGAGGGACGCACAGCTCTCATTCCCCTTTAAATTAACAACCCACGAATTCAACTTGCAGACCCACAACTCAATGTCGATGGTGTGTGCAAGAGTGGTGCAAGAATGCCCCACTGAAACCCGCTTTTTTCGCCAAGTTTTAGCTTGGTAATTAAAGCAAAAAATCAACAACTTAGCTATTGCAAGTCCCTCGCAATCAGAATGGTGGGCAGAGCTGGATTCGAACCAGCGAAGGCGTAAGCCAGCGGATTTACAGTCCGCCCCGTTTGGCCACTTCGGTATCTACCCTTTGTTGCGAGGGAGGTCGAAACTACGGGGCGCGTTCACATCGGGCAAGCGCGTTTTGCACACTTTTACTGCCCACACCAGTGCCAGCAGCTCAAAGATGGTTGGAATCAGGCCTTAACGGCTAAAGCTGACCCCGTCGGCAGGCCGGATCAGTACACTTCAACCGGCGAACGCTTGCCATCTTCCGGGCTGCGCTGGTCCGCCGCCTCCACTCCAAGGGTGTCGATCCGCAATTGGCGCACCTCGGCATCCCTGCGCTTAAATTCCGCAAGGTCCCAGCGATCCGCCGGCACCATCCGCGCCTTGAACGCGGCGACATTCTCCAACGCCCGATCCAGGTCGGCTTGCGGCACCTTTTCCAAATGTCCGTGCGCCTCCTCCACGCACTCAACCCGGTGACAGATCATCGCCAGATCGTTCCCCGCTGTAATGGCAAGCCGTATCGTTTCCTCGAGCCCATGGTGGTTTAAAATCGCCCCCATATCCAAGTCATCCGTCATAATCATCCCTCGGTACCCCAGTTCGCCCCGGAGCAACTCCTTGATGACGCGCTTGGAAAGTGAGGAACAAAGACCGTCCGGCTCAAGAGCGGGGTACAATCCGTGCCCGATCATCATCGAATCCACCAGCGGGCTGAAGTGCGCGAATACCGCCAACTCGTGTGCATTCAAATCAGCACGATCAAGCGCGATCACTGGCAACTCATGATGCGCATCCAACGGCGCGCGGGAATAGCCCGGGAAATGCTTCCCGCAGCTGAGCACCCCCGTCCTGCGCAATCCGTCGTTAAACGCACCCGCGTTCTCGACCACCTGCGCGACATTGTTGCCATAGCAGCGTCCACGAAGCGAATTGTCGGCCTCGTCATCAAACGAAATATCCAGCACTGGACACAGGTCGAGATTGAAACCGAAGATCCGCAGCAGTTCGCCCGTAATCCGGCCGTGCCGGCCGATCAGCTCAAGGTCGCCGCGATCCCGCAGCGCGTTTGCATTCGGCGGTTCACTTCCGATGAGCCGCAACCGGGAGACACGGCCACCCTCCTGATCGATGGTCACGATCGGCTCCACTTCGCACACCGAGCGCAAGTCGTCGATGAGTTTGCGCAGTTGCTCGGGGGATTCGATGTTGCGCCCGAAAAGAATGAACCCGCCGGGTTGAATCCGGCGAAAGGTTGCGGCGGTTTCTGAATCAAGGCGTGCACCTGGCACGCCAGTTAGCAAAAGTTGTCCGAGGGAGCTCATGGCCTTAATCCTCGCCTAATTCGAGGAAAACACCCAGCCGCTTTTTTAACCCCCCTTCACAGTTTGAATTCGGCGCGGTTTTTTGTATAAACATGGAATCTATGCTGAATTTCACCAAAATGAACGGGGCGGGAAACGACTTCGTGATGATCGACAATCGCGACGGGAAATTTTCCCTCGACCGCGAAGTCATTGCACGCCTTTGTGACCGCCACCGCGGGATCGGCGCCGACGGTCTGATTGCCGCGGAGCCGCCACAGCAGCCCGGCTCCGACTTACGGATGCGCTACTTCAACGCCGATGGCGGTGAAGCTGAAATGTGCGGAAACGGCGCCCGCTGCTTCTCGCGCTACGGATCTCGGCTACTCGGGCGCACAGAAAATATCGCTTTTGACACGCTCGCAGGAGTCATTACTGCGAAGCTTCTCGGGGAAAACGTGCAGCTCGGGATGAGTCAGCCGCATGCCTTGTCGATGAACACGCGACTCGATGCGGCGGAGGAAACACTCGAGGTTCATTTCCTCAACACCGGGGTTCCGCATGCAGTGGTTTTCAGGGAAGACCTCCCGGCCACTGATGTCCGCAAGCTCGGCGCCGCACTGCGATATCACGCGCACTTTGCTCCCAAGGGAACCAACGCCAATTTTGTTGGTGTACGCGCCGATGGCTCCCTTGCAATCCGCACCTACGAACGCGGAGTAGAAGACGAGACGCTGGCATGCGGCACGGGTGTTGTCGCCTCAGCGCTCATCCATCATCTGCTGCACGCAGCCCCGAGCCCTGTTGCGGTGCAGGTCAAAGGCGGCGAGACAATGCACGTCGGCTTCGAGTACGCTGGCGGATCCTTCTCAAATGTCACGCTGACTGGACCGGCAGATTTCGTTTTCGACGGAACCATCGCGATCTGACGAGTGGGAGCGCGGACAGCTCAGGCGCTTCGCAGAGACCGTGAGACATTCACCACAGCCTTCACCACGTTGATTCAGAAAACCTAGCGCGGCGACTGGGCGGCGTTCTCGCCGTCCACATCAAGGTAGGTGGGACTCGCGTTTCGTCCGGGGGATTCCACGCGCAGTTGTTTGAGCGTTGTTCCCTGTCCGACTGACTGCAGGGAACGAACCGTCATCCGCCTCACTACGGCGCCGTCATCCCCATACGCCTCGCTTTTTAGAAACGCGCCGTTCGACTGGCTCACCCAGACGAGGACCTCGCGGTAAATAGAGCGCGAACCCGCAGGGCGCTGAACGCGGATCTTCCAGCATTTGCTCATCAACATCATCCTCTCCTCGCCCTCAATCGCAGCCTTGGGCCAGTAGAGAAAGCGCATCGCCAGATCCTCGTACGTGACGCCCATTCCAAACAATTCCTCCTCGAACACGGGAGGCTTCGCCTTGCCATCAGCCGGCTGAACCTGGAGTCCGACATCCTTCTCGCCAAACTTCAGATTTACCGACTTTGGCTCGCTGCCTGCGGCATTCGGGAACTCAAAGCGCACACTGGGTCCGTCCATAATCATCCGGTAAGGGATGGTCCGCGCGCCCATCCTTAGCCTGCCACTCAGGCTTTGGTGTAAGACGGCCTGCCCCGCACGTACATCAGCCAGAATCACGGCTGCGTCGGGCTGCTCCGCAGCTGCTGGAGCAGACGATTGCGTTCCCTGCCCTCCCTTCGGACTCTGGGGTTCGGCAGCACCCGCCGGCCCCACATGGCAAGACGCCGCCACAAGTATCGCTAGAAAAATGCGCCGCGCGGCACGGGCGGAGTTCGAATCTGTCGGGGTGTTAAGTTTGATCGCCATGGGACGGGTCATACGCTCAGGAGACACTCTCACATGTTCCCAGCAGGCCGGCAGCTTCTTTTTCTGCAGGCCTCAACTTCACGGCGCGACGCGTTGAACCTGAACTCCGAAGTTGAAGACGCGATTCCGCGCTCGCTCGGCTTTCGAACGTTCGAGTTTTTGATTTCAGCGATCCGGTCTCCGATGAGCCAGCCCTGGTGACTCGGGCGCGGATGGTTTTTGGGCGAAAAAAGCATCTATATCGT
>CAMDSZ010000354.1 GCA_945906945.1 Akkermansia muciniphila
TTAATCGCTCCGAGGCGCGCGGAGCGGAGCTTACCAATCTTCTGCGAGAAAAGCTCGGGACCGATGCATCGCTTGTTCTCTGGAACGAAGACTACAATGTGCCTGCAGACACCGACATCGTCATTAACGGAACTTCCATAGGCCTTTACGCTCCGGAAGCCAGACTCCCGCTCAACGCAGAGTCGCTCCTGCCCCGGATGGTTGTAGCGGATGTCGTGTTCAATCCAGTCCGCACGCGGCTTCTCAACGAGGCATTCTCCCGGGGATGCCGCTGCCTTGACGGACTCGGAATGCTGGTGAATCAAGGCATCGTCGGAGTCCAATACTGGACCGGAATCGAGCCAGACGCAGAGGTCATGCGCACCGCGCTCGAATCTGCGATGGAAGTGTAACGCACATGGCGCCCCTTCTACAGATGCGGGGGATCGTGAAGTCCTTTCCCGGTGTCAAGGCGCTGCGCGGAGTCGACCTCGAGCTGCACGCGGGCGAAGTGCTGGCGCTTCTTGGCGAAAACGGCGCGGGCAAAAGCACGCTTATGCGCATCCTCGGCGGAGCCCACGTGGCCGACGAGGGTGTCATTCTGATGAACGGTAGCGAGACACCCTTCCGCTCTCCACAGGACTCACGTGCGGCGGGAATCGCCGTCATTTATCAGGAGTTCAACCTCGTCCCTGGATTAACAGCCGTAGAGAATATTTTCCTCGGACGCGAAAGCACTCGCGGAGGACTTGTGGATAAGCGCAGTGAACACAAACGCGCCGCTGAGATCTTCCGGCAACTTGGAGCTGAGTTCGATCTCGACACGCCGTGCCGCCGGCTCAGTACCGCCCAACAGCAGCTCGTGGAAATCGCCAAGGCCCTCGCCTTTGACGCACGCATCCTGATCATGGACGAACCCAGCGCGGCACTCACTGCGCACGAAGTCGAACGTCTTTTTCAAATCATACGCGACCTCCGCAAACAGGGCATTAGTATCATCTACATCAGCCACCGCCTGGACGAAGTTTTTGAAATCACTGACCGCGTCGCCGTGCTACGCGACGGACTCAACGTCGCAGCACTTCCTACTGCGGACATCACCCGCGCCCGGATCATTGAGCTCATGGTCGGCCGCGAACTCAGCGACGAATTTCCGAGTCGATCGGTCGTCCCGGGCGCCGTGCGACTCGAGGTCTCAGGCCTGCGCCGAGGCAACGCCGTACGCGATGTTTCCTTCAGCGTTAAGCGCGGCGAGATTTTGGCATTCACCGGTCTTGTGGGAGCGGGACGAACAGAAACCATGCGTCTTCTTTTCGGCGTGGACACGCGCCAGGCTGGCGAAATCCGCCTCGACGGCGTGCGCCTTCAAATCAATTCTCCGGCTGACGCAATTAGCGCGGGACTCGGCTTCCTCACCGAAGACCGCAAGACGCAGGGGCTTATTCTTGCACATTCGGTGCGAGAGAACTTCGGTCTTCCCAACCTCGACCGTCTTTCAGGCAACGGCTTTGTTGACATGCGCGCCGAGAGTCAGGAGTTCGCGGGTTACGTCGAACAACTCCAGATCAAGATTCCAGATCAAGAGGAGCGCGCCGGCAACCTGTCGGGCGGCAACCAGCAGAAGGTGGTACTGGCAAAGTGGCTCGCCCGAAACTGCGAAATCCTGATTTTCGACGAACCTACTCGAGGCATCGATGTCGGTGCTAAATTTGAAATCTACATGCTCATGAACGCACTGGTAGCCGCCGGAAAATCCATCATCATGATCAGCTCCGAATTGCCCGAGGTCCTCGGTATGGCGGACAGAATCCTCGTCATGCACGAGGGCCGGGTTACAGGGGAAATTAAAGATGCGCGTTCCAGCACGCAGGAGCAGGTCATGCGTCTTGCCATTGTCTGACTAAACAAAATCCACTCGGCCTCCGCCGCTCTCCCATGAAGCCCGCCAGACTCCTAGCCGACCACGGCATGGTCCTTGTACTCGTTCTTTTGTGCGTGCTCTTCAGCGTGCTCACTTTCAGCGACCAATCGCCCGTGGGCGAAGCCGCTGCAAAACAAGTCGCAGACATGCTTCACGCTCAGTTTGGAAAAAGTCCGCGCGTCCTCATCGCCACGCGCGAGCAACCCGACGACGCCGCTTACACCGTCGCCCTGCAGCGCCTGCTGGGGGCCGCAAATCCGGGCTCCGAACCCGCCTCGGTCGTGCGAGGCGAACCGAGGGACGCCCGCGAAGCACTCCAACGCATCGCCGCTTCAGGACAGCGCTTGGACGCAGTCGCTTGCACCCAGGCCACCGGTGCGTGGCTTGTCTTTACCGACCTGAAGACTGACTTTCCAGCGCTGGGCAATCCGCGCATTCTCACCCCGAGGAACTACCGCTGGCCAAATTTCTTAAAAGCCGAAAACCTGCTAAACATAGCGAACCAGATCGCCGTGATCGCAATCGTCGCGATTGGCATGTCGATGGTAATCATCACTGGTGGAATCGATCTATCAGTCGGAAGTCTTCTCGCACTATCCTCCGTCCTAGCTTCCCGACTCATCCGGGACTTCGCAGGCGGCACAGGAGCGTCGCCTTTCGGGATGCTGGTCGCCTGCCTCGCTGCAATCGTCCTATGCGGGATCCTCGGTGGCTTCTCGGGCGCAATGATTACAAGGTTCGCGATTCCGCCTTTCATTGTGACGCTTGCCATGATGCTCGTTGGCAGCGGCCTCGCATACATCCTCGCCAAGGGCCAGTCCATCTACCAGATTCCCGAGTCCTTCATTTGGCTCGGACGCGGTGCAGATTTTTTCAACATCCCAAACGCCGTCTTGCTCATGGCCGTCCTCTACGGGATTGCCCACATTCTGATGAGCCGGATGAAGCTCGGCCGCCATCTCTACGCGGTGGGCGGCAATAGCGAGGCTGCGCGCCTGTCAGGCGTCCCGGTCAAGCGCGTGCTAATGTTCGCGTACATCACCAGCGCCGCATTGGCTGGCCTGGGAGGAGTGATCATGGCCTCCCAGCTCAAGAGCGGTTCCCCAACTTACGGCGGCATGTACGAACTCTACGTTATCGCCGCCGTGGTCGTGGGTGGAACCAGTCTAAGCGGAGGCGAAGGCAGAATATTCGGTACTCTGGCCGGAGCCTTTACCATAGCCGTGATCCAGAACGGAATGAACCTCACAAACGTGGAAAGCTACACACAGAAGGTCGTGCTTGGTCTCGTGATTCTTGGAGCCGTGCTTTTTGACAAGGCACGTAACACTCGATGATCGGCACACCTCCACGCATCCTCGCCTGCGGTGAAGTTCTCTGGGACATGTTTCCCCAAGGTCCCCGCTTCGGTGGAGCGCCGGCCAACTTCGCATGCCACGCCGCTCTCCTTGGCGCGAGAGTTTCAATTTTCAGCGCAGTAGGGAATGACACTAGAGGCTCACAAGCCTTGGGGATTCTCAAGCGCTTTGGCGTCGACACTTCGCTAATAAAAACCATTCTAAACGCGACGACTGGCACCGTCGGTGTTTCGGTTGACCCGGCAGGAAAGCCGACGTTCAAAATTCACGCGGACTCGGCATGGGATCACCTCGCATGGACTGCTGAAAGCGCTCACTTGATTGAAGAATTCGACGCAGTTTACTTCGGCACCCTTGCGCAGCGCAGCGAGCCATCTCGGACCGCCATTCGCAACGTCCTGCTCGCGGCCAAAGCCCGGGGCATCCCGCGCGTTTTGGACATCAATCTGCGGTCTCCATTTTACGACGATGCGCTCCTGCGCGATTCCATCGCCCTCGCAAGCGTCGTAAAACTGAGCGACGAAGAATTCCCTGAGGTTGCGGCCGCATGCGCCATTCCCATGGCCGACTCGCACGAGGCGACTCTTGAAGCCCTGCGATCGTCTTTTTCGTTGGACTACATCGCGATGACCCGGGGAGCAAATGGCGCGCTGCTGATTTCAAGAGCCGGCGCAGCCGATCAACGGGGAATGCCCACTACGGTCGTCGACACTGTTGGCGCGGGCGACGCATTCACAGCGGCTCTCGTGCTGGGGCTTTTGCGGGGCCGACCAGATTTCGAGATTGTCGAATTTGCATGCGAAACAGGATCTGCTGCGTGTCGCCACGCTGGCGGAGTACCTGAACGTGGCGGAGGCGCATGACCATCACGTTGAATCGTGGGCGGGACGCGCCAGGGCCCGGCATCAGTACACGCGCTC
>CAMDSZ010000355.1 GCA_945906945.1 Akkermansia muciniphila
CAAGCCGCGCGGTGCCGACCGTTGGCGCGCTCATCAGTCCGGAGCAGCGCAGAAAGTACATTGCGGAAAACCAGAAGCTGCAGGAGTCGCTCCGCAACCAGCATCAGCAGTTGGTTGATCCCCTGGTTTCCATCGAGGCGGCACGCGCAAACCGTATCTCCATCGAATGGAAACCGCAGGACATTCCCGTACCGGCATTCGAGGGGGTCCGTGTGCTTTCGTCAAAGCTCAAGGACGGCGTCCGCGCCCCTCAACTTAATCCAGCGGGAGCTCCTACCTCAGAGGTTAGTCTTGCGGAGGTTGCGGCTTACATCGACTGGGGGCCTTTTTTCCACACTTGGGATTTGCGTGGAGTGTTTCCGGCGATCTTCAAAAGCGAAAAGTACGGCGAGGCCGCAAGGAAGCTTTATGATGATGCTCAGGTGCTATTGAAACGGATCATCGATGAAGACCTGCTTTCTATCAGGGGCGTTTATGGTTTTTTCCCCGCTGCGGCTGATGGAGAGGATGTGGTGTTGTTTACCGATCAAACACGGAAGGCGGAGTTGATGCGGTTTAGTTTTTTGAGGCAGCAGCGTGAAAAGGCGGCGGGCAAAACGCATAAGTGTCTTGCGGATTTTGTCGCGCCGGTGGACAGCAATTTACCTGACCACATCGGGGCGTTTGCTGTGACGTCGGGACATGGGTTGCCCGAGTTGATGGAGGAGTTCCACGCAGTGCACGACGACTATTCAGTGATCATGGCAGAGGCGCTTGCCGACCGTCTGGTGGAGGCCTTCGCCGAGTGGTTGCACGCAAAGGTGCGCAAAGAGTGGGGCTATGGTGCCGCAGAGAACTTGAGCGTGCAGGATTTGATTGATGAAAAGTACCGCGGCATCCGACCAGCGGCGGGCTACCCCGCGTGCCCGGATCACACCGAAAAGGGGAAGCTCTGGACGCTCCTGAACGTCGAACAGCGGTTAGGGATGCGCTTGACGGAAAGCTTCGCGATGTGGCCTGGGTCGAGCGTGAGCGGGCTGTACTTTGGCCACCCTCAGGCTTCTTATTTCGGAGTGGGCAATCTTGGGCGGGACCAGATTGAGGTCTATGCCGAACGCAAAGGGATGCCGGTGAATGAGGTTGAGCGGTGGCTCGGACCATGGTTGGGATACAATCCGGGCAACTGAGTTGGGCTGCGTTTTCTCGCGGGCGAAGGCGGCCGTACAGAGGTCGAAGTTCTGACTGCATTGTCACGGCTCTGTCATCTGATTGACACGGACGGGCCTGAGGTTCGAACTGAGAGCAGCGGCTCCGTTGTGGGCTTGTTCCTGTTCTCATCAACTAAATACTTATGAAACTCAGCATTTCCATTCTTTCCCTGGCCTTGGCGCTCGGAATTTCCAGCGCGCAGGCGGAAACCATTGTTCTCAAGGGTTCTGATACGCTTGGCGCCAAGCTTGTGCCGCAGCTTGCTGAGGCCTACAAGGCGGCTAATCCCGGCACCCAGTTCTCGATCGCCGCCGAGGGATCGACGACTGGCATAGCCGCGGTGATCGATTCGACCTGCGACATCGGGATGTCCAGCCGAAAGGCCAAATCCACAGAGGAGTCCGCCGCCGCAGCCAAAAACGCGAAGCTCACTCCAACCGTCGTTTGCTACGATGCGATGGCTGTGATCGTGAACGAAGCGAACCCGCTTAAGGGGCTCACCAAAGAGCAGGTGGAGAAGATTTTCACGGGCGAAACACCAGACTGGTCGGGTGTTGTTGATATCGCGAACGCGAAGCGACGCGGGCCCGGCAAGATCTCCATCTACACGCGCAACACCTCCTCCGGCACCTACTCGGACTTCAAGGACCTGGCGATGAGCAAGCGGGACTATGCGCCTAGTTCGCAGAAAATGGCCGGCAACGAACAGATTGCATCCGAGGTCGCCAAAAACCCGGACGGTATCGGTTACGTGGGTGTTTCCTACATCAAAACTCCGGGTGTAAAGGCTCTGACCATTGATGGGCGCTCCCCGAGTGCCTCGGCGGTTAAGGGGTTGAACTATGCCTATGGCCGCCAGTGCTTCTATTACACCAACGGCGCGCCTTCGGGGAAGGGCAAAGCCTTCGTGGACTTCACATTGAGTCCAGCCGGACAGAAGATTGTGGAGCAGGTCGGGTTCATTACCGTCAAGTAACCTTGACGAGCGGCGATTTGGAAAAAGAGCGGAATTGCGGCAGATGGGTTGCGCGGTGCTCGGGCTCCGCGCTCCCAGCTCCGCTTCCGCTGTTCTTTGAAGTCGAGAGGGGGGAGAGATTGCCGTGAATTCTTTCCTCTGACGCGCTGATGGCAGCGCTGCGAACTTTTCCTCTCTGTTCGCCGAGTTTTTATTTAGGCTATCATCCACTCCTTATGCCAGCCCAGAGCCCAGAGTCTAGAGATCAGCCCGGCAGTTTGCTTCAAGCACTGCAGGGTACTTCGCGTGCACGGGTCTTCGGTCTTACCTTTGACGATTTGGTGCGGTATTTCTTCGCCGGAAATGCTTCTGTCGCCATCGTTGTCCTCGCCTTGATTATGATTTTTTTGCTCAAGGAAGGGGCGGGTTTCTTCGGGCAGAACCAGGAGAATATCTCGATCTATCGGAAGGCGGGCTTGGAGTATGTGGATCTCATGCGGCGGCCCGTCCAGGATTTTCAAATTCTCAAGAGGGCGGTGGGTAAACTGCGGTTGGCTCGCTTGAATGCCATGCTTGCGGCGGGTAAACCGCTTGAGGAAGCCAGTGTTGCACTCGAGTCTTTTGATGCCTGGGAATCCGAGTTGGGCCGCTCGGTTCGGGAGGCGCAAGGGCTTGTCTCGGATCTAACGGAGGCGGCTTCAGCGATTAAGACCAAGGCGCAAATCGCTGCTGATCAGGTCGAACGCAAGGAGATGCTCCTGCGCGCGGGCAAACAGTCTGAGGCAGACACCGTTGTTGTTCAGGAGATCGATTTTCAACAGGAGCTCAAGGTGCTCACCGGAACGCGTCCGCAATGGGTGGAGGCCGCTGCGGATTTTGACCAGAAGTTGCAGTCCGCAATCGGCGTTGGGCGCGCTTCAGCTTGGGCCAAGGGGGACGCGGCCATGGAAAAGCTCTTCGGCCGAATGGAGTCGTTTCTGAAGGATTTGAGGGCGGTCGACGGAAGATTGTCGTCCTGGCGTTGGGATGCACCTGTTAATTTTCGTGAAGCAGTTGTGGGTTTCCTTTTCGGAACGGAGTGGCTTACTGCGAGCTTTTGGCAGGATTGGTACGGGATGCTCCCGTTGTTGTCTGGTTCGATGCTGGTTTCGCTCATTGCGATGACATTGGCGGTACCCCTGGCGCTTGGAGCAGCCATCTACACCACGGAGGTGGCAAGCCGGGCCGAGCGCGCTTGGATCAAGCCATATATCGAGTTCATTTCAGCGATTCCTTCGGTGGTGCTTGGACTGTTTGGAATTGCGGTATTGGGGAGTGCGGTTCGGTCTTTTTCGCAATGGGAGGTGCTGAACTGGGTGCCGGGTTTCCCAATGTCGGAGCGCTTGAATTCGCTTACGGCGGGCTGCCTGCTAGCGCTCATGTCGATTCCGACGATTTTCTCGCTTGCGGAGGATGCGCTCGTGAATGTGCCGCGGCACCTCAAGGAGGCGAGCTTCGCCCTGGGGGCGACGAGGCTTCAAACGCTGCTGCGCGTGTTGATTCCCGCGGCCTTGTCGGGGATTATTTCGGCCATCCTGCTGGGATTCGGCCGGGTGATCGGTGAAACGATGGTGGTGCTGTTGTGCGCGGGGAACCGGATCCAAATCCCGGACTTTAGCGATGGATTAGGGGCGATTTTTCAACCCGTGCACACGATGACGGGAATTATCGCTCAGGAGATGGGCGAGGTCGCGTCGGGGAGCATTCACTACCGAGCGTTGTTTATGGTTGGAATCGTGCTGTTCGTGATTTCGCTTGTCATTAACTTCTTCGCTCAGAAGGTTGTGCGGAACTTCAAGCTTTCGATTGGATAGCTCTCGGACGTTTTTTGAGCGCTTGTTGGTTTTTATTATCCAGCTGTCGTTTTTTTGGCACTAGCTGGCTGCCTTAAGTTTTATACGGCGTTGTATTCTTGAGTCGTAATTCTGTACTGCAGTGTTTTTCTGTAAATTTTATT
>CAMDSZ010000356.1 GCA_945906945.1 Akkermansia muciniphila
TCCCCCCGGTTGGGGCCCGTAAAGCAGTGAAGCTCCCCCGCGCAAAAACTCAATCCGATCCACCGTGTCTAGGGGAGGCGTGAAATAAGCCTCCGGGTATCCGAATTGATCCGCGTGGATCGGGATTCCGTCCCGCAAGACCTGCGTGAACTGGACCCTGTTCGGGTCCAAGCCGCGGTACCCAATGCTCACAAGCGGCGTGCTTTCCTCACTCAGGTAAAGGCCGGGAGTTTTCGCGAGCGCCTGCCGGTAATTATTGTTTGTGATCGGTGGCAGCGAATCCAAGTCGATCACCGAGGTCTTCTTGCCGGAATAAATCATGGTGCCCGCGACCGGCGGGAGGAACGGGGCCTGAACGGTGGAGTCCCCCTCCGCCTCGACAGTGACCGTGTCCAGCGTGAGCCGGGGCTGCTGGGGCGCAGTCAAATCCTGCGCAAAAAGCGCTGCAGAGCTTCCGAAGCCGGCGATAAGCACTGCAGGCAAAGCACCGAATGGACGGACAACATGTTGAAACGCGGATCGAATGAACATGCGCGCTGGATTATCGAGACTGAGTCTCAGTTGCAAGTAATATTTGCGACTGAGTCTCAGTTTCAAGAGGCGTGCAAATCTCACATCCTCGTTCTCTGCCGGATTCCTTAAATCCGTTCCGCAATCTGCACCGCGTTCAGCGCCGCCCCTTTCAGCAGCTGGTCCCCTGCCACCCAGAACGCCAGCCCGTTCTCAAGGGCGCAATCCAGCCGCAATCGACCAACCCTGCAGTCGTCCTCCCCTGCGCAATCCAGCGGCATGGGATAGACGTTTTTGGAAGGATCATCCACCAGCTTGAGCCCGGGCGCGTTCGAGAGCACCTCCCTCGCACGCTCGACAGAAACCGGCCGCTCGAACTCGGCGTTTACCGCCACGGAGTGCGCGCGGTAAACCGGCACCCGTACGCAGGTCACCGAGGCCAAGAATTTGTCATGGTGCATGATCCGCCTCCCCTCGTTCTGCATCTTCATCTCCTCCCGCGTGTAGCCCGAATCCAGGAAACCATCCACGTGCGGAAGCACATTGAACGCAATTTGATGCGGGTACACCTTGCGCTCGATCGCGCCGCCTTTCGCGATGGCATCCACCTGCTGGCGCAGTTCTTCAATAGCTTGGGCGCCCGTGCCCGAAACCGCCTGGTAGCTTGCGGCGAACAGGCGCTTTACACCGAAAGCTTGGTGCAACGGCCACAGGGCCATGAGGGTGATTGCGGTCGTGCAGTTGGGGTTTGCAATGATGCCCCGGCTCTTGGCGATGTCCCCAGCGTTAACCTCAGGGACCACAAGCGGAACGTGCTCGTCCATCCGGAACGCGCTCGAATTATCCACCACCACAGCCCCTGCCTGAACCGCGCCCGGGGCGAACTGCTTGGAAATTCCGCCGCCCGCGCTAAAGAGGGCCACATCGACTCCGCCGAACGAGTCCTCCTTAAGCTCCTGTACCACAACATCCTCACCTTTGAACGGAATACGCTTTCCGGCGGAACGCCCTGAAGCCAGCAGCGTGAGTTTTCCCACGGGAAAATTCCGCTTCTCCAGCACTCTCATCATCTCGATTCCAACCGCGCCCGTGGCGCCAACAATGGCTACATGCAAATTCCGGCTCATAAAAAAGTTGGTGAGTATGGTATAAATTTAAAGATGTTGCAAATCCGCGTTCATGTTCCCTCCCAAACCCTTGAATTACTCAATCAAAACGGGGAACTAACGAGGCGGTTCATCATCTCCACCTCCCAGTTCGGACTGGGGTTCGAGCCGGGAAGCAACCGCACGCCGACCGGAAAGTTCGTCATTTCGGACAAAATCGGCGAAGGCGCGCCCCTAGGAGAGGTTTTCGTTGGCAGAGTTCCGACGGGGCGGATCGGTCTCGAGGATGATTCGGGGGACAATGTGCAGACGCGAGTTCTATGGTTGGACGGCGTGGAACCGGAAAATGAGAACACCAAATCACGCTATATTTACATCCATGGCACGAACGCAGAGAGTAAGCTGGGCACTCCCTCCAGCCATGGATGCGTCAGAATGGGCAATCAAGATATCGCAGAACTCTTTGATTTTGTTTCCGTTGGCACTCCAGTGCAAATCACCACGGAAAGTTAATGAAACGCTCACCCTGCATCGTGCGGCTGCAGAGTTAGCAAACACTTGCCCTTTACTTTTGGTGATTTGCAGAAAAAAGCCTTGTCACGGGCTCTCCTTGGCGTAAGCCTCGTCCCATCGCCAGTTAGGCGAAGAAAGGAGTGAACCAAAATTATGAAATCGATTGCTTTTATTACTCTCGTAGCGGTTGCATTCGGTCTCGGCGCTTGCGCTAAAGACTGCAAAACCTGTGCCGCGCCCTCGAAGTCCGTGAAAGGCTACAAGAAGTAGTTTTTAACGGGTCTCAGGACCAATTCAAGCCAGGCCAGCCTCACGGCTGCCTGGCTTTTTTGTATTCAAATTCGGGAGATGCACCGATTCAACAACCCTTCAACATGAACGACTCGATTAGCGACCTCACCCGTCAGATCTGCGCCTTTCGCGACGCTCGCGACTGGAAGCAATTCCACTCTCCGAAAGAGCTCGCGGTTGCAATCACGGCGGAGGCAGGAGAACTGCTGCAGCATTTTGTCTGGCAAACGGACGCTCAATCGGTGGAGCGCGTAGTCCAGAGGCGGGAGGAAATCGCAAGTGAGATGGCAGATATCGCGATTTTATTGATGGAGTTCGCGGACGTCGCGGCCATTCCGCTCGGCGACGCCGTGGCCGCGAAGCTGGCGCGCAACGAGGAGCGTTATCCGGCCGAAAAGGCGTTTGGCTCCAACAAAAAATACAACGAACTGTGAACCCCGAATCCCCCGCCCCGGATTCAGCCCCTCACAGAAGACGCCCGCGTTACTCGGGTAAAAACCCGCGCCGGTTTGAGGACAAGTACAAGGAGCGGGAGCCCGACAAACATCCGGACACGCTTGCAAAGGTCATCGCATCGGGGAAGACGCCGGCCGGAACCCACCGCCCGATCATGGTGCCCGAGATTATCGAAGCACTCGAACCGCGCCCGGGCGATTTTGCCGTGGATTGCACCTTGGGGTTTGGCGGGCACGCCTCCGAAATCTTGCGCCGCGTTTTGCCAGGTGGAATTTTGATTGGAGTCGATGCGGATCCGATCGAGATCGTCCGCACCGAGGCCCGAGTGCGTGCACTTGGCTTCGACGAGGGGCAATTCAGGGTCGCTCGCAGTAATTTTGCGGGGTTACCGAAAGTGCTTGCGGCGCAGGGCAGGGCTTTTGCGGACGTGATCCTCGCCGACCTCGGCGTGTCCTCCATGCAGATCGACAATCCAGCACGCGGATTTTCGCTTAAGGAAAACGGACCGCTTGATATGCGGATGAACCCCCAAAAAGGCGAACCGGCGTCGGCCCTGCTTAGAAAAGCGATCGCTTCCAAGCTGCGCTTGATGCTTGAGGAGAACTCCGACGAACCGCACGCAGAAAAACTATCCACCGCGTTGGCCGGCCGTTTTTTTGAAACCACGCAAGCACTCGCCGAGGCGATCCAGAACGCGCTTCCCGGACTCGACGAGGAGGATGCAGGGCAGTCGGTTCGCCGCGTTTTTCAGGCCCTTAGAATCGCCGTGAACGAGGAGTTCACGGCGCTTGAGATGCTTTTAAGGCAGCTCCCTAACTGCCTGTCCCCGGGAGGGAGGGTTGCGATTCTAAGCTTCCACTCGGGCGAAGACCGGAGGATTAAAAAGTCTTTTGAGGCCGGCCTTCGATCGGGAGTCTATTCGGCGATCGCTCAGGAGGTGATCCGGCCCACGGCGGAGGAGCGCAGATCGAACACGCGCTCGGTGCCCGCAAAACTCAGGTGGGCGGTACGCAGGGCCGAGTAGGTAGCGGAGCTCGAGGAGTGTTTCGGAGGGATTTGCGCTGGCCGAGCAAGCTTAGCGTCCGCTACAAATTGAGGCCGATTTGCGGCGCAAAGTGCGCGGCATCGGCAAGAAAACCGCCATCCCTCTAACATGCTCCGAATCCGTTCATTCCAAGGTCTCGTCCCCGCCCCAGCGCTCGTCTCCCAAGTCGCCTGTGTCCCATACGACGTTGTCAACACC
>CAMDSZ010000357.1 GCA_945906945.1 Akkermansia muciniphila
AGTTCCCGTATTGTGATTTGGAATTTCACAAGTTTGCCCCTCAGCACCAGAGAAACTCACAGACATCCGATACCAACCCGTAGTGATGGAAGACCGGAAATCCGGAAAATCGGAAAAACCTGCGACAATAGACTGTCAAGATACAGCCAGAGCACCCCGGCGAGGACTCCACTTGGTAGTATATGTGCAGCCAAAACGAATCTTAACGCTGAGCTAGGGGTTTGAGTCCTGGCGCCTCTCGCTGAAGGTCCCTCCGCATGCGCGGAACAAATGCTGGTGAAAGTTAGAGAGAAACGTACCGAGAAATTCGATAAACGAGGCTTCGGCACCATTCTCATCCAAGTTGGCAAAGTCAGGTTCAAATTCGCACAGGTCCTCAAACAACTCCCAGTCGGACCGATCGCCAGCGCCACAATCCGTGTTTAAGACGATGCCCGCCATCCACCACATCGCCCGGAGCTCCTCGAGATCCCGCTCTGATTCGACAGTCAGATTGAAGTAGTGGCTCCAGCAGTAGGCTTCGTACTCCTGCTTCCATGCCGCATTGTGGCCACGCATATCGATTTCTTGGTCTATCAAATCGGTGAGATAGCAGGCAGAAAGAGCGACAGCCTCTCTGAGGTCTCTAGCGTTTCGGATATTTCTGCAAACCTCATCGATCCATTCTTTGCCAAAGACGCCGGGAGGATTGGTCAAATCAATTGGTCTGGCGGGCTTATTGGTGTCTGCGGCTGGAGCGTTCACGGTAGATTTTAGCGTCACTCCTTCAGTCGTGCTTGAAGTCTGCGCCGTCTTCTCCGCCCCCAGTTCAGATGTACTCTTGCGCACCCTGCGCTTTTGTACGCGTTTGCCGGTGACAGCCTCTGCAAAACCAAACTCCATCTGGGGACTGTTAAAATGGGGCGTATTCATGGTTTCAAAGCGTGTCGGCCAAGGTCCTCGACTAGATCTGCATATTTTACCGGTTATCTTTTACCGCCGACTCGGCGATCCGGGGGGATGAAGGGCCCTGCCGACTATTATTTCGGACAAAAAACCGAAGTCTCGCGCGGAATCCTTAAAAACCTAACCAACCGCCGAACCGCCTGGAAAAAGCAGTCGAGGAACCTCACTTCGGGCGTGCTTGAGATAGACTTTTACCCTTTGAAGTTGTGCGATGTACGGTCCTGTGGGCCGCACCGTATTCGATTCTACTCTCTGGATGAAAGCGCGAAAGCATGCTGCAAAGTGGAGGAATTGTCAGATTCGAAAACTAATTCACAGTCGGCGCTCAAATAGGCTTCACGGAACACCATCTTCTCCTCCTTGAACCGGACTTCTTTCATGGCGTTTTTTGGTTTGTAAATGAACTTGTGGATTTCACTCCACTCCTTGTCTGCCAGGAAAATGCCACAAATCGCTGTGATCCCCTCTTCGAACGCTTGATTGTCAAATTTCAGCGTTTCGTTGTTTGAAATTCTCAGGCACCGATAGGTCCATACCGCTTTGCTCGTAGGTTCGTAGTGCAATGCAACGGAGACACCCTGTGCGATGTCTTCCTCCTTCATTTTTTGTTGAAGACGATCAACCCTGTCTCATTAACGATTTGCTTGAACCCGCAGTTTTTAAGAGCGGCAAATACCATCGCCGCGGAGATCCATGGAATCTCGCTCACGAGAGCAAAAGAAGACTTTGAGGAAGCGTCGGCGACACCTTTGAGGGAGAATTTCTTGTGCGCCGCATATCCCCCCAGCGTTAACAGGGGCAGGGAAAGAAGAGCGGCTCTGCGTGTCACCCGTTTTCTACTAACCGTGTTTTTTTCTGCTTCCGCTGGAAGAGGCGAGGAGGGTGTCCCAGCGATTTGTTCGGCAGGCACGGAATCTAAGACTAAATCCTCTTCAGTTTGATTCAGGCTTAGGGCAAAGGCACTGAAGTCAATGAAGCGCTCGGCCGGCCGGTCGTCGATCGCGCGGCGGATGATACGATGGAAGCGCATCCATTGCAGGCGTTCACCTGAAGAAAGCGACGACTCTCCATTAGGAGGCCAGCGAAAGGCAACCCTACCCATCTTGTCAGGCGGGTTTCCTGTCAGGATGGTGTAAAAAGTAGTAGCCACTCCGTACATGTCTGGATGTCCGCCAGTTTCCAAAAACCAACTTGGCGCCGAATATCCCGGTGTGCCTCTTCGGGTGATTTGAGCGGTGTCTTCCCCGAGAAGACCAATGTCTGCCAAGCAGGGGACTGAATCAAAAAACAGAATGTTATCGGGCTTTACGTCTCGATGAACAAATCCAGCATTCGAGAGAAGCTGCAGCGCTTCAAGCACGCATGTCATCCAGCCACGGATCTCTTCACTTGTGAACCAAAGTGAATTTGTTCTCCTCAACTCAATAAGAGCAGAGAGTGTTTTCGGACGCCAATCCGCATGGGTCGGGCTGGAACCTCCACATCCGTCTGCAAGAGGCATGAGGTAGGTCAGCCCAAAGTCATGGAGAATTGGCTCTTCAATTTTGATCAAAGACGGAGAGCTCAGTTGCTCGGCAGCACCTTGATAATAAGCAACCGACTCAAACTCCTTTTCCAAACGCCCAGAGCTGGTAGCTGGAATAAATTTCAGGGCGCAAAAATCTCCCTCTACATCAGAACGACAAAGCCACACCTCGCCGAAGCCGCCGGCGCCAATGGGGCGTATGAGACGGTATCCGGCAAAGACATCTTCAGGGTGAATCATGGCTAAACGGTATGTGTCCCCGCGTTTCCATCCAAGGTCGTAAGTCAAAGATATTCAGGGTGACCTCCGGCGTAAAGTGAGACCAACGGGCATTACAATAGGGAATGACTTATGCTCAGCAAAGTTCAGTCCAAGTGCGGGTAATCTATTCCGCCGCCCAGTCTGTTTTAGCCCAAATCCCTGTCCATCATGGCGCAACTACCTGTCACCTCATTGAGCCTCCTGTCCCGATTGCGCGACGAGGGAAATCGAGCCGCATGGGAAGTTTCTTGGAGGCAGTTCATTGAGCTTTATTATTTGCCGTTAATAACCACTGCTGCAGCAATTTATCGATCCCACACCGGGAACGCAGTGCCGTCAGCGGTTTTCTTAGAGGATACGGTTTCGAAGGTGATCACGGACTTTCTCACCAAAAACCGGTTTGACCCTGAACGGGGACGTTTACGCAACTATTTGCGGGTATTGACCAATGCCAGGATCGTTGACGCGCTTCGAAAGGAAAGGATCTTTGCTCATCTACCCTTGGATGACAACGAAGGCGCCCCGGAACTCAGGGTGCCTTCAGAAACTCGTTCAGAAAAGCAAAGTTTCGAATCCGCCCTGTTGAATACCATTATTCAGGATCTTCGAGGCCAAATCCCACTGCGGCATTTTGAAATTTTTGAAATGACTAAGCTTAAAAACATTCCACCCAAGGAGGTTGCAGAAGCGTTGGGGGTTGGCCGCAACGTTGTCGACAATACTGTGCACAAAGTGATGAAGCGACTGAGAGAAATTTCAACAAGGCCCGAATATCAAGATGAGTACTACCAATGAAAGACCCTCTATTTAAACCTAGTGACAGTCCGTTGACAGCGGAGGAAGAAGCTGAAATTACCAAAAAGCTTGCTGAGGCCTATGGCGACCAAGAGGCTGCAGAGAGTAAACCTGCTCTGCAGCGTATTTTGAGTCTGGTAGCGGAGAAACTGGCCTCTGAGTTCAGGGATGTCTCTTCGATTCACAGGGAAGACAAAGACTACTCCAGTGAGTTTACAGAGTCGTCCTTTTGGCAGAAGGCAACCAGCGTTGCCAAGACGGCAGGGCGTGAACTGATTGAGAAAGCATTGGTCATGTACTACGCCACGATTGACAGTGACACGCCGGTTTGGGCTAAGACGATCTTGGTCGGTGCACTTGGGTATTTCATCTGTCCAATTGATGCGATTCCGGACGCAATTCCTGTTGGCGGTTACACGGATGATTTGGGGGCAATTGCTGCAGCGCTCGGGATGGTTGCGGCGCACATCAAGCCTGAACACAAGGAGGCCGCCAAAAAGAAAACAGATGAATGGTTCTCCTAGCGGCTTTCAAGAACATGTGTGTGTGGGATGTGGCGTGAAAATGTGAGGTGCCCCTGCAAATGTCCCC
>CAMDSZ010000358.1 GCA_945906945.1 Akkermansia muciniphila
CATAAACAAGACACGGAGCGTCAAAGTCCGCCAGAAGGTGCGCATCGGCGAGGCCTTGAGTCTCCAGTGTTCAACCTCGGCCCTCGCGGTCTCCAGCAACTGCCCGTATTGAACGCCAGCTGGGCACGCTGTCTGGCAAGCAAGGCAGCCCAGGCAATAGCTCATTTCCTCCGCGAATTCGCTCGAAGGTTTCAGGGCTCCATCGGCCACGCTGCGCATGAGGGCGATGCGGCCTCGAGGGCTGTTGCGCTCCCTCTTGGTGGTGTCGTAGGTGGGGCAGGTCGGCAGGCACATGCCGCAATGCATGCACTGTTGCAAAATCGAATAATCCAGTTCGGAGAGGGAGGAGGCCACGGGTTAATCGAAAATTTTTCCAGGGTTGAGGAGGCCTCTTGGGTCGAGAGTCTGCTTAATTTGCTTGAGCAGTCCGTAGCTCGAATCGCCAAGCTGCTTGCGCAACCACGGTTTCTTCGCAAGACCCACGCCGTGTTCGCCGGTGATGGTGCCGCCGAGTTCGAGCGCCTTTTCTACGATGGCTTCAAGTCCCTCGTGGACCCGCTCCATTTCTGAAGCATCGGTTTCATTGGTGAGAAATGTCGGATGCAGATTGCCATCGCCCATGTGCCCGAAAGTGCCGACTTGCAGCTGCAGACGCGATGCGGTCTGGGCGATGAAGGAGACCATCTTTGCAAGCTCGCTGCGAGGGACGGTGACGTCCTCCAAAATGGTAGTCGGCTTGACGCGAGCCAGTGCTGAAAAAGCATTTCGCCGCGCTGCAGCCAGACTCAGCGCCTCTGCCTCGTCCCTCGCTGCGCGCACGGAACGGGCGCCGTGTTTTGCCGCCAGTTGTTTCATCTTCTCCGCCTCTTCGGCCACGGCCGCCGGATGCCCGTCGGTTTCCATCAGTAGCAGGGCGTCGCAATCCGTGGGCAGACCGATCTTCGCGTAGGCTTCAACGCAGCCGATGGTCATCCGGTCCAGAAACTCCAGCGTGCACGGAATAATCTTTTCGGCGATGATCGCAGAAACGGTTTCCGCGGCGTCCTCCATTCTGTCGTAGACCGCTAGGAGCGTTTTGCGCGCCTTCGGACGAGGGAGAAGTTTAAGCAAAACTTCGGTGATGATTCCGAGGGTTCCCTCGGATCCGATGAACAGATCTTTGAGGGAATAACCCGCGACATCCTTTACGCACGCATTGCCGAACCTCGCGACGGTTCCGTCGGCAAGTACCGCCTCAAGCCCCATCACGTAATCCCGCGTGACTCCGTACTTGAGCCCGCGCAGGCCCCCCGAATTCTCTGCGACATTCCCTCCAATTGTGCTGATGCGCAGCGATCCAGGGTCGGGCGGATAGAACAGTCCGTGCGGAGCCGCCGCCTCGTCGATCCGCTGGGTGATCACGCCGCTTTGCGCGCGGAGCGTCAGGTTGCGCGTATCCACGTCGATGATGGAGTTCATGTCGACGAGGCACATCACGAGCGCATCCGGCAAGGGCACGCTGCCGCCGCTCAATCCCGTGCCGGAGCCGCGGGTCACCACGGGCACGCCGTGCTGTGCGGCCAGCCGCATGCACGCGGAGACTTCGGTCGTCGTTCTTGGGAAGACGACAGCACCAGGCGACTGCTTAAGGGCCGCAGTCCCATCGAAGCCGTAGGGCAGGATGTCTTCCTCCGCAGTGAGCACTCGCTTGGCACCGAGAATCCCCTCGATCTCTGCAAGGATTGACGAATTGAGAGGCATGGCTTGGGAAGGGCGCGACTCAAGCGTGGACTAACTTCAACGCGTCCGTTGCCGTGACATTGTCGTGAACCATGGCCATCAGCGCGCGCGTGATTCCGGCCGGATTGGGATGTTGGATAATGTTCCTTCCATAAACAATCCCCTGCACGCCCTGCTTGATGAGCACTCCCGTGCGCTCGAGCAGTTCCTGATCCGGCACGCGCCCTCCTCCTCGCACGAGAAGAGGCACGCCCCCGGCAGTTTCAACGACCCTGTGGTACACGGTTGGGTCATCCGTCGGGTCCGCCTTTAACACGTCCGCGCCGAGCTCGACGGCCTGTCTGACCAGCGGCACGATTTTCTCGGGGTCACCATCCACCTCGTATCCGCCCTTCTCGGAGTTGGGCCGGAATACGAGAGGTTCCACCATCATCGGCATCGAGTAGTGGTCGGACTGTGTTTTGAGGCGGACGATATTGTCGATGCACTGCGCGTAGACGTCGGGAGCGCCTGGGATCAAAAACAGATTCACGCAAACGCAGGCGGCGTCCATGCGCACGGCTTGAAGCATGGGCTCGTCAATCATCGTGCTGATGCGCGTGGCAGGCAGCGTCGAGCCGTAGACGTTCGCCGTGTCGGTTCGCAATACCAGTGCCGGCTTTGACTTGCCCGGAATGGATTGCAGGTGCCTCGCTTGTCCCACCGTGAGCTGGATAGCATCGGGTGCGGCGTCGACGAGGGTATTGATCACCTTCGACATGGATTCGATGCCCTGCAGGAAATTGGCTTGGTTGAAAAAGCCATGGTCCACCGCCACGTCGAAGCAGCGTCCGGATTTGGCGTTAAAGAGGCGATTGAGGCGTGCGGATTTCATCTTGAGATGTTGGAAGGGCGGTTAGCGTAGTCCCATCAGGTGGCGGAGTATATAGAGTTCAAGCGCCTCGTAATCGCGGGCGTCGCGGTACTGGGCGACAAGAGTCTGGTTCAGCGTGCGAACTTTCTCCACAAGAGTCAAAAAGAGGCTTCGGCTGTTGGTAAGGTGGGCGGTCACCGGGCAGCCCGCCTGAGTGCGCATGGCTTTTACGTCCAAACCCACAAACTCGCCCTTGGATCCATATCCGCTTTCCTCCAGCACGCGCACCTGGTTGAACGCCGCGCGCAGGTTTGCGCCGCCAAAGTTTTTATCCTGGTCGTACTTTAATCCGCTCTGGTCGTTGAGATGCACGCTCCCGAGTTTGTCGTGAGCGAGAGCGAAGGCCATCTCGTCGCTCGGGTCGAGACCTGCAAGGATCGCGTGGGCGCTTTCAATGAGTCCCTTGACGCGCTTGTGGTCGCTCGAAGCGTATGCCAGTGCGATGGCGTGTCCTATGGTTGGCACGTAGGCCTGATCGGTGGGCTCGTTCGGCTTGGGCTCAATCCAAATCTCGATGTTCTTATCGTACTCAAGCATTGCGTTTACCGTCGCCAGCAGCCGCTCGTAGGCTAGTCGCGCGTCCTTGGCTTCACGAATGTAAGTGCCCTCGCGGCTGAGCCATAAAACGATGGCTTTGCAATCCAGTGCTCGTGCAATATCGATCGACTTCTTCGTGCGATCCCAAGCGTAGGCCCGGTCTGCGGGACTATTGGCTGTGTAGCATCCGTCGACGGTGTGCTCTGAAAACCACAACCTGGGCGCCACGAACTCCGGGGTCAGCCCTTCGTTCTGTAGAACCGTTTTGAGATTGGTTGCGCTCTGGAGGATTTGGTTGGGGGAAAGCGCATCCAGATTCGGCACGGCGTCGTCGTCGTGAAGCTGTACGCCGTCGAACCCTAGTTTCTTATAGAGAGCGTATTTTTGCTCGTGCGGGAAAGACTCGCGGACGTTCGGTCCAAAAGGGTCTGCGCCTTCGCTGATGTTCCAGGGGCCAAAGGAGAAGCGGTATTTAGTATGAGAACTCATAAGTTGTTATTTTAAGAATCTGTGTGTTTCTCGCGCTACGCATCCTGTTGCGATTTTTAGGACTATTGTGTCAAAAATGCGGGCGCAAAGCGTTCGCTTTTGCCACGCCACGCTTTGGGAGGCGATCCCAAGCCCCACCGTTTCCCCAGAATTTGATAGGGTCGGAGAGGCGAAACTCGGCTCGGCCGCGATTTAGTTTGTCTGGGGGCTGAAGGCTCGGGGGTGAACTTGGGCAGGTGCTTCAGTTTGGGTTTTAATTTTCAGGGGGGGGGGATGAAGTCGATTCAAGTCTACGATCCGGCGATGTGTTGTTCTAAAAGAGTGTGTGGCCCCAACGCGGATGCTGATTTGGTTGCGTCCGCAGCGATGCTATACCAGTTCCAGTCGCACGGCGTCGAAGTGCAGCGCTAGGGTGATTGACCAGAGTCTCTTGTTCAGCGGTTCGCGTGATT
>CAMDSZ010000359.1 GCA_945906945.1 Akkermansia muciniphila
GACACCGAAAAGCATGAGCATTCCAAACTCCATAGGCGACCCCTACAACTTCATGGGAATCTGTATTTTAGTCAAGCCACAGGTTTTGCGCGAACGCCGCGCCTGAAGCCTGACTCGTCCAAGCGGGGGCCGCCAAAGATCCGTCGAACGCCGCGCCGCCTGCCGCCGAGTTCATGCCGGGAGAAGCCGGAGAGTTCACGGGTTCTTGGGCTTGTGCAGCTCAAACGTACCGGTGTCATAGCTGGATTCGTATCTTGCCCGGAAATCCTCCTCGTTGAGCGTCCCAAAGTACGTGTATTTGCCGCCTCCAAAAAAGGACTGCAGGTCATGCTCGCCCCTGAGGGTCGGCTCACCTTTGCGGGGCCTATCTATCCGCAAGGGCACGTCATAAGCCGTTGTGAACCCGTGCCATCGAGCCTCAAAGAAAGCGTTCACTCGGTCTTTGGCCTCGCCCGGGGTGACAACCGCCCTGAGACGCCCCCCGTTCCCATGCCGATCGCTGTCCCAGTGGCCCTCCCAGCGCTGGGCTCCCGGGGGATTCCCATGAGCGGCTTCCCGCCACGCATGATTAAAACGGAAAGAAGTGCAGCCTGTTCCAAACAGAGTAGTCGCGATGGCCGCCAGGGTGGCCAGCAGTGAGGATTTCATGGCTTAACTTTTCAGTCTTCCGCCCAAAAAATCAACCCCGTGGCGGAGATTGGCGCAGAAACTCGTTTGCCCGCGGGAAAACTGTTCCGGCGGGCTCCGTTGACTTGATAACGCCAACCTAATAACGTCCAACCTCCCGAAATTTTTCAAATGAACGAACCCGCGGCAACCCACGTTCTCTTTGTGTGTACTGGCAACAGTTGCCGCAGTCCGATGGCGGAGGTCCTGTTCCGCGAAGCGGCGAAAGGCCGCAATC
Organism: Akkermansia muciniphila; assembly: GCA_945906945.1. Taxonomy (GTDB): domain Bacteria; phylum Verrucomicrobiota; class Verrucomicrobiia; order Chthoniobacterales; family Chthoniobacteraceae; genus Chth-196. The sequence goes on from CAMDSZ010000359.1 coordinate 905, forward strand.
TGCAGATTTCGTCCGCTGGGATACACGCCGCACCCGGCCAACCTGCCAGCGACGAGGCCGTGGAGGCTTGCGCTCAGTTGAAACTCACGCTCAAACAGCACCGTGCGCGCCAGGTGAACGATGCGATGGTATCCAAGGCCACTCACATCTTCTGCATGACATCAGGCCACCGTGACGCACTGGAGAGCCTCTACCCGGATTGCGCGCGAAAAATGCACATGGTCTGCGAATTCGACTCCTCCCTTCCTTCACAGGTTCCGGACCCGATCGGTCAAGGAATCCAATCCTACATCAAAACCCGAGACACCCTGCGCAAGGCTATCCCCTCGATCCTGCGCTTCATCGACTCCACTCCCATGCGTGACGCCTCCTCACAAACCCAAGATCCAACCACTCCCTCCAGCTCGACCCGGGTGCTTCGCGTGACCCTCGGCTCAGACCACGGAGCGATTGCGCTCAAGAAAGCGGTGCACGAACACCTCGCCCGCCGCGGCTACGTGGTGGAGGACCTTGGTCCATTCAGCGCGGAAAGTGTCGATTATCCTGACTTCGCGCAGACCGTCTGCAGCAATGTGGCGGCCGGCCGCGCCGATTTCGGCGTTCTCATGTGCACGAGCGGAATCGGCATGAGCATCGCGGCAAACCGCTTCCCGCACGTTCGCGCAGCCCTCGTCGACAACGCCGACAACGCGCGCCTCTCCCGTCTGCACAACAACGCCAACGTACTCTGCATGGGATCGAAGGACATCGACGCGGAGGCCGCGCCAAGAATTTTGGACGCGTTTCTCACAACAGCATTTGAGGGCGGACGCCACGAGCGCCGTGTTGAAAAGCTCGACCACCTTGGCGGCGCCGCTTCATCCACCGCCTCGCTTGCGGAGGCAGATCCCGACATCTTTGCTGCGATACAAGCCGAAGCACTTCGACAGTTTGAAAACATCGAGTTGATCGCTTCGGAAAACTTCACCTCGCGCGCCGTGATGGAAGCGCAGGGTTCCTGCCTCACGAACAAATACGCCGAAGGATATCCCGGAAAGCGCTGGTACGGGGGCTGCGAGAACGTGGACGTTGTAGAGCAGCTTGCGATCGACCGGGCGAAGGAGCTTTTCGGCGCTGAACACGCGAACGTGCAGCCGCACTCCGGCTCGCAGGCAAACATGGCGGTCTACTTCGCGGTGCTCCAAACCGGGGATCGCCTTCTCACCATGGATCTTTCCCACGGGGGCCATCTCACGCACGGGAACAAGGCGAATTTCTCAGGGCGCCTGTTTGACATCGTACACTACGGCGTTTCTCAGCAGGACGAGCGCATTGATTACGATGCCCTCGCAAAAGTGGCCCTAGAGGTTAAGCCAAAGATGATCACCGCGGGAGCCAGCGCGTATCCGCGGATCATCGATTTTGAGAGGATGCGTGCGATCGCCGATTCGGTCGGGGCATACCTGTTTGTCGACATGGCGCACATCGCAGGATTGGTTGCGGGCGGCGCGCACCCTTCTCCGGTACCGATGGCGGACTTTGTAACAACAACCACGCACAAGAGCCTCAGGGGTCCAAGGAGCGGTTTGATTTTGTGCAAAGCAAAGTACGCGAAGGCCGTTGATTCGCAGGTTTTCCCCGGCTGCCAGGGCGGTCCGCTTGAGCATGTGATCGCGGCAAAGGCGGTTTGTTTCCGCGAGGCGCTACTGCCTTCCTTCAGGACTTACGCGGCGCAAATTGTTTCGAATGCGAAAGCGCTTTCAGCGCGGATGACACACAACGGCTACCGGATTGTGTCGGGAGGGACAGACAATCATGTGATGCTAGTGGATCTGCGTCCGCAAAAACTCAACGGCAAGATCGCCCAAGAAGCGCTCGATCACGCCGGCATCACCGTGAATAAAAACGGCATCCCCTTTGACACCGAGAAGATCACGCTTGGAGGCGGCATTCGCATTGGTACGCCAGCCGTCACCACGCGCGGAATGAAGGAGGAGGAAATGATGGAAATCGCCGACCTCATTCACGAGGCGCTTTCACATTGTGAGGACATGACCAAGCTCCACGCGGTCCGCAACAAAGTCCGCGCCCTAACGCGGCGCTTCCCACTTCCCGGCTAACTATTGCCTGCACGACCGCCGCTGGGCAGCAGGATTCTGCAACGCCAGCCTGAGCCGCACGGTCCGCCCTGTTCAACATTTTCAATCAGATGCCTTCTTCACAACCCAATCCACTGCACGAGGGACTTTCGAGCCGTCCGCTTCCGAGACCGTGCAATGTCGTGATATTCGGTGCTTCCGGCGACTTGACCTATCGCAAGCTCATCCCTGCACTTTACAACGTTGAGGTCGACGGTGATTTCCCTGCCGCAACACAAATCACCGGCTTTGCAAGGCGCCAAAAAACAGACGAAGCCTTCCGCGAGGAACTGGGTGAGGCGGTCGCGAAGTTTTCGCGTTCGGGCAAGAACGAGGAGATCTGGAATGCGTTTTCAAAACGGATTCATTATCACTGCAGCGAATTCAGCAATGAAGAGGGTTACCGCGAGCTGGCGAAAAAGCTGGATCGGTTCGACGCGGAACACGGCTCCGGCGGCAACCGTTTGTTTTACCTGAGTGTCAGCCCGGCGGAGTTCGAAGGAATTTTGGCCAAATTGCAACAGTTCGGTCTTTCGACTGCGAAGGAGGGGTGCTGGGCCAGGGTCATCGTTGAAAAGCCGTTCGGGAAAAACCGGCAAACCGCCCACGAGCTCAACGAGAAGGTGCAGAGGGTATTTGATGAGGAGGATACTTATCGAATCGACCACTATCTCGGGAAGGAAACGGCGCAGAACATTATGGTGCTGCGATTCGCCAACGCGATTTTTGAGCCGCTCTGGAACCACCGCTATATCGACCATATTCAGATCACCGCGGCCGAGCCCATGGGTGTCGAGGGACGTGGGCCTTACTACGACAGCTCAGGTGCTCTGCGCGACATGGTGCAGAATCATCTCACTCAGATTTTGTGTTTAATTGCGATGGAGCCGCCAACTGACCTGTCTGCGGAAAGTATCCGCGATGAGAAGGTGAAAGTAGTTCGGAGCTTCCGTCATATGACCCCGGATGAAGTGCGCAAAAATGTTGTGCGCGCCCAGTACGGAGCTGGATGCATTGCGGGGAAGGACGTCCCTGAGTACCGCGCAGAGGATCGGGTAAATCCAAAATCCGAGACCGAGACCTATG
>CAMDSZ010000360.1 GCA_945906945.1 Akkermansia muciniphila
CTCTTGAAGCGATCTGACCTTTTTAATTATCCGGTAAACTACGGCCTCACGGGCTTTCGTCTTTCCGGACCGGTCAAGTTAACTTTTGTTTAACCCAAATATCTTGACGTATAACGCACAATTCAATTTTTGCTTTCCCACTATCAAAGCTATTCCTTTTCGAGGCTGCTTTTAGCAGCGTTTTCACGCCGGCTACTGCATCTCGACTTGGAACCAAACTTTCAAAGAACAGTGCCGCTATTCGCGGCGGGTTGGGGACCATACCAGACTTCCGGTAGTGGTCAACCCACTTTCGCATCAAATATCGATTTTTTTCGACACCCTTTGCAAAACCTCTGCGAAACGCTGTTTCCAGCGTACCCCCACCCAGTCCCGCCACAAGGGCCGAACTCGATCGGGCCGCGAACCATACCTCCACTCCCAAAACCGTCAAGCATCCGTAACGAAATCTTCGCGCTTTTTCACATCCTCTTCTGAAGAGGAGCGCAAAGCCTCAGATGCCGTGAAATTCTTGGAGCGTCTTCACTGAGAGCCCATGCTCGCGAATCGCACGGATTCCTTCCAAACTCGCTGCGGCGGCCCTCAAAGTGGTCATCACTGGAATGCGGGCGCTACTAGCCGTTGAGCGGATCTTGATCTCATCTTCGCGGGCAACTTTCCCACTCGGCGTGTTGATAATCAGCGCAAGTTCACCATTCTTCACCATATCGAGCGCGTTTGGCCTTCCCTCTCCAATCTTAAAGAGCGCGTTGACAGGGATTTTTGCGGCCTTTAGGGCGGCGGCGGTTCCTGTTGTCGCAAAAAGAGTGAACCCGAGTTCGGCAAAGCCCCGCGCGATTTCCGCTGCGCGGGCCTTGTCCCTTTCGGGCACCGACATGAATATATTTCCTGCCTGCGGAAGCGGCGGCTGCGCAGCCATTTGCGCTTTTGCATAAGCAAGCCCCGCTATGCAGTCAATTCCCATCACCTCGCCAGTGCTTCGCATTTCCGGCCCAAGCACAATGTCTACTCCGGGAAACTTGATAAATGGGAACACCGCCTCCTTGACGCAAAAGTGACTAGGGATCACCTCGCTAGTGAAGCCCAGATCCTTCAACTTCGCTCCCGCCATCACCTTGGCCGCAAGCTTGGCCAGAGGGAATCCGATCGCCTTAGACACAAAGGGCACAGTCCTGGACGCCCGCGGGTTGACCTCCAGAACGTATACCTGCTCGTCCTTGACGGCAAACTGCACATTCATCAACCCCAGCACTTTAAGTTCCTTCGCCATCCGCTTGGTGAAGTCCGCAATCGTCGCCTTTACGCTATCACTGAGACTGAAGGGCGGGATGACACAGGCGCTGTCGCCCGAGTGAATTCCTGCCTCCTCGATGTGCTCCATAATCGCCCCAATCACAACGATTTCACCATCGGAAATGCAATCCACGTCCACCTCGGTCGCATCCTCCAAAAAGCGGTCCACCAACACTGGGCGCTCCGGACTCGCCTCCACCGCAGTGCGTATGTAACGGCGCAGATCCGACTCCGAATGAACGCGTTCCATAGCGCGCCCACCGAGCACAAAGGAGGGCCGCACCAGCACCGGATATCCAACCCGTGCAGCTACTTCCACCGCCTCGGATTCATTCGTCGCGGTTCCACCCGGCGTCTGACGGATTCCCAGTTTATCCAACATCGCCGAAAACAACTTTCGGTCCTCCGCAATCTCAATGCTCTTGGGCGAAGTTCCGATGATGGGCACCCCCGCGGTCGCGAGGCCGTGCGCCAAATTCAAAGGAGTCTGCCCCCCGAACTGCACGATCACTCCCCACGGCTTCTCCTGTTCACAGATATTTAAAACATCCTCGAGAGTAAGAGGTTCAAAGTAGAGCTTGTCACTCGTATCGTAATCCGTGGAAACCGTCTCTGGATTGGAGTTCACCATGATGGTTTCAAATCCCATCTCCTTGAGCGCGAACGCCGCATGCACGCAGCAGTAGTCGAACTCAATGCCCTGTCCGATCCGGTTCGGACCGCCACCCAGAATAATCACTTTTTTCTTACCGCTCTCGCGGCGCTCGTTTTCCACCCCGTAGGTCGAATAGTAGTAAGGGGTGTAAGCCTCGAATTCAGCGGCGCACGTGTCTACCAGTCGGTAAGTCGGCACCACACCGAATTTCTTTCGCGCCCCGCGGACTTCAATCTCCGTGGTCTTGCAGGCGAAGGCGATTTGGCGGTCAGAGAACCCCATCTTTTTCGCGCGCCGCAGCCGTTCCTCCGAGCCAAGCGACTCCCCGAGAACGGACTCCTCCTTAACGATCTGCAGGAGGTGCTCGAGAAACCAACGGTCAATTTTTGTGAGTTGGAAAATCTCCTCCACCGACATGCCGCCCTTCAATGCCTGCCCAATCGCGAAGATCCTCTCCGCGTTTGGGATAGTAAGCCTGCGGCGCAGCGTGTCCGCATCCAATACCTGGTCTGCCCCGTCACCGAGCAAACCGAACCTCTTCACCTCTAGGCTTCTGAGCGCCTTCTGCATGGCCTCTTTGAAGGTTCTGCCGATAGCCATCGCCTCCCCAACACTCTTCATCTGCGTGGTGAGCGTCGCGTCGGCCTGCGGGAACTTCTCAAACGTAAACCTCGGGAGTTTAACGACAACGTAATCAATAGAAGGCTCAAAGCTCGCCGGCGTTTCGCGCGTGATGTCGTTCTTGACCTCATCGAGCGTGTACCCAACCGCCAGCTTTGCTGCGATTTTTGCAATCGGAAAACCTGTTGCCTTTGAAGCCAGAGCAGAAGATCTCGAGACTCGCGGATTCATCTCAATCACGATCATGCGCCCGTTATCCGGGTGGACGCAGAACTGAATGTTCGAGCCGCCTGTTTCGACCCCGATCTCGCGAATGACCGCGAACGAAGCATCGCGCATTCTCTGATACTCCTTGTCCGTGAGGGTTTGAGCCGGAGCCACGGTGATAGAGTCGCCGGTATGCACGCCCATCGGATCCAGGTTTTCAATGGAACAAACAATCACGCAATTGTCGGCGTGATCCCGCATCACCTCCATTTCGAACTCCTTCCACCCCAGAAGACTTTCCTCAACCAACACCTCGGTGACCGGTGAAAGGTCCAGCCCGCGAGTCACGATCGACTCATATTCCTCTCGATTGTAAGCGATTCCGCCGCCCATACCCCCGAGCGTGAACGCGGGCCGTATCACCAGCGGGAAAGTCCCCAACTCCAGCGCAGCTTTCCGCGCATCCTCCATTGAGTGAACGGTGACCGAACGCGCCACCTCGAGCCCTATCCGCGCCATTGCCTCCTTGAACGCCTGCCGATCCTCGCCCATGTGGATCGCCTCCGCCTTTGCGCCGATCATTCGCACCCGGTGCTTTTCGAGCACACCTGCGGCCACCAGCGCCATCGCGCAGTTCAACGCCGTTTGCCCGCCCAAAGTGGGCAGGAGCGCATCGGGTTTTTCCCGCTCGATAATCTTCGTAACCACCTCGGGGGTGATCGGCTCGATGTAAGTGCGCGGAGCGAACTCGGGATCCGTCATGATCGTCGCCGGGTTCGAATTGATGAGGACCACTTCGTATCCTTCTTCCTTCAGCGCCTTACACGCTTGGACTCCGGAGTAGTCGAATTCGCAGCCCTGACCGATCACAATCGGGCCAGAACCAATTAGTAAAATCTTGTGGATGGAGTTATCGCGGGGCATGGGCAAAGTTGTTGAGGTGTATCAGACTGCCCCCTGCTGGGCAACGATCGCACAGCAAAAATTCCGATCCAAAAGGCACCAAAAGCCAAGACTTGAGCGCCGTCATCCTTCTGGGTCCCTCTGTTCGGCACTCTAAAAGCCGCCCCCGCCAGACAAGAACACCGAGTTGAGTCCGAGCCACGCGCCATGCCGCCTTTTTCGCGAAAGACAACGCCTTGCCTGCCCGGTTTCATGCTTTCATTGTGAACACCATGAAACTTTTTGTCGGCTTACTGCTCGCGTTCATCATCGCCACGAATGGGCGTGCAGCGGACACATCGTCTTTGGAAGGAAAGATAGTCTGCGGTTATCAAGGGTGGTTTCGCGCAGAAGGTGACGGGAGCGGTCTTGGATGGGTCCACTTC
>CAMDSZ010000361.1 GCA_945906945.1 Akkermansia muciniphila
GCTTTCCCGCCAGTCCCTTGCTTGGATTCGATGAATTTTTTTTCTTTTTCCAGCATTTCCTCAGGTACCACGGCAGGCGCAATGTTACCGGTCGTCACCGTATCTGCAGCTTGAATCTCGCGAATGCGAATGGCCCTGTACCACACCAGATCGCCATGATCCTGGAGCGAGAGGAACGAGCCACGGGCGTTTAGGTCGCCTCCTCGGACGCGGAGCAGTTCGACCTCTTTTTCCCAACGCGGATCCGAGTAATCGAAATCGACAGCCTTCTGCCCGTTGAGCCAGTGCTGAATGACAGTTCCTTTACAGACAATCCTGCCTTGGTTCCATTCACCGATCGGTTTGGTGAAATCCTTTGCGGGAGGCATACAAAAGTAAAGCGACGCCGCGCTTGTGCGCGGGTTTCGTCCATCCGGATGCTGGCTGTTATCAAGCACTTGATACTCGTACTGGCCCGGGCGGTAGTAGACACCGCTGTTGCCCTTCCCAGAGATTTTCCATTCAAAACGCAACTCGAAGTCATTGGGAATGGGCATCTTTTTGAATACAAGACTCCCGCCATTCTCCTTCCTGAAAATAGCACCATCCTCGACCACCCAGTTTCCTTTTTGCTGCCAACCGTCCAAACTCGACCCATCAAAAATTGACGTGAAGCCCGACCCCCTTTCCTCTTCCGAGAGGGGGCTTTGAGCAAAGATAGGCCCGCCGATGGCGGCGAAAGCGAGAATCGCGAGTTGTATTGGGTGGCATTTCATGGGGTTTCAATCAAAAGAGTATCCCCTGATAACGGAGAGCACCACAAAACCTTAGCAAAAGACTACTCCCGCGTGGTCCGCGCACCAGGGTCGAGGCAATTCCGGCCCCTCGGCCGATCGATCGCTCGGATCGGAACCGAGTGGCGGCGAGGTAAAACCGGCAAATATGCAGTTCGTTCTTCGGGGCTGTACTGCTAATAGCTGAACGCCCGACTGGAAGACCCAGTCCAAAACCACGCAACTCCGATGTCTAAATTATCACCCCCAAATTTTTTAATCATGCTGTGCACGGCATCGATCGCGCACTCGGCGCCTGCAGACTGGCCCCAATGGAGAGGCCCCGCCCGAAACGGTGCACTGCATTCAGGACCTGCCCTTGCTGATTCATGGACTGCCGATGGCCCGCGAACCTTGTGGGAAAGCGACCCTATCCCCAGCGATGACGACGGCGGGCATGGGAGTGCAGTGTTGGCCGATGGGCGCGTTTACTTGTCGGTCGTATGGCACCGGGACGAGCCCAGCGAGACGCGCACAATCACTGAATTGATTATGCGAGTGCGCTTAGGGCACCAAAGCCCCAGCGCACTGGGAAAGGAGCTTATTGAGAAGGTCGAGTCGACCCGCGAATCACTCTCCCCCACCCTCAGAGGCGCGAAACTTGAAGAGTTTATTGAGAAGTTTCTTCAAGAGAACTTGGACAGAAAAAAGCGGGAACTACTCGGGGGCTGGGTGAGCAGCCGTTTCAAAAAAGGCAAGCTTGCGATCCCGCTCGATGATTATGAAAAGCTGAAGTCTCGCATTGAAAAACCTTTTGCTTCGCAGTCTGAGTTTGAAATCTGGGTGAACTCTCAGGGCTTCGCAGACCACGTCAAACAGGCGGTGCTTGACGCGGTGCCTGCCTCCAAGCGCGTCGCGGAGGATACAGTCATTTGTCTCGATGCAAGTTCTGGCAAAACAATTTGGATGACCCGCGCTCCAGGCGAGCCCAAAGGACGCAACTGCTCGAGCACTCCATGTGTGGCGGGAGGCTTTGTATTTGCCATGGGAAGCACCCACTTGTACGCGGTTAACGCTGAGACGGGAAAACTGCAGTGGTCCCAGCCTCTCTCTAGCAAAGCCCCCGGCTCTTCACCGCTGGTCGTCGAGGGTGTCGTGTTTGCGCAGGCTGGCAAACTCACCGCTTTTGACGCTGAAACAGGAAGGCAACTATGGGAGCAAGCCGCCGTGACGGGAAGCAACGCATCCCCCGCCCTATGGCAAGATGCCGAGGCAAAGCTCATAGTCTGCAACAGCCGCAGCGAGCTTGCAGGAGTCGATCCAGCGACCGGCAAAGTAGTGTGGAGCATCCCCGGCGGCGGTGATTCCACTCCGGCAATTCAAGGCGACTTCGCAGCCGTTTTGTCCTCCAAAGACAGTATTGGCTTCGCCGGGTACAAGATTTCAGCTGCAGGCGCAAATCAACTTTGGAACCACCCAACCGACGCCCGGCGCTCCCAGTCCAGCCCCGTAATTCATGGCGGCCACGCCTACCTTTTTGAAGACAACGAACACCGGTGCGTAAACCTCTCAAGCGGCAAAATTGCATGGACCCAGAAGATCTCATCCTCGATCACGTCGCCCGTGATGGCGGACGGAAAAATCTTTGTGGTGACTAACAATGGCAACACCCTGACCATGGTAAAAGCGACGCCTGAAGACCGCGTTGAACTTGGCAAAGCGACCATTCGCGCTCTCTGGGTTCCTTCTCCAAGCATTGGCGATGGCAAACTGTTTGTTCGACATCGTCAGGGGGTTCGCTGCTACGATCTTGCGAAGGCCAACTGACGGACAGGTTATGAAAGCCGCGCCTGCCAAGCTACTCTCAAAAGAGCAGCAAACACGCGATCCCGCCACCATCAGCTACTCTCACCCATACCGAGCCGCATCCTCATCATGATCATTCAACCAAAAATCCGTGGATTCATTTGCGTCACCGCCCATCCGGAAGGATGCGATGCACATGTTCAGCAACAAATCGATTATGTGCGCACCAAGGCAAACCTGAGGGAGATGCCAAAACGCGTTCTAGTGATCGGCGCTTCCACTGGCTACGGACTCGCGTCCCGCATCGTCCCGGCCTTCGCTGGGAGGGCCGCTACCGTTGGCGTATTCTTTGAGCGCCCCTCGGAAAACGGGAAGCCCGCAAGCGCCGGTTGGTACAACAGCTGCGCGTTTGAGCGAGCAGCGAATGCAGTGGGACTTTACGCAAAAAGCATCAATGGCGATGCATTCTCCAGCGAGATCAAGGATCGAACCGTAGAGCTCATTCGGAAGGACCTGGGGACTGTTGATCTGGTTGTTTACAGCCTGGCTTCACCGCGCCGCACGCATCCCAAAACGGGAGAAACCTACAAATCCGTCCTCAAGCCCGTTGAAAAAACATTTACAGCAAAGACGGTTGATACTGACAAAGGGCTCGTGACGGATATCTCCATCGAACCTGCGAGTGAACAGGAGATCAGTGACACCGTCCAAGTCATGGGAGGAGAGGACTGGGAAATGTGGATCGATGCGCTCGAGAAGGGCGGCGCACTTGCAGAGGGCGCCAAAACGGTTGCCTACTCCTACATCGGGCCGGACCTGACATGGGCGATCTACCGCAACGGCACTATCGGCCGTGCGAAGGAGGATCTGGAGGCAACCGCCCGAAAACTTCACCAAAAACTCTCACCATCAGGCGGCGGTGCCTTTGTGTCGGTAAACAAAGCCCTGGTCACCCAGGCCAGCAGCGCTATTCCGGTGGTTCCACTTTACATTTCCCTACTATACAAGGTGATGAAGCAAAAAGGGTTGCACGAAGGATGCATCGAGCAAATCCAACGTCTATTCGCCGACCGCCTCTACAACGGGGCCTCAGCCCAACTCGACGAGGCCAGCCGTATCCGCATGGATGACTGGGAGATGCTTGCTGATGTCCAATCCGAGGTCGCAGCCCTTTGGCCTTCCGTCACAACTGAAAATCTTCCGCAGTGCTCAGATATTCAGGGATATCGGGAAGAGTTTTTACGCCTCTTTGGCTTCGGCCTTTCCGGGGTCGACTACACCGCAGATGTTTCTCCAGAGGTGGCTCTTCCATCGGCCTGACGAAAGATCGACTCCCTCCATCTTATTGAAGCGTCGCGGCGACCGGACAGCGCCGACAGGCGTCAGGGCCGCAACAGATCGCAGTTAATACTTTCTGCGCAACTCGCTTCTAAAACCAAGCCGCTCCTGCCTTTTAGCTCAGCCAAGCTGAGATAGGATCAAATTTTGCGCACTACTGGCCCCAAATTACCCAGTAAAACTAATTGCGCATCA
>CAMDSZ010000362.1 GCA_945906945.1 Akkermansia muciniphila
GCTAGCCAAACCGTAGGTTCGGACTCCTCGGAATGCAGGACGCTCTTTAGAACATAAACATCGGCAATCCGGTCACCCGCACGCAAAGTTTTGGGATCGGGGGAGGACAGCCGAGTCGAATCGGAACCGGAGGAAGTGTTGGACATTGCTGGAGCGGCTATGGGTTTCCTGAGAAACTAAGTGTGCAGTGAATCTTAAAATCGGGAAGACGACAAGTGGCGCCGTAAGAGAAGCGCCTAGCCCAAATCGGTTCGACGCCCGTAAACTTGGGAAGGCGGCCGCCTAAAGCCCCGAAGAACCTCTGGTTTGCCGCCGCTCCAACGCCTCCCTACCGGTAGCCCCAGAACAGTCGGGGCGCCACTGGGAATTTCGCTTGCGCTCCCCCCGCCAAACCCCGCCTATTGATTGCCATCCGGAAAACTCCCGATTTGCGTATCCTGCCTCACCCTCCCTTGAGCCATTCCCCTAAGAAATACCCGCTTCCAGCCGATCCCTTAAGACGCACCCCTTTCAATCAACCCTATGGACGAGACCTCAGCACCCGTGGCCGAAGCGCCCGCCGCCACCCCTTACACCTACAACGGCACCCAGCTCTACCACATTGATCAGTTCCTGCAGTACGCTCAATCGGCCGAGGCGTCCGACGTCCACCTCTGCACCGGCGCCGCACCCACATGGCGTCGCAACGGCAACCTAGAGCCCATGTTCCCAGACGCGGAGCCGCTGCAAGCCGAGCACACGTGGATGATCGCGCTGAGCTTCCTGACCCCGGACCAAGCCGCCCAGGTATCGGGACGAGGCGACATCGATTTCGCCTACGAAGCCGCCTACGGGCGGTTCAGAACCTCGGTGGTCAAACAGCGGCTCGGAACGGATTTGGTCTTCCGCATCATCTACAACAAGCTCCGGACAATCGCCGACCTCGGCCTGCCCGAATCGCTCAAATCCCTCACTCAGTACCACAATGGCCTCGTCCTAGTCACCGGCCCCGTGGGTTCAGGAAAATCCACCACGCTCGCAGCCCTTGTTGAAGAGATTAACCAGAACCGAGGCGACCACATCATCACGCTGGAGGACCCCATTGAATACCGCATCCCCTCGGCTGGCTGTCATGTGACGCAGCGGGAGGTTGGCACTCATACGAAAAGCTTTGCAGCCGCGCTGCGCGGCGCGCTGCGTGAAGACCCGGATGTGATCATGGTCGGTGAAATGCGTGATTTGGAGACCATCCAGCTCGCGATTTCCGCCTCCGAAACGGGTCACTTGGTCTTAGGAACCCTCACCACTGGCAACGCAGCACGAACACTTGACCGCGTTCTGGACGTATTTCCGTCCGACCAGCGGGACCAGATTCGAGTGATGGTGTCTGAATCGCTGCGCGGCATTATCTCACAGCAACTCATCCCTCGCAAAGACGGCACAGGCCGAGTGCTCGCACTCGAGGTGCTCACCAACAATTCGGCAGTCGGCAACCTGATCCGCGACGGAAAAACGTTCATGCTCCCGGGCGTGATCCAGACGGGCCGCAAAGCTGGCATGAAGCTCATGGACGACTCGATCATGGAACTGGTCGAAGCGGGTCTCATCAGCGGCGACGAAGCCTACGCGCGCTGCGAACAAAAATCGCTATTTAAGAAATTCGTCGGCCGCTAACCGCTTCAAAAGCAAATCGCTTTCAACCCCTTTTCTACCCTCCTATCCCATGGCATACATCGACCAGTTTTTCCAAGTCCTCGTCAGCTCGGGCGGTTCGGATCTTCACATGGCGGAAGGCTCCCCGCCAAAAATCCGCCAACACGGTTCGGTCGTCCCGATTCGCGAGGAAGCGCTCACATACGAGGAAATGGCCTACATGATGAGTGAAATCAGCGGCCCGGAACGCTGGGCGCGCTATCTGGAAATCGGCGACCTAGACTTCGCCTATCAGATGGACGAGACATCGCGCTTTCGCTGCAACTATCTCAAGCAGGCGAACGGACTGGGCTGCGTGTTCCGTATCATTCCCACTAAAATCCTGACCCTTGAACAACTGGGCGTTCCGGAGATCATCAAAGAGTTCGGCAAGCTCCGGGGCGGCATTGTTTTGGTGACGGGCCCCACTGGCTCGGGGAAATCAACCACGCTCGCGGCGTTGATTGACTACATCAACACCAACTACTCGCGTCACATCGTGACCATCGAAGAACCAATCGAATTCGTGCACCCGAACAAACGCTCGGTCTTAAGCCAGCGCGAGGTGCACGACCACACCCCGAGTTTCCCTGTGGCGCTGAAAGCTGCGCTACGTGAAGACGCGGACATTGTGCTCGTGGGCGAAATGCGAGACCTCGAAACCATCAGCCTTGCACTCACCGCCGCCGAAACCGGGTTGCTCGTCTTCGGAACGCTTCACACCAACAACGCCCGCAAAACGGTTGACCGTCTCATCGACGTTTTTCCTTCTGATCAACAGTCACAGGTGCGCACCATGCTCTCGAATTCACTCCGCGGCGTTGTCGCGCAGTTGTTGATGAAAAAAGCGGATGGACGCGGACGAAAAGCGATCAACGAGATCCTCATCGTCACCCCTGCCGCCAGCGCAATTATTCGCGAAGGTGCCACGCAGAAATTACAAGACGTGATCGTGGGCGGAAAATCTGAGGGGATGCAATTCATGGACGACGCCATCCACGATGCGCTCAAGGAAGGAATCGTAACCGCAGAAGAAGCCTACATGAAGGCCACCGACAAAAACCGCTTCAAGTCCCTACTCCCTGCCAATGCGGTATTGCACTGATCACGCGCGGACGCCACCAGCGAGCACGGCGCTTGTTCTACCCGCGCCGGCCTCTGCCGGCTCCTAAGAGCGATACCAGGGTCTTCTTCGCATGGCACGCGGCTCAGTGAAGGGCTTCGGACGAATCCGGCGCGGCAGGACCGCAGGAGCACCGGAGTGATGAGCGTCAGATCCGCTCAAGACGAATCGGGTAGGTCTGAAAAGCGTTCCACTGGCAAACGATCAAATCACCGTTCTCAAGCACGCAGACGTCATGCGCGTGCTCGAAAACATCTTCAAGCCGCAGCAGCGGCTTGAGTTTTCCATCTTCGTACACGGGCAGGTTTGCGCCGGGCGCTGCGACAACCTTGTCTTTTTCGTCCAAGACAACAACGAACCCGGCAGCCATGGGAAGAAATTTGCCCGCGGCATCCTTTGACCAGCAGGCCCCCGCATACAATTCCTTACCGGCAATCACAGGGCGGCAAACGAAGGCACCGGGAGTTGGAATCGTCTCCACATACTGACCCTCCAAGGTGAAACGCAAAAAGCAGTTATCCGCCCGAGAAGTCACCAACAATGTTGCTTGATCAACCCCGCGGCGCGTGTCGATGGCGATTCCGTGCGCGCTGTTTAAACGCTGCGCAGTCGGCACGCCGTCCTTGCCCCCAAACCGGGAAATGAATTTACCATTCTGATCATAACGCAGCACAAAATTAGAACCGTAACCGTCGGCAACATAAATGTCCCCGTTTGGAGCAACCGCAACCTCGGTCGGATTAAAAAACATCGAGGGCTCATAGGCCCCGACGGATGCAGGATGGCTGATTGAAAAAATCTCGCGTCCCGCCAAATCCACTTTAGCCACGCGGCCCGTCTGTCGAAACGCGCCTCCGCCTGACTTCCATAGACCGGAATCCGTCACGAACAGAAACTCCTGCCCATTCTCATCAACCCTCGTCAATCCATGCCCTCCAGGCCACACTGAGCCCCACGATTCAATGATTGTGCCGTCGGGCCGGTACACGAGCATTTGGTTGTTAGAGTGGTCGCCGATCATAAAAAGTCTGCCATCGCGCACCTGAACCATTTCATGACAGTTGAGAATGGGATGGTTTCTCCCCTGCCCCGGCGGAACCCAATCCTTGTGAACCCTGTACCGGTGGGCTCCGTGCCCAATAATCAAATCTACCTTCGCAGGAGCGGCGCTCAACCGCTCGGTCCAAAGGCTGAGAGTCGCAGTGGAAAGCCCTGCCAGAAAATGTCGTCTTGTTGTCATTGGAAGAAGAAAGGTATCAGTCGAACAGAGCGAAAGTAGCGCAC
>CAMDSZ010000363.1 GCA_945906945.1 Akkermansia muciniphila
CAACCGCCGCTCAAGCGGGGTTGCCACGCTCGAGGCCATGGTCGCGGGATCGGCGCCGGGCAGGCTTGCCGAGACCTGGACCACGGGAAACTCCACCCTCGGAAGCGGCGCCACGGGTAGCAGACCATACGCCACCATCCCGAGCAACAGCGCCCCGAGCGAGAGCAGCGTGGTTGCTACGGGCCGCCGGATGAATGGCTCGGAAACGTTCATGTTTCTCGCGGGAAAAGTTTACGCACCCAACGCGAAACCCGGTCCATCGCCAGATAAATGACGGGGGTCGTGTAGAGCGTCAGGAATTGGGACACAAGAAGTCCCCCGATGATCGTGATTCCAAGCGGTTTTCTCAATTCCGAGCCCGTGCCGTCCTCGAGCGCGAGGGGGAGCGCCCCGAGAAGCGCCGCCATGGTGGTCATCAGGATCGGGCGAAATCTCAGCAGGCACGCCTGGTAGATGGATTCGCGCGGCTCCATCCCATGATCCCGCTCCGCTTCCAGCGCGAAGTCGATCATCATGATCGCGTTTTTCTTCACGATACCGATGAGCAGGATGATCCCGATGAGCGCGATGAGCGACAGGTCCATTTTGGCAAGCATCAGCGCGACTAGCGCCCCCACGCCGGCCGAGGGCAGGGAGGAGAGGATGGTGATGGGGTGAATATAACTTTCGTACAAAATCCCCAGCACGATGTAGATCACCACGATCGCCGCGAGCAGCAAGAGCGGCGCGCTTTTGAGTGTCGCTCCAAATTCTGCCGCGCTTCCCACGTATTGCGTCGCAACGGACGGTGGGAGCCCGATCCGCGTTTTGGCGGCGTCGATCTCCACCACCGCCTCGCTCAGGGAGCGGCGCGGCGCGAGGTTGAAGGAAAGCGTGGCTGCCGCGAACTGGCCTTGGTGGTGGATGGCGAGGGGCGCAGGCACGGTGCGTACAGAAACAAAGTTGCTGATGGGCACGAGCTGGCCGGTGGTGGATTTTACGTGGATTTTCTCGAGCGCCTCGGGACCGATCTGGAAGCTTGGAAGCGCCTCGAGAATCACGCGGTACTGGTTGAGCTGCGTGAAGATCGAGGAGACCTGCCTCTGGCCAAAAGCGTCGTAAAGCGTTTCGTCGATGGCCTGGGTGCGCACGTTGAAGCGCGAGGCCTTGTCCCGGTCGATCTCCACCTTGAGCTGTAGCCCGCCGGACTGTTGGTCCGTGGCGACGTCGGCAAGCACGGGGCTTTTGGACAGTTCATCCCGCAATTGTGCGGACCAGAACTCCAATTCCTCCTCGTCGGGGTCCTGGAGCGTGAGCTGGTACTGGGTGCGACTCGGTCTGCTATCGATTTGCACGTCCTGAACCGCCTGCATGAAAAGCGAAATG
Source organism: Akkermansia muciniphila (assembly GCA_945906945.1). Classification (GTDB taxonomy): domain Bacteria; phylum Verrucomicrobiota; class Verrucomicrobiia; order Chthoniobacterales; family Chthoniobacteraceae; genus Chth-196. The sequence continues at coordinate 1,366 of CAMDSZ010000363.1, forward strand.
CCCGGCACTTCCTCGACCGCTACTCGCAGCCTTTCCATGATTTTCTGCGCCGAAGCACCGCGCTCGTTTCGCGGCTTTAAATGGATGTAGAGCCTTCCGGTGTTAAGCGTCGCATTCACCGCGCCGGTGCCCACAAAAGAGGCAACGCTTTTCACGTCGGGATCTTTGCTCACGGCGGACGCCACTGCGGCCTGCCGCTCCGTCATGGACTTGAAGGAAATGCTCTGCTCGGCATCGGTCACGCCGAGGATCAAGCCCGTGTCCTGCAGGGGCAGGAGTCCCTTTGGAATGAGAATGTACAGCCAGACGGTGGCAGCAAGCGTCGCGAAGGTCACCAGCAGCGTGAAGCCCTGATGCCGCAGCACCCATTTGAGCCCCGATTCGTACCAGCTCCGCAGTCCTTCAAACCAGCGTTCCGTCATCCGGAACAGCGCCCCGTGGTCGGATTCGGATTCCGGTCGCAGCAGCCTTGCGCACATCATCGGAGTCAGGGTGAGCGAGACGACGGCTGACAGAATCACCGCGATGCTGAGTACGATGGCAAACTCGCGGAAGAGACGGCCCACGATGCCCGTCATAAAGAGCAGGGGGATGAATACGGCGATGAGGGAGAGGGAAAGTGAGATGACCGTGAATCCAATCTGGCGCGCCCCCTTGAGCGCCGCTTCAAACGGCGGGTCTCCCGCCTCGATGAAGCGCACGATGTTTTCGATCATGACGATTGCGTCATCCACCACAAAGCCGGTGCAGATCGTGAGCGCCATCAGTGAGAGGTTGTCCAGGCTGTAGCCGCCGAGCTTCATGACGCCGAAGGTGCCGATGATCGCGATCGGGACAGCCACGCTTGGGATGACGGTGGCCCAGAGTTTTCGCAGGAAAATAAAAATCACCATCACCACAAGCCCGATGGTGATCACAAGAGTGAACTCCACGTCGTGCACGGAGGCGCGGATGGTTTCGGTGCGGTCTGAAAAGATCGAGATCCGCACCGAAGGTGGAAGCGTTGCCTTGATTAGAGGAAGCAGTTCTTTGATGCGGTTGGCGGTTTCGATGATGTTCGCGCCGGGCTGCCGTTGCACATCGATGAGCACGGCGGTCTTGCCATTGACCCAGGCACCCTGGCGGTTGTTTTCAACGCCGTCCACGACTTCGCCGACGTCGGAGATTCTGACCGGGGATCCGTTTTTGTACGCGATGATCAGCGACTTGAAGCCTTCGGCGGTGACGATCTGGTCGTTGGTGCTGATGGCGTAGGACTGGCGTTTTCCGTCGAAGCTGCCCTTTGGGGCGTTGAGGTTGGAGTTGAGGATTGCGGTGCGCACGTCTTCTAAACTCAGCTCTAGATTAGCGAGTGCGCTCGGGTTCACGCGCACGCGGATGGCTGGCTTTTGGTTGCCCTGAATGGAAACCAGCCCCACGCCGTAGACCTGGCTGAGTTTTTGCGAAAGAACGGTGTCCGCGAAGTCGTTGACCTGTCCAAGCGGAAGAGTGTCGGAGTCCACTACGAGGGTGATAATGGGCGGGTCCGCTGGGTTGACCTTGCTGAAGACCGGTGGATTCGGCATTGAACGCGGCAGGACGCCAGCGGCAGTGTTGATGGCGGCCTGCACATCCTGGGCGGCGGAATCAATGTCGCGCTCAAGTTCGAATTGGAGCGTGACGCTCGTGTGTCCGAATGAGCTTGTGGAGGTCATCGAAGCCAGCCCGCTGATCTGCCCGAACTGGCGCTCCAGAGGTGTGGTGACCGATGAGGCCATCACTTCGGGACTCGCCCCGGGGTAATCTGCGCGCACTTCGATGGTCGGAAAATCCACGGTCGGCAGCGCCGAGACCGGGAGCATTTTGTATCCCAGACCTCCGAGCAGGATGAGCGCGAGCATCAGCAGTCCGGTGGCGACCGGACGGCGGATGAATCCTTCGGAAATGTTCACAGCGGCGGGAGTGGGCGGTCGGGCTAGGGGTTACGGTTTGGAGTGGCCCGCCGCCTCAGCGGAGCGTCTGCGCGCGGGTTCCGATGCGCTTCCGGCCTCGGGGATCTTCAGTTTCGCGCCAGGCTGGACACGGTAGTGGCCGTCGGTGATCACCTTGTCGCCCGCCTGCAGTCCTGAGGTGATCACAGCCATGCCCTCCTCGATGCGATCGACAACGAGCGGACGCATTTCGGCGGTCTGTCCTGGGGTGACCAGGTAAGCGTAGGTACCGCTAGGGCCGCGCTGCACGACCGAAGCAGGAACGGTCAGCGCGTCCTTGCGCACGGATACCTGCAGGCGCACGTTGATGAACTGGCCCGGCCATAGTTTCAGGTCCGCGTTGGGGAAGGTCGCCTTGAGCCGGATGGTGCCGGTGGTGGAGTCGATCTGGTTGTCGATCACCGTCAGTTCGCCGGTGGCGATCCGCGTGCTGTTGCCGCGGTCCAGCGCGAAGACTGGCAGTTTGCCGTTTTTGGCCTCCTCTTGGATGAGCGGCAGATGTTGCTCGGAGAGTGTGAACAGGACGGTGATCGGCTTCATCTGCGTGATAACCACCAGTCCGGCGGCATCGGTCGCGCGCACCACGTTGCCCGCGTCGAGCAGGCGTATTCCAGTGCGGCCTGAGATTGGCGAGCGGATGGTCGCGTAGTTAAGCTGCACTTTTGCGGCTTCGATTGCTGCGTCATTGGCCCTGAGCGTGGCCTCGAGTTGGTTGACCAGCGCGCGCTGGGTGTCC
>CAMDSZ010000364.1 GCA_945906945.1 Akkermansia muciniphila
TCACCCGAACTGACATCCTTCCAGTTGGAGCCGTCCTCGCTGGACTGCACAAGGTAGCCACGAGGATAATCGCCTCCGGACGAACCATGCTCCAAGCGGATCCCACTCACCTCGGTGAGCTGCGGGAGTTCCACTTCCACCCACATTCCCGGCACCTGTGGCGTGCGGGTGTCGTAGCGGGTCTCCATCACCCCATCGACTGCCTTCGCCACGCTCGCCGCGTTGTGACTCGCGTTGAGCTTCCACTGCCCGCGGTTCGCAACGGTCGGAGGCCCAAACGCCCGAAGCTCATCCGCCGTCCACGGCGTGGAGCGAGCCGCGATATCCTTGCGAACCTTCGCAACTTCCTCCTTGGTGAGAGTGGAGGATTTGTTTCCGAAACTGTTCCGAACATAAGACCCGACCGCCGCGATCCACTCGTCGTTATTGGACTCCATCGGCACCATCTGCGACTCGTAGGTCTTGCCGTTGATGGGGCCGCCAATGCCCTTCAGAAGGACAGCGATAAACGCGTCTTTGGGGCCGTTCACAGTTTGCGAACCAGCGAGCGGCGGCGCAAGCGTGACACCGTCCTTGCCGTCTAGCGGCGTGCCGCGTCCGTCAAGATTGTGGCAGGCAAAGCACAGCTCGCCAAAGATCGCGTCGCCCTTCTGCAGCAAGCTCACCTGCGCGCCATTGAATTCCTTACCCCAAGTACGCGGCGGAGCCATCATCATCTTCGCAATCTCCTTCATCCCCGCGCCGCCCATCTTTCCGAGCGCGCAGTTCTGCACGACGCTCTTCGAAGCGGGCACTGCAAGCAGTCGCATCGTACACATCGCCTGAATCGCGACAGTCGCGTCGGCATCTGCGGCCAGCCGCACATAATCCTCGGCGAGCGCTGCATCGCCTTTTTTAAACAATGTCTCGCTCGCGCGGATCGCCGCGCTCCGGACTTCCGGCTCCTTTGCGCTAAGACCGCGGCGCACTGTCGGTGCATCGAGAGCATCGAGCCCCTCAAGCGTCCACATCGCATGAAGTCGAGCAAGCGAGTTGTCCGTTGCCCCCGTCGCGAGTTTCACGAGCGCCGGCACCACGGACTTGTCCTGCCTCAACACTAACTGACGTTGCGCCATGTCCCTCCACCAGCCGTTAGGATGCGACAAGTGCTCCACAAGCTTTGCTGTTGAATCCGAATACATCGAAGGCTGAGGGCCTGGAGTAAAATCCCTGTGCGCCAACCGCCAGATGCGTCCATTCGCCGCGACTTTGTCTAACGCGTATTGTTTAATCACACTGCGCAGGTAAGAGCCTTCCTTCACCCAGTTTCCCTCTTGAATGATCCCGCGGTACATGTCGGTGATGAACAACGTTCCGTCCGGCGCTGTGTTCATGTTCACCGCACGGAAAAATGGATCGCTCGAGCGGATGAATTCCGATTTATCGCACGCGTTGCTGAGATACGTGAGTCCATCTTTGACTTGGATTTTTGTGCGCCGAATCAACCTTCCCACCGGCTCAGAAAACAGCAGGTCTCCGCGCAAGTCCTGCGGCAACCGGTCGCCTCGAAACACCTCCGCACCGCATGTCGCCGTGAAGTGATTCAGCGTGCGATCCTCCGCCCTGAATCTCTTGTCACCCCCCTGCACATCGGCCAAGCCCACCACCGGATATACCTCTGCAAAATCAGGCGAGAACTGGTCCTTGAGATTAAATCCCCCGTAAACGATGTGCGTTTGGAAATTCAGCGGCCCGCGTTCGCCGCCCGCGTTCACAAACCAGGGCTTTCCATAATCATCCTGTGTGAGCCCCCACTGACCGCCGTTACCCGGCGTGGGCTCCTTCAGCGGCGGCTGGCCGTTGGGCTGCCACTTCAAACGAAACGCGCTGTAGGTCGCGTACATCCAGTTGTCCAATCCCCAGATCAGCCCGCTCTGCTGGTGCTCCATGTTTCCACCGCGCGGCCCGCCCTCGAACCAAAGCGTCTTCTGATCCGAAACGCCGTCACCATCTGTGTCCTTATAGAGAAAGATATCGAGCGTATCGGTTTCGTTGACCAGCAGCTCGCCTTTGCCGAGAGGCAGGATCATCCGAGGCAAAAGCAGTCCATCCAAAAACACTGAGTGCTTGTCAAAAACACCGTCCTTCTTGCTGCTCCAGTGCAACGAGACTCGGCTGGTTGGAGCATGCTCGTCGGTACCGTCGGCGTCCTGCATGTACGTCCGCATCTCCGCAACAAACATCCTGCCGTCTCCATCAAATGCAATGGACACGGGCTCCTTCACCTCGGGCTCTGCAATCACCTTCTCGATGCGGTATCCTTCCGCAAGCTGGAAACTTTTGATGGTCTGCTCCACGCTCGAAGCCTTCAGAGGCGTCACCGGGCGGGGCTCGGACGCAACGGAAGGCGCTTGGGCTTTCACAACGGAGGCAATGGCAATGACGGCAGCGGAGAGGAACTTTGTGCTCATTTTGATTGATAACAAACGGTGCTGAAAGAGACGATCAGACTATCGTTCCAAGTAAACTGCGAAATCACGCCTTTCTTAGGGCGCCTCTCTTTTACTGCAACCTCCCTCCTCCCCACACTCTCTGCCTCCACAACTGTATGACCCAACCTCTCGCCTCTTGGATCAAGCCCGGCTCGATTAAAACCAGCGTCAATCCCGCCGGGCTCGAGTTCATCACCCTCACAGGCGCCTTCGGCTCCGCCGAATTCTGCACTCAGGGCGCCCATCTGATGCATTTCACTCCAGCCGCCGGAAAGCCCATGCTCTTTGTGAGCGCGAAAACACTGCTCGCCCCGGGAAAGGCGATCCGCGGCGGTGTTCCAGTGATCTTCCCCTGGTTTGGCCCGAGAGCCGGCCATCCCGAATCACCCATGCACGGGTTAGTAAGAACGCGCCCGTGGCAACTCACAGAAGTGAGCGTGCCGGACGGTCCAACAACGCCCGAAGGGGGCGCGGCGCTGGTCCGGTTCGAGTGCAGTTCAGATTCCCAAACTCTCGCAATCTGGCCCCACGCTTTCCGCCTCGAACTCGAGTTCCGCCTCGGCAGCGCATTGGAAATCATCTGGCACGTTCACAACACAGGTCCGAGCCCGTTCGAATTCGAGCAGGCGCTCCACCCCTACTTTCCAATCCAAGACATCCACACCGCCGGCGTAGACGGGCTCCAAAACACCGCCTACATCGACAAGACCGACCAGATGAACCTCAAGATCCAGTCCGAGCCCGTCGTCCTTTTTTGCGGCGAGACGGACCGCCTCTATCTGGACACTGCGGCTGAACTCACCCTTGATGACCCGGCTTCGAAGCGGCGCCTGCGCATCTCCAAAACCGGCTCCCACAGCAGCGTGGTGTGGAACCCTTGGATCGCGAAAGCCGCCGCACTCGCGGACCTTGGCGACGAGGAATGGCGGGAATTCGTGTGCGTCGAGCAGGTCAACGCGGCCCGCAATTCAATCCAACTGCTTGCAGGAAAAATGCATACATTCTCAGCAAGGTTCACGCCGGAACAAATAACGTAGAATCCCAATTCTTTCCCCTAAACAAATCAACCCGCACAGGTTCTCCCTTATGTCCCCCCGCCCTTGATTTTCTCGGGGGCGGTCCCCGAAAAAACAGCCAGCGTCCCAAAAAGACGCTGGCTGTTTGATTTCCAACCCAGAAACAAGCGCCCCGAGGGGGCGGATGCACCCGAGTCCGAGACTATTTCTAGGGCAACTCGGTGGCTCCCATCAAAAAGCGGTCACACTCGCGTGCGGCTCCACGCCCTTCGTTGAATGCCCACACCACGAGACTTTGTCCGCGGCGGCAGTCGCCTGCCGCGAACACCCCGGGAATGCTGGTCGAATAGTTTTCGTGCTCCGCCTTAATGTTCGAGCGCGCATCGCGCTCCACACCCATCGCATCCAAGAGCGGCTGCTCTGGCCCAAGGAAACCCATGGCAAGCAGGATCAACTGCGCAGGCATCACACGCTCGGTTCCGGGCACGTTCTTGGGCACAAACTGTCCCTTGTCATTTTTGCTCCACTCCACTTGAACGGTGTGAACGGCCTTCACGTTCCCTTCGGCATCCCCTTCAAA
>CAMDSZ010000365.1 GCA_945906945.1 Akkermansia muciniphila
GATTTCCAGCACCGAATTTCCCGTACGGTCGAGAGGATCCGGTCGAACCAAATGCAACTCGCCGGGGAACGCCGCCAATTCTCGAAGAAAAGCCACGCTCAAATTTTCCCAGCAAACTAACCCGAGCTTAACACCCTTAAAACGTGCTAATTGGCGAGAAATATTTAGGTTGAATCCTTTGAACTGGTTTCCCCCAAGCCAGAGAACCCCACGCGATTCGAGGAAAGGTTCGAGTAAATCGCCGTCGCACTCACCATCGATTCGAATTTCCCCTGTGAAATTCGCGAGCGAACACCCCGCAACCCCCGAGAAGTCGTAAGCATGAATGCAAATCTGGAGATGATTCGAGGGCAGTTTACTCAATTCACGAAAATCCCCGGTAATTTTTTTAACGTGTAGGCGCACGGGCACACCGCTTTCCGCAATCAGGGCAACCTGGTCCGCAGTTAGCGATGCGAACAATTCGAGAGATCGAGACGCCTGTTCGGCCAAAATATCTCCGGGAACCACCCAGTCCCCAAGCCGGGCGGTTCGATGATGGAAACGGGTGACCTCATGGCCATGTTTCTTTCCAGATCGATCCACAATTATGATCTCGAAAGTATCTCGGTTTTGGTGTGGTGGATAAATGAAATCCTCAAATTTTCCAGCAACACGCGCCGCGACATCAGGACTAACCCGGTGCGGACTCCACCACATAGGCTTGGGTTCCCAGTCGGAGTAGTCCGTATGCATACTCAAAAGCACCCTCAGCGCAGTGTTATTCAATCGCTCAGAATCCGATGCTTCCAAACGGACCCTCTCAAATATCTTAATTTGATCATCGTCAATCTCCAGTCCACCTACCCGCCCACCTACCCCTTTTACCGTTATATTCCGAAGAGCCGCCTGGTTTCCGATTTCCTGCACTCTGAGCCTTGGATATTCGGTCGAGCCCCCCGGCTCAGTCTCGACCATGTAGATTGATAGCGACGAGAGCTGCGGCATTACGGGCAAGTCAGCTGTAGAGAGAACACAGTCTCTTATGCGCAGAGAGAGTTCCTTCACTCCCCTGAGCTCTGGCAGAATTTTTTCAGTAACCAGAGCAAGTTGTTGTTGGGTGAAAACGCACAAATTAAGACTGGAGACATGTGCAGTCTTCAGTTGGGGAGGAGAGCATCCCTTTCTCTGGGCCTCCGCGAGAACTAGCCAAAAAAAGAGCACACGTAAATCTGACGCATCCGATCGGAAATTTGAATTCGGCGAAAAAAAAGGTCCGTACTCATACTCGCAATCGCCGTCCCCGTCATTCTTTATGGAGGCGCCGGCTAACACCGCCTCAAGCAACCAAGGGTCCGCCGCCAGAATCATTTTCGCGAAAAGAACGGACTCGGCGGACTCCATGAAGGATTTCAACCGGGATAGATTTGCCTCCAATAAGCTGGTTTTGAGCCCCGCACTTACTGCAGCGGGAGCCAGCGCTCTTTGAATTGCCACCTTTCTCTGCACCGCCCGCTTTTTTCTCTTTTTCTCGGCCTCTGCCTGTTCCGCTGCGACTGCCTGAGCATGCTGCGGTTCTAGTAAAGCCCATTGAGCATTCCAAAAATCGCGGTGATCCGCGAAAACCCGCCAAGCTTCCGGACTGATCCACCGCTGCCATCCCTGCTTGGTCTTATGGTTTTGGGGTAGGATTTCGTAGAACCAGGACTGCAGGCCGGAGGGTATTTCCTCAAGGTGACTGTCCGCTCTGTCATGGTTCTGCAATTCTCCGTCCATCCTCCATCGAAACCTGGCAAACCCAGAGCCTTTGACCGGTTTCTCCGGACCAGGCATCGTTAACTTCCCGCCAGAATAGTCGGGCGGCGTTCCGCACTCTGCGTCGATCTTTCTTGAGTCGGCTTTCATGTTACGAGCGCATACGATGCTCTGCTTTACTCAACATCAAGCAAATTCGCACCTTGGGCAATCTGCGCAGAATATAGGTCACATTCCCAAGATGGAATTTTGGCGGCCTCCCATGAAACGTCTAGGGCGACCGTTTCTGCAGGGGTGAGTAAAGCTGCTCTGCGCAACAACTTAACAACATGTACCCATTGCGGGCCAAACGTTTTAGCAAGGTTCAAATCTGTCACTGCCACATAGGAAAGCCTTTTCCGAACATCGCTCCATGTCGTCGCGTTATCTTCTTCTAGGTGACACCCCAGTCTTGATTTTCTGCAATACGTTCGATGATTAGGGCGTCGCCCGGTTGAAGCTGACTGCGGCGAATGGCGACATGCAGGCACATTGATTCTCCCTTGGCCCACGCGCCCTTTATCCACCTTTCACCATTCTCGCCCAACTGTGCTAACAGCTGCGCTTCTTCAACCTTGATCACCACTCCTCCAGAAAGCGGATTATTTATTGTCATTTTACTTTTCTAGGAGACGCATGCGCCTTGCGCTTATATTACATTCGTTGGCTGATTTTTCAGAGGCAGCGCCCAAAATCACTCAATACTTTGGACAGCTTCACCACCGCCTGCGCAGCCGCATCACTGAGACTCTTTAACCTACTGAGGTTGAGATATCCCGTGAATTGGGCCAGAGTTTTCGCAGCGCTGTCTTCAATAGAGGTAAATCGACAAGTTTGCGTGGCCCCTTTGTCTTTCAGAAATTTCCGGCTGGTTTCGTTGCAGAGAATCATGGCACTGCTTTGCTGCTCAGTAAATCCGTGAGGTTTCTCCCCGGCTGGGCGACGGAAACTTACCCCCGTGCACGGAAACGGTGCCGGCTTACAGCTTTTCCAAAAACAGCTTGGCGAGACGTTTGTCGCGGAGGAGTTTCTGAACATCCCCGGCTTTTTGGCGGCTCAAATCCATCAGGAGACTTCCGCGCAAATCGTTCGGAATGGCCTCCTGCAGCAGAAACTCCGCGAAGTTTTCGGCATGTCCGGGTTGGTCCCGATATTCCTTTGCGGTGACATGCAACAACAGGCGCGTACATATCGTCGCGATACGATCCACGCGCGTGGCTCCACCTTTGCCTTTGGACAGCTCCGTAAAACGTTTCTGCCATTCCCTGGGAGATTTTGCGTCAAAAATATCGGCGGGATTCAGCAGCATGGAAAGGTCATCGTTCACGAAACTCACAAAAGCGGCCACGGTTGTTTCATCCAAACAGGCAGCGGCCAGGGTGGCCACCAGTTCGATTTCGGCTTTGATGTCTTGAATCCCCTGAATCTGCTCAAAAAAGTGGACAAGCGTACGCGGCGTTGTTCGTCTGCCCGTCACGGTCTCTGGATAATTCAACACAAACCCAATACCACGTGTATCAACGCCCGCTTCGGTGGCCCATCTGGCCCACGCCTTGGCATCGAAGGTGAGGGTAAAATGGAGCATCCGGGTCAACATGGCGTCGTCCATCGGAGTGACGGAGTAGTCGGCCCCCTCTGGGTTGGCAGTCGCCACGATCTGCCACTGTTCGGGCAGTTGCCAGGAAAACATCTCGAAGTTCTGCAAGAGCTGCATGATCCCGCGGAGAATGCGGTCGTCTGCACGGTTGATGTCATCCAGTAACAGAATTCCGGGGCCCTTGGCAGTGGGCACCCACTCGGGCGGAGCGAACACCGTGCAGGCATCGCCATTGCCTGGCTGATCCGGCGCGGGTGCATGAATCGTAGGGATTCCGTGCAGGTCGCCCATTTCCTCGAACTGAGCGGGAGCGCAGTAGGCAAAGTGCCAGCCGCGGCTGGCGGCGAATTGCTGCACCAGTTCGGTCTTGCCAAGGCCATGCGTTCCCCAGATGCACACCGGCGTTCCTCGACGCCCTGTTTTGGCTGCCTCGTCGTTGCGCTGGAAGATGTGGGTCAAGACACGTTCCAAAACGATGGCATTCAATTTGGGGCCTTGCGTGGGAGTGGAGCTCATAGATTCCGTCTTTATTTAAGTTTACCGATCATTATGTTGCGCAATCGGATATATTGCATGGGATTATTGGCTCGAAAAGGCTTTAGCCCAAGTTCCGCAGTTTGGTGGTAAGGATGAAAAAGTTTACAGAGAGCGGTCGCCAAAACCGGACCGGCTCTCAGAGTAAAATTCGGC
>CAMDSZ010000366.1 GCA_945906945.1 Akkermansia muciniphila
GAATCCAATCGCAAGCCCGCCTTGTGCTTTTCAGCACCGTGGCACTCGACACATTCGGCCACAAGAACCGGCCGGATATGCGTTTCAAAAAAGTCAAATCCGGACTGAGCTTTTGCTGCAAGCCGGAGCGCAAAAAGAACAACGCACGCCGCTGGCAGAACGTTTCGCCAGATCGCCTTGCGGTGGAAAAAACAAAAAGTCGAGGCGTCGTTTTTCATGAGCGGGCAGGACAATCGGGCTATCAGGCTAAAAACTGTAAAGCCGCCTCCGAGGCATGCTCGCGAATGAACCCGCCCCAACTTAGGAAGGTTGATTCGGGAATCCGCGAGGAAGGCCCCGCGATAGTTATAGCGGCAAAAGGCTCGCCATGAGGGTTGAGCAAAGGCGCTGCCAGGCAGTGAATTCCTTCAAAATGCTCCGCCCGGTCGACAGCGAATCCCAGGGACCGCACCTCCTCTAGTTCAGCAAGTAACCGCTCCTTGGATTGAATCGAGTTACGGGTGAATGCATGCAGCTGGATCTTATCGAGCGCCGCCTCGAGCTTTTTGGGAGGGAGAAACGCCAGCATCGCCTTGCCAGGCGCGCAGCAATGCGTTGGGGCGTGGCATCCGAGATCCACCACATACTTGAACGGATGAAGAGATGGCAGCTGCTCGATGATCACGCAGCGGGCGTCTGCGAGAACGCAAAGTTGGGTGGTTTCGCTCGTCTGCTCCAAAATCCGCCTCATCGACGGCAGAGCCGCCTCAATCAATCCGCGTCCACCCGAATGCGGTTGGCCCAAGAGTAGAATTTTTTGAGTAACATGAACCGTGCGAGCCACCGGATGTCGTCGAACGTAGCCGAGATGTTCGAGCGCCTGCACGATTCGATGGACAGCTGTTTGCGGAAGCTTCAGTACAGCAGCGAGTTCCGTCTGAAGAGCCCCGGCTGGACGGTCGCGAGGGCTTCCAGCAGAGCAAGACCACGCTGGAGGGCGGGCGCATGTGGGGCGGCGAGTGTTTTCACAGATGAAATGAGTTCCTTTAGCGAAAACAATCCAACGCAGCCGATGCTCTTAGGTAAAAACCATGGAAATTCACAACCAGCATCCAGATCGGGCCGAAATCGCCTAAGCAAAACCATTCCGGCGAGCAGATTCGGCGTTTGTGCAGCATCTACCCCCCCGTGCCCTAGCACGGCAGGCCGGTTCCCTTTTGTTTTGCCATTACCCCCGATTCTTTCGAGGTTGAGACCGCATGCGCGCACCCCCCTTCGTTCATCCCCTGTGCTTGATTGCCCTTTTTCTAATCAGGCTTCGCTGCCTTGCAGAACTTGAACCGATTGCAGCGGAAAAAATAAATGAGGTGGATGGGGTGGATCACGTTTTGATGTCGCAACGCATCTCTAACGGGCGAGTCACGCTTCTGCCAGAGCACTGCTTTTTTTCTGGCGACTCAAAAAACCTCAAATTGTCCGGCCTCTCAAAATCACCCACGGCGGATCCTCTTGGATTGAACGCAGGAAACTCCTACGTGTCGGTCGACGGGCTGCAGAGCCCGAGCCAGAAAGTAGTCTGGCCCCTGTGGCTGTCATCCGAGGGCACCATTCACGGCAAGATCATCTCCAAGGGGAGTGGCAGTCTCACGGTGAAACTCGGGGCAATCTCGCAAACGGTTTCCCCTGAGGGAGGTACGGTCGAGTTCAAATTCGAGAAAACACCACGGGGACAAGTGGAACTGTGCGTAACCCCAAAGACTTTCTCCGGATCGATCGAGCGGATTGAACTCGATGGCCCCGCCCTCAAAGACGCGAAGTTACTTCGGGCGCGCTGGCGGCCCGCGGCAATCCACAGCTCCTTCACCTCATCCAATCTGGGGAAGGAAGAAAGCCGTTTATGGATCATGGAGGTGCGGCCCCATCAGATTGAAAAAGACTTCTACAGCCCGATCACCACGCCCTTTGGATATTTCGGATCAACATTCAACGCGGACGGCTCGAGCGGAGGGATCAATTTTTCAATGTGGTCCTATGAAGCGGGCAAAGAAGAGCCGCCCATCGCGCAGCTCTCTCATCTGCTATCCGTCGGCAGCCAAGGGGCTAGCTTCGGTGGGTTTGGGCACGAGGGAACTGGCGTCAAACTCAGAGACTGGAATCCCTACGAGGGGCTAAAGGTAGCCAGCGGAGCACTCGCCCTCAGGCTAGATCCAGGCAAACCCTACGACACCTACACTGCATACTTTTACGACCAGACCTTGGAAACGTGGCGCCTCTTTGCTTCGGGAAGAAAATGGTCTGAGCAACGTGGAACCCGGAACCTGCTGCCGGGATGCTTCGTGGAAGTGCCGGGACCACCCCATATCGAGCGCTCTGGACAAATCGTGCGGACTGCCGACTTCCGCGGATGGTGCCGAGACTCCAAAGGCATCTGGCATCACCTCGACAAAATGCAGGGCGACAAGGCGGATGCATCCCGAGAACAGACGAACTGCCTTTGGGCTCGCTCAGACGACAACTGGTTTCGGATGTCCATCGGCGGCTTGCTTCACTTCCGCTACCCAAAGAGCGCCGATATACAAATTCCAAAGTTCAACTCACTGCCTCCGTTTCTGAGCCCAGAGAAAGTCAAAGTCCTCGACGAAAACCCGACAACCGTCCGGTTGCTTTCAACTAGAGTGCAAGGGGACTCACTGGTTGGCGAACTTGAAGTTAACAGCCTAAGCCGCACGCCATCGAAAGTCACCGCGTTCTACGGTCCTACCGATGCACTCAGTTTCTCAGAGCGCTGGGAAAAGAAAACCGAACTGGGCGAGATGACTACGGGCAAGCACCATTTCAAAATCACCGGCGTCCCTCGCAGCGGATTTCTTCGCATCCAGGTCAAAAATGAAACGGGCATTTTTTTCACGCCCGAGCCCAGCTCCTGGAAGTAAGACTGCTCAAATTCAGCCTCTGTACCTGCAAAAGACGACTGCAGCGTGAGACAACTTTCCGCAACCTATCGCCGCTCACCACCCGCCACCGATCACCCCCCCCCGGACCCAAGCCGAGCCCTTTTTGGCACCGGAACCGGTAGCGAACGCGGTTCCGGCAACCATCTCGGGTGAAAACTTCCTCCCAGCCCGTACTGGAGAAATCAAACGCCTCTCTAACCCAAGTTCCGCAGCTAAAAAGAACGTTTCGTTAATTTGCAATGCTTTGCGGAAAAAATCAGCCGTTTTTCTCCACTACATTCTGTACCGTTTTGGACCGGCTTGGCAGACGGAGGCCCAAGTGCGACAGCAACACAGACACGTCTTCATCCGGTTTCGCTACCGTCCGCAGGCGTACCTTTACCTCCACATCCCCGCGCCGCACGGGCACCACCACGTCCATCGATTTGATCGTCCCAAAGGCATTGATCAGCTTGCGCGCGTTACTCCCAAGCCCTTTGCCAAGCATCCACATCTCCAACGACCGCCACAGCGCCAGGCTTAAAAAGCACACTAACAGGTGTGCCTCCACTCGCTCGGTTTTCCGGTGATAAACAGGTCGCAGGCCGATGTCGCTCTTCGCCGTCCGGAACGCGGCCTCCGCCTGCGTGAGCTGCATGTACCAACGCCACAGTTTTGCAGGGTCTGTTTCCGTACAGTTTGTTCGCAGTAAATACGCTCCCTTGGACAGGTCGCTTTTGGCTCCTTTTTCCACGGGGCAACTTAACTGCAGCCCAATCGCCCGCTGCTTTTCATCCTTGAGCACCATCACATCCAAGAGCCGAGATGCCGCTGGATTGCGTCCCTGCCAACGACCGATACGGCGCTCGACTTTTCCAGCATCCGTTTCCTTCTTCTTATTTTTGCGCAGTGCAGCGTCGATTTTGAACAACTCTTCGGTGAGTCGGTTCATCTGCCGCTCAAGCATCGCTTTTTCTTTTTCGCCACGCGCCTGACTTCTGCACAGCAGATATTTTTCACCGCCCTCTCCATCGGGATGCTCCACCAACCTGGCTTCAAGCCCTTGCTGGACCACATTCCAGTTTTCCTCTTCGGCAAGCTCCGCTTCAAAATGCCGCAATTCAGCCTTGGGCGT
>CAMDSZ010000367.1 GCA_945906945.1 Akkermansia muciniphila
GCAAGCGAAGCGGAAATACGAGCGCAGAGTGCAACCGTACTCAGCGAATCTAAAGTCAGCCCATCGGAGGCTGCGGGCCTAGTCAAGCTGCTCAAAGATGAATCCCCGCGCGCCCGGCTCCGAGCGTCACTGGCGTTGGGGCGTATCAAAATCCCGAGCGCGACCAAGCCGCTTTTGGCTCTCGCTACAAATGAGATTGGCGATGCGGTGATACGCCACGGCATCGTCACTGCACTGGCAAACTGCGCGACCAGTGCAGAACTTTTAGGACATCACAATCATTCAACCAAGGCCATTCGACTCGCCTGCGTGCTGGCACTGCGTCGCCAATCGGCCCCGGGCATCGAATTTTTTTTAAAAGATCCAGAACCGTCGATTCAATCAGAGGCAGCCCGCGCCATTCATGATAACGCTGGAATACCCGAAGCCCTTGGAGCGCTCTCCGAGGTTGCGCTGGTAGAAACCACTCAGGACGCGACAGCATTCCGCGCGATTAATGCAAATTTACGCCTTGGAAAAAACAGCAATGCGGCCCGTTTGCTGACACTGGCGCTGCACAAAAATGCAAAGATCGCGTATCGGGCAGAGGCACTCGGAGGCCTGCTCGCATGGAAAGAGCCATCGACTCTTGACCGAGTGGACGGCTATGCACGTTTAATCCGGACCGAACCGATCACTTCACTGCTCGGCGGTAAACTCGACGAGCTTCTTTCCCTTACCGAACCGGAGCTTCGGGCAGCAGTAATCGAAATCGTGATTGCACACGGGTTGACACCTCGGCCGGAACAGGTGTCTGCGATTATCGCACAACACGATGCGCCAGCCCCGCTGCGGGCGGAAGCGATGCGTCTGATGGCTGGCGCGTACAAGGGCTCGGGCCCTTGGAAGGAAACGCTCCAAATCGCGCTTGCCGACACATCACCAACGGAACTCCAGCAGGAGGCGCTTGCATCACTGCTTCCAGAGGAACCACAGATGATTGCCGAGCGCTCTGAGGCAATCCTCAAGAAGGGTAAAATCCAACAGCGCCAGCATTTGATCGGCCTCCTCGCACAAGCCTCCCATCCATCTTGCGACGCAGTTTTGGAGAGGCTGGCGAGAATACTTTTAGAAGGCAAATGCGAAGCGGCTCTGCATCTTGATCTGATCAACGCGCTGGAAAAGCGCCAGTCATCCAATCAAGCGCTTGCTGAACTCGCACGGATGTATTCTGCCTCCTCCTCGGCGAGCATCCACTCAGAGCTGCTTGAAGGGGGCGACGCGATTCGAGGAAAGGCCTTGGTGCAAAATCATCTGGGAGCGAACTGTCTCGCTTGCCATTCTTTGAGCGACGGTGGAAGCAACGTCGGCCCTAATTTGTCAGGGATTGGATCACAAAAGGATCGCCCATACTTACTCGAATCACTGCTCCTTCCCTCCGCACAGCTCGCACCCGGATTCGGCCTGAGCACAATATCGCTCAGGGACGGCACCCAGATTAGCGGAACCATTGATTCTGAGACCGTCGACTCGCTGACCGTGAGACTGCCAGACGGGTCAACCAAGGGCATAGCTCTCAGCCAAATCTCGGGAAGAACACCGCCGATCTCAATGATGCCGCCCATGCTTGGAATTCTCTCTCCGTCAGAGGTCCGCGATGTGGTCGCATTCCTTTCAAGCCTTAAAACAACCAAGAAAAAATGACTTTCGCACTCAACTGGATAGCGGCTCGTTGGATTCCACGCACGCTGTGTGTGATTTTAATCACGTTGCTAGTCGCAGGGTGCGACGAGAGTTCGGAGAAGATGGACTGGTCGCCGGATGGCGCTCAAGCCGCCGTTTTATTGCGAGGTGAACTGCGTTTGAGCGATGCCGCAGGCGTGCTTTCTTCGCCGCTTGCCCGCGAGGTGAGTCAGGCCACATGGCTCCCAGACGGCAACGGGCTGGTTTGCATCAGATCGCTCTATCCGGAAACTTGGAAGGAGGCCGCATTACTGCTTTCCAGCGATGAGGTAGCTACACTCGAGCAACTGGCGTTCGCCCTCATGGGTTTCCTTGATAGCGCGATCGAGGTTACCGACGGAAACTTTGACGAGATTGGGGACAAGTTTTTCGCGCCGCTCAAGATTGATTCCTCAGAAAAGCTCGCCGCAGTGCTGGCGTGCCTGAGTCACACGCAGGCTAAACCACTGAAAAAGCTGATTGGGAAGGCGCCAAAGAAACAGCGAGAACAAATTGAAAAAGAATTTTCTGATATCCGAAAGATAAGGCTGCAGGAACTCTTTACCGTGCGCTTGGATGCAAATCACTCTGCAGACATCCGAAGTTTGTTATGCACCGCAGACGCCCTTTCCGAGGCTCGTCCAAGCCCAAACGCAAGATCTGTGGCGTTTGTGCGCGAGTCAGTCCTTCACCTCATTGCCCTCGACGACAAGACAACTCCATTCAATACCTCGAACTCGGTCATCGGGAGTATTGCGTGGAGCCAAAACAGCGGCGCTGTCCTGTTTGCATCGCCAATATCAAAATGGGATGCCGGCAAAAATAACCTGTCGGCGATCACACGCCTCGATGTGAGTTGGGAAGCACCCGAATGGAAGATGGGCGACAATGTAATCGTCGCCCAAATTTGCTCGGCGCACCCTCCCCGGATTCGGATTTTGCCGGACGGAAGGGTTCTTTTTTCGAGCCTTGAAATCGGCTTTCCGTTTTCCAAGCGGACTCCGCCTGTCAGCAGCTTTTTTATTGCGCCAACGAGTCCTGAGGCGAACGAGCCTGTCAAAAAACTCCCCTGTCGCGCAGATTTGCTGCCTGCGGATCTTTCAGCCTACGCGCTGAGTCCTGACGGCAAACAGCTGGCTCTCGTGGACAATGAAACGGACGCCGTGCGCCTCGTGACTCTTGAGTCGGGAGAAGTCAAAACCATCTGGCCCAAGAACCGAGGCAAGTCGCGCACACTTCCCGCCTGGCGCGGTGCGTCCGAATTGTTTTTTGTCGCCCTGCCGAACGCCGAGTCGGTCCGGCCTGAATGGATGCAGTGGAGCGCAGAAGGAGGCGCCCGGGCGTTTAGCGGTCACTGGCAGGCGGAGGATCTTGCGCCTCTCTTGAGCGTGCCGGCCCAGGAGTAACTGCCAAGCGGCCCGAGCGACCCGATCGGCCCTCTGATTCGGGAGGTTTCCGGCGACAAAAGCGGAAAAAAGAGGGCCTCCACCCCGAGGTGGCGCGCTTCATGCTGCGTCTGCTGCATCTCTGACTTTCCAACGCAATGAAACTCATTAGTCACACTGGTAAACTACGCGGCCTCTGGGGGCTCATCTTGGTCCCCTCAAACTTGGCGTTCGGAACCTTTCTTTCCTACCACATCGTGACCCATGACGACGTTCACGGGACGTTTTACTGGCTCATGATCGGGGTAATGGCGATGGATTTCCTCTTGGATCTCTTCAGCACTCGGAAGTACAAGATGGAGGTTTTAACCGAGTTCAAGGACGTGGTGCCTCACTACGCTAGGGGGTGGATGATCCCTGATATTCTTGCGGCAATCCCGTTTGATTACCTTGCTGATGTATACAGCTGGGATAGCGGTTGGGCGTTCGCTTTGCGCCTCCTTCCTCTGAGCAAGACATTCAAGGTGTCGGGAGTTCTTCACGACCTGCAGCACATTCTGCAGATGCCCCGAGCCATCGTTCAAATGAAGGGATTGCTTTACTGGGGTGTTCAAGCTGTGCATGCCATCGCCTTGGGGTGGTGGGCCGTCGGTGCGGCTCAGACCGAGATTGAAACATCCCCCGCAAAGAAGGCATGGGTCTGGAAGGAGAATCAACTGGTGGAGGAAGTGGTCGCGGAGGCCGAGGTAAGAAAACTCTCGGACTGGGATACTTATTTGCGCTCCGTTTACTGGACGGTCACCACGGTCACTACCATTGGATATGGGGACTACAGTCCGAGCAAAGACAGCAATCCTCAAATTTACTTTACCATTCTGGCGCAGGTTCTCGGCGTTGCCTTCTACGCGTACGTAGTCGGTAACATTCCAGTTTTGATCGCCAACAGCAA
>CAMDSZ010000368.1 GCA_945906945.1 Akkermansia muciniphila
CCTGACCGGGTGGATATCAAAATTATCGAGCGACAACCGGTAGCCTGGGTGGCCCCTGCGGCAGACTCGCCTCTTGCTGTCGGTGAGCAGGCGATGCTGGTCGACTCGCGGGGTTACGTGATGAGGTCGAGAAAAATTCAACCTGAGCACACGGCCCTTCCTGTGATTATAGGGATATCTATGGAAGATGTTTCCGCTGGTCAAAAGCTGCCATCTGCGGAGGCCCTTGCTGCGATCGATTTGATTCGTCTTTCCGCAGATGACTTGAGGTGGCAGCCGCGTGTCGTTGATGTCAGCAAGGGGTATTGCTTGCTTGTGACCGATCATCGCAAGGCGAAGATCACTTTTGCATTTGACGGACTCGAAGACCAGCTTGCGCGCCTCAAGCATCTGATCGAGATCGTTGAGCCCACTCATCGAGAGTTCCAGTCCGTGAACCTAATGTTGGAGAAAAGTGTTCCTGTAGTTTTCGCTGCGCCGCCGGCAAGCAGTCCAGGGGACGCGAAGAAAAACGCTTTAAAGACAGCTCAAGCCAAAGGGGCTATTTCCAATGGCGCAGTCGCCGCGCTTCCACAGAACTTCCAACCACCATCTGTCATTGTGGTAGCACCAGCGGTCGCCACTGCTAGCACAAATGCAGCAGCTCCAAGCGCGAGCGACGATAATGCCCCCTCAGGAGGCGTCGTTTCCCGTTCGGGGTCAATCCCTGCGCAGCGCGTTTCTGAACCTGCGCTCGAGACTCGTCCGCCATCACGCAAGAATCCACGTGAGCAGAGTGAGATCCACCAGGTTGTGCTGCAACCCACGCCTAAAATGTCAACGGTGAACAGTGCTGCTGCCCCAGCCATCACTGCGAAAGCGCCGGTGAAGTCGGATAAAAGTTTTTCTAAACCTGATAAACCAGAAAAAGGGCACCCGGTCGCTGCCAGCGAGAAAATTAAGATTGAAGCGGTAGAGAAAAAAGGAAGCGTCTCCAAGCCTGCTCCGACCGGAAGCGGGCAGCAGAACAGCTTAAGCCCAAGCGAAGCACTGAGGAAACTCTTTAATCCACATGGCTAGAGAGCAGATTGTCGTTGGTCTTGAAATTGGAACCTCGAAGGTTGCCGCAGTTGTCGGCGAGATTCGCGCGGACCAAACCATCCGGATTTTAGGTGTAGCAATGACTCCATCCCGCGGTGTTCGCAAGGGGGAAATTGTCGACGTGGATAATGCCTCGCGTTGCGTTCGTGATGCGCTCGCTGATGCAGAGAGCTCGAGTGATGTTGATATCCGCTCTGTATTTCTCGGTGTGAGCGGCAGTCACATACGTTCGTTTTGCAACCGAGGCTCCAAGGTAATTCCCGAGGAGCGCGGTGAGATTATTCCCGAGGACTTTGAGGAGGTTCAAGAAAGCGCGCGTCAAGTTCAACTGCCTCAGGATCATTGTTTCCTACACTCAATCCTGCAGCACTATTACGTGGACGGACAGGATGAGGTTTTAAATCCGGTCGGAATGCTTGGAAGTAAGCTGGAGGCTGATTTTCAAATTGTTCATGGCTCATCTAAGAGGATCGGGAATTCCATTCGCTGTGTGAGGGATTTGGGAGTGGAGGTGACGCAGCCCGTTTTCAACGCGGTTGCCGCGGCTCAAGTGGTATTGAACGCCGATCAAAAGAATTCCGGGGCGCTTATGATTGATATGGGCGGCGGCACCACGGACTACATCGCTTACACACACGGTGCGGTGAGGAGTTGTGGGAGTTTGCCAATTGGAGGTGATCATATCACCAACGATATTTCCATCGGAGTCAGGATCCCTATGATTCGCGCTGAGCGTTTGAAGACGGAGGAGGGTAGCGTTCTGCTCTCAGGGGAAGCCGCGCAGGGGCGGGTAGTCTTAAAAGCTGAGGCGGGTTTTGCAGGATGTGTCGTGGAGCGATCCATGCTCAACAACATCATTGGGTGTCGCGTTCGTGAGACTTTCGAGCTGGTGAAGCGTGAGTTAGAGGCAGCGGGTGTCTTACACTATCTTGGCGGTGGATTGCTTTTGACAGGTGGGTGCAGTCTCCTGGACGGCATTGATGAGTTGGCGGCGGATGTTTTTGAGATGCCGGTTCAGCTCACACACGCCCATGCGGTTTCTGGACCGGCCTCCGCCTTCGAAAACCCTCAGCTCTCAGCGGCAATCGGATTGATCAAGTACGCTCAGGCGATCCAGCCGCTAGAGGAGGAGAAGCCGATCAAAAAATTGTTTTCGAGAATTTTCTCGCGCTAGCGCTTTCCATTTTATCGCCATTTATGATTGAGCTGTCCCGTAGTCATGAACCGGTTGCCGCCGGAACAATCAAGGTCGTTGGAGTGGGTGGGGCGGGGAGCCATGCCGTGGATCGGATCTCGCGTGAGGGTATTGCTGGAGTTGAGCTCATCGTGACTAATACGGATGCCCGCGGGTTGTCGGGAGCCGTCACGGCTCAAAAGATTGGCATCGGTCGCGCACTCACAAGAGGGCTCGGAGCGGGCGGTGATCCGGAAGTGGGAGCTGCGGCTGCGAGGGAAAGCGCAGCAGAACTCGCTGACAAGCTTGCTGGCGCTTCGCTGCTAATCATTGTCACGGGTCTCGGGGGAGGAACCAGCTCTGGTGCGGCGCCTGTGATTGCGCAGATCGGCCGGGACCTTGGCGCACATGTCGTGGTTGTGGCAACGCTGCCTTTCTCTTTCGAAGGTCGTCGCCGCAGAGATCAGGCATCTGATGGGATAAAGGCCCTGCGTGCTTGTTCTGATTTGGTGGTGTGTTTTGAGAACGAGCGTATGTCTTCGATCGCTGGGACATCGGCTGGCGTGCTGGATGCTTTTGCTGCGGTTGATGGGTTGCTCGCGCAGGCAGTTCGATCCCTGAGTGCAATGACTCGCCGCCGCAATGTGCTGAGCGGTGGCATTGCTGAAATTGCTGCTGCCGTCGGAGGATCTTCCGCTACGGCGCTGTTTGGCTTTGGCATAGCTGAAGGCGAAAATCGTGGGGCTGGAGCGTTGGCCAGAGCTCTGGAGAGTCCTTTGCTAGACAAGGGGAAGAAGCTCAAAGAGGCGACGTCCTTGTGGGTCCATGTGGCCGGTGGAGACGATATGCGGTGGGCTGAGGTTCAATCGCTGATGGTGAAGGCGAGCGAGATGACTGCCCAAGATGTGAAAATGTTTTTTGGCGCATCTGTGGATTCCTCTCTGGTTGGCACTATGGCAGTGACCCTGATTGCAGGGGTTCCCGATGCTTGCGAACCTGCGTTTGCAGGCTTGGTAGTTTCTTGCGGCAGCGGCGAACCTGAGCGCGTTGAATCGAAGAGAGTCAATCACCCTGCAGTTATGTCGGATGGGCGCGTCGAGCAAAACGAAGGCGTGCAGATTTCTCAAACGCGGAAGGCGGTTTCTGTGCCACCGTTTGAGAAAAAACAAGAGGTTCAGGCTGACGTGGCATATGTTCCTCAGATCTCTGTTACGGCCGTTGCGACTGATACGCTCGTTGTGACTGATACGGTCGTTGTAAATGAGTCAGTGAGCCGGGAGGAGACGGTTTCAGCGACAGTCAATGAGGCGCCTGTTTTTGTTGAGCCTCCGGCCAGTTCGGTCGAGGTTGAGGCTACGCTTGAAAAGTTTGACGCGCATGAGTCTGAGGCTCTTATTTCATCTCAGCTTGGTAATGAATTCGTGGTGCAAAGCGTGATTCCAGTCGTCGTTGAACCCGAGGGCGCTGTGAAAAAAAAGGAAACCGTTCAGGAGCAAATGAGCTTTGAGCCAGTGAGCCGTGGCCGCTTCGAGAAAACGGATCCAACGATCGTGGACGGGGAAGATTTAGACATTCCTACCTTCATGCGTCAGCGCAAGGACTGACGGTTTTCATGTCGGTTACCTGCGTTCAACCTGAACTCCGAAGTTGAAGACGCGATTCCGCGCTCGCTCGGCTTTCGAACGTTCGAGTTTTTGATTTCAGCGATCCGGTCTCCGATGAGCCAGCCCTGGTGACTCGGGCGCGGATGGTTTTTGGGCGAAAAAAGCATCTATATCGT
>CAMDSZ010000369.1 GCA_945906945.1 Akkermansia muciniphila
GGTTCGGATCCGCTGGGGCGGCGCAGTATCCGAACCTGTGTTTATTTGGTCCGAAGGGAATCCAAGGTAACGCGGAGGGTTCGCTTGTACTGAAAAATTGGAAGAGTTTGTTCACAGCTTTTCCACTGCCTTTTGGGCGGATCGATGCAGTAAAGTCTCCCGAGCCGACGCAGCGAGCGGAATATGAATTTTGGAATCGCGGTGTGGCGGTTGAGAAGTCACCTCAGATGGACATGACTCACACGTTCATCGATCACGGTTTTGATGAGCCTGGAAGTCAGATTCGCAAGGTCCGGTTTGTACCTCCCGTGCCCGCGGAGTCCTCTCAAGTGCTCGTGTGCGGCGGCGGCACCAGTGGAAATGCTGCGGCGTATGCCTCGGCGTCTCTTGGTTTGAAAACGCTTTGTGTTGAGCGCGGGTATGAATTGGGTGGAACTAATACGATCGGTGGAGTGACAAATCTGTGGTTTGGCAGAAAGACGGAGGCCTTTGAGGAGTATTACCGCGCCATGGAAGCCAAAAACGACGGGCTAAATGCTCCAGGTTTTTACCGTGGCATCAAAATGGCCGGCTCAGACCTCCTTTTTGGATGCGCGCTTACGGGCGTCGCACAGCGTGCTCGGCATATTCAGCGCATCTATATCACTACGCCATTTGGGCTGACTTCGCTGGAGGCGCCTTACTTCATTGATGCAACAGGTGACGGTGCGGTCGCTGCTTGGGCGGGGTGCGGCTACACATTCGGCGGGGAGCACGATGAGCTCACACTTTGGGCGTCGTTTGCAGGATACAAACCCGGCAGGCCCGAGGCGCTGCGTCCTTTTTTATCCCCGTGCGATGAACGCAGCGCGGCCGACGCGACGCGATTCATTCTATCGATGCGCCGCAATAGCAAAATCGCGCTTGAGCAGCCGCATGTTCCTCCTCCGTTTTACTTGGCGCCGCGCGAGTCCAGGCACATTCGATGCGGCACCCAGCTAACATTCTTGGATCTTCTCGCGGGCCGCCGTTTTAAGGACGGAGTGTTTCGCGTGGAATCCAATCCGGATATCAAAGGACTTGCGACAAGCGACGCGGCAAAAAGCGGGTTGATTCCCACCGACTGGAAGGCGCAGTTTCGCGCTACAGTGCCTTACACGGCCCTGATACCCGAAACGCTCGACAATGTCATCATCGCGGGGAAGGCGTATTGTGCGAGCCATGACGCGCTCTCTGCCGCGCGGATGCAGCGGGACTTGTGTGTGATGGGAATGGTCGCTGCCAACGCCGTCCGTGTTGCGATAGACCAAAAAGCTCTGCTGCGAGATATCCCAGTGTCGCGTCTTCAGCAGGTGCTCATCTCAAAGGGCATGCTCAAAGCGGATGATGTCGCAGTGGATGATCTAGGGTTTTCTAAATCCGCTGAGGAGCTGGCGAAGAAGATTGCATCAACCTCCGACATGGACAACGCGTTGATGGCGTCGGCGATGCTTTGCTTGTTCCCGCGCGAAAATTTACTGCGCGTACTGTCCCCGTATATCGAGTCTCCAGGGCTGCCGATGCAAAGGTTGCTATGCTTTATCGGGCATCCGAAGGGCATCGAGTTATACCGGCGGAACGTTTCGCTCGCGCTTGAAGAGCAGAAGTTGGATCAGGAGCTATTTGGTGGGACTGGAACTAAACACATGATGCCCGACCAAGGGTACGCCCCGGTGCCGGCGCTGATGCTCGGGGCCCTGTGCCACGCGGGGGATACCGGTGCTGTTCCTCTTCTTTCAAACTTGGCGGAAAAGCTGGATTTTAGTGAAGATGAAATGCGTGCGGGTTGGGGGTATTATTACAGCCTTGCTTGTGGGTTCGAGCGGCTCGCCTGCGTGGAGGGAGTGTCTCCATTGAGGCGCGTGCGTGGCAGTGTTCTTTTTCAAAAACGAGCGGTTCATAGGAACGGGGATGTTCGAAAGTGTGCAAATGTGTTGCAGGAGCGGCTCGCTTATTTGGCGATGGCGCTTTCACGCGCATTGACTCGGTGTGGCGACAAACAGGGGGCCCTTGAGCTGTGTGAGTTTCTGGATGAGGCGAGGGTTTGTTTGGCTCGCGCTGCGCGATCAGAGCTTGTGGCTGCATCCAACCAGGACTTTGGTTTTAATGCCGCACGCTGGAGGGACTGGCTGAGTGCAAGCGGCTCGAAGCTTTCTCCAAACCCGCTGACCAAAAAGTTCGCATGAGCAGATACCCCTCAGCGGGCGGCTGGATCCTTGTTTGGAATATCCCTGCCAGAATTTGTCATTGGGGCTTTTCGTTCTCGCTGATTGGCTCCCTGCTTTTCGGGTTTTACACTGATCCAGAGAGCGATGGGTTCAAAGTTCACATGTTGTGCGGAGTCCTGTCCTGCTGGTTTCTTGTAGCTCGGATTTTGCTTGGGTTCTTTGGGGGGCGCTACCTTCGGTGGAGCCAGTTTTTTTACGGGATTCGGGCCACGTTGAAGTACCTCGCAGATGCGCTGAGGTGGAGGAAAGTTGATTTTGTGGGGTTGAATCCTGGCTCCGCTGCTTTTGCCGCGGCAATTTACCTCGCAGTCCCAGCGCTGGTTTGGACTGGGTTCGTTTTAGAATGGGCCGAGTCCTGGCATGTTTGGATTGCGTGGGGGAGTGTTGTTCTGATTGGAGCACATCTTCTAGGGCTGGCTTTACATGCATTGCGGCACCGTTCTGTGACCCCTCTTGCGATGATTCACGGGAAGGTTTGGGGAGCGGACGGCGACGGGTTGTCTCACAATGCGTGGCGAGCCGGTGTTGCGCTGGCGGCGGTGAGCATTGGACTTAGCTTAGTCTTATTCTGGTGTTTCGATTTTGTCTCTGCGACCCTTCGCCTACCGTTCATTCCCGAGATCGGGTTTCCAATCATGCAGAAAGGATGACACGTCATCGTTTTCTTTCCTGGTGAGGGTAAAAAGTTGATGCGGGGGGCAATCATGCGGAGGTTTGGGAGATCGACGCTCCTTGTGAATGCATTGCGCTGACTGTTTTCCGCTTGGTTTCGTGGCGGGCTGCGGATGTCATTTGTTTGGGCTCATCCTCGCCTGCTGTTTCCTTTTAAAATTCAATAGGTCGCCTAAGAATGAAAAACACACTCACAGATCCGGTTTACCCTTGTGCAGGCGGGTATTTCTCTTTGAGAGATTTGTTGTTTTGCTTTGCCAATCCGAAGCATCAGGTCAGTGGAATGTCCCGATATTCAGACCTGCACCTGAAGGTTGGGGAACCTGTGAGTTTGCGTTACGATGGCGACCTGCGTCCGATAGATGGCGGTGGTCGTTTGAGTGCTGAACTTATCGAGGCGCTGATTCGTCCGATGCTGCGCGAGGGACTGTGGGATTCATTTCAAGCGAATCCTCTGCAGGATGTTGATGCGTCGTGGCAATGGAGTGAGCACGAGATTAGTTTTCGACTCAATGTTTTCAAAGAAAACGACGGTCCCGCAGCGGTGATCCGCGCGCTTCCCACGAGTATCCCAGCGGTCGAAAAAATAGGTTTTCCCGACGAGGCAGTGTGGCGAAATGTTTGCAATCTTCAAAGCGGATTGGTGCTTTTGACTGGTAACACCGGCAGCGGGAAGTCGACCACGATCGCTTCTATTCTAAACCATATCAACCTCCACCGGTGTGTCCGTGTAATCACCCTTGAGGATCCGATTGAATACATTTTCAAGAGTAACAGCGCATTGTTTTCTCAGCGGGAGTTCGGGCGCCACATACCGTCGTTCGCGGCTGGATTGCGCAGCGCTCTGCGGGAAGATCCTGACGTTATTTTTGTGGGTGAAATGCGGGATCACGAAACGGTGTCACTCGCGATGACGGCTGCGGAGACCGGTCATTTGGTGGTGTCCACGCTTCACACCAGGGATGCCCCCGGGGCCGTGACACGGATCATCGACATGTTTCCTGCGGATCGAGTGAAGGAGATTGCGACTCAGTTATCCATGTCGCTCTCCTATGTGATTTGTCAAAAGTTGGTGCCGGCCTCTGC
>CAMDSZ010000370.1 GCA_945906945.1 Akkermansia muciniphila
CCTTGTCCAGCCAGCCCGAGGGAGCTCCTAAAGCGCTTGCTACACCCCCTGCGCCTAGTACGGCACAGGAACATGATTCAAAAAAAACACCACCGGTCCCAGCCGAAAAACAGCCGCTCGAGAAGGCCGCCGAGGACAATCCGAAGCAGCCCGCTCCGCTCTCAATCCCCTTCATCGAAGGATACGACAGCCTGGATCTGAAAATCCCCGACTTCGACGCAGACACGGGCGCACTGAAATCATTCTTTTCCATCGGAGCTCTACGCCGCCTCGACGACAAGCACGTGGAAATCCGTCAAAGCTTCCTTGGACTATACAAAGCCGACGGCTCGGTGGATCTGTCTGTTGACGTAACCAAAGCCTCCCTTGACAGGTTCACCCGTAGGTTAAGTTCACGCGTGCCAGTGATTATCTGGAGCGATAAGTTTCAAGTCACAGGCTCGACCATGGAGTTAGATACCGTTTCAAAAGAGGCCAAATTGGGTGGCCCCGTGCGAGTGCTTATCTACAAGGGCGAGCGCGATGCCGACGACGGTTTGGATGCCACCGGGCCTGCAGGGGAAACAGTCACATCCGAGGCCGAATCGCAGGGAAGCCGATCACCGGATTCATCCAGCGCGAAAAAAGACAAAATCAAGTAAGCACATTGCATCGAGCCATGAAGACACCGACCCTGCACAACCACATTTGGAGCGCATCTCGCACTGCCCCTGTTCGCAAAGAACTTTCATCCCTGCTCGTTCTACTGGTAACCGCCGGAGGCCCGCTTGCGGCGGCTGAATCGCCCAACAACTTGCTGGAGAAGCCACTGCTTCAGGGGGCCGAAAACGGCGGCTTAGGAAGGCGGGATTCCGCGACAAAACCGTCCTTTGAGAAGTCTCCAAAAACGGCCAAAGCCCCGAACTCAGGCAGCTCATCACAGAAGCCGGAGGGCGCCACGGAAATCACCGCGCAGAAGCGTCTGGTGTTTGATCCGAAGGAATCCAAGGCCGTTTTCACGGGGGACGTGGTCGTGGTGGATCCCAGGTTCAACCTGAATTGCGAAACTCTGACCGCATTTATTAAGAAGACCGAGCCCAAGATCCAACCGCGAAATACTGCCAAAGAGGAGCTTGCAGCGGCAAAGACTGAGACAGCAGCCTCAAGCAGCTCGCCATCCCTGAACCCGAAGAACTCGGGTGGTCTGGAAAAAGCGATCGCGGAGGGGGATGTCGTCATCGTGCAGGAACGCGTTAACGAACAAGGGGAAGTTGAAAGAAGCGTCGGACGCGCTCAAAGAGCTGTTTACGAATCGACTACGGACACCATTTCCCTCTATGGATGGCCCCGCGTCGACCAGGAGCACAAGCGCAATTCGATCGTCTCCACTGCGGCAGACACAGTGATGACAATGAGCAAAAAAGGGGATGTCGACATCCAGGGGCCGATGAAGGCCGTCTTCTGGAACTCCTCGTCTGCAAGCCGTTAATTCACAATGCCATCTAACCCCGTGCAAGACGCCAAATCTCCCATCTTGAAGACCGAAGGATTGGTAAAGATTTACGGCAATCGTGCTGTGGTCAACGGGGTGGATATCCAGCTGGGGCGTGGGGAGGTTGTGGGGCTACTTGGCCCGAACGGGGCTGGCAAGACGACGAGCTTCTACATGATAGTGGGCCTCGTGCGCCCGAACGGAGGCAGGGTAATGTTCCATGGAGAGGATGTTACAAATCTTCCTGTGCATCTGCGCGCCCGCATGGGAATGAGCTATCTGCCCCAGGAAGAGTCCATCTTCCGCAAGTTAACGGTTGAGGAAAATTTGTTAGCTATCCTGGAAACACAGCCGTTATCAAAAAAATTACGTAAAGAACGTTGCGAAGAGCTGCTAAATCAGTTTGGAATATCACACGTGGCCAAGCAGCTCGCATTGACATTGTCAGGTGGGGAAAAGCGCCGGCTCACCATCGCTCGCTCGCTGGTGACCAATCCGAGCCTGCTCATGCTGGATGAACCATTCAGCGGGGTGGATCCGATCGCCGTGGCGGATGTTCAGCAGATCGTCACCAAACTCAGAGACATGGGCTTGGGGATTCTGATCACCGACCACAACGTGCGCGAAACGCTCTCCATCGTGGACAGGGCGTATTTGATTTTTGAAGGGCGTGTTGAAACGCAGGGCACCAAAGAATTTCTGGTCAACGATCCGGTAGCCCGCCGGGTGTATCTCGGGGAGGGCTTTCGGATGTAGTTGAGAATAAACAAAAACAAAACCGGACACGCGCTTGTGCCAGAAAAGAGCGTGCCCACCGAAATGAACAGTGACTATGCAAACAGCTAATGTGAACGTTCCTATTCGAGTGGATGGCAGACACCTAGTGGTGACAGAAGCCATGTATCAGCATGTGGTGGATAAACTAAGCCACTTGCATCTGGATTACCCCAAAATCATCGAAGCACACGTCGTGCTCGATCTTCAAAAGCATGGAAACCGGCACTTCGCTGAAATCATCATGCGCTGCGCCAACCACATCACGCTGGAGGCCTCGGTGACCACCAACAACCTTTACGCGTCCATCGACCTCGCGGTCGCGAAAATCGCTCAACAGATGCGTAAATTCAAAACGCGCCACCTCCTCGGCTATCGCGCCGGGCGGCGGGCGGCTTAGTTCGGAGCCTCAATCCGATCCGCAAACCCCAATTGGGCGGGTCCTCCCCAAAGACTATCTTTTCGGAGGACCCGCACTGCGGAAGGTCCGTAGCGCAGCATGCCTCGACGCGGCATACTTGAGAAACACCCGTTTTTGAGGACGGGAGAGGGCGTCGCCAGGCCCTGCACATTCTTCCAATTCGCCTACCGGGAGCCCGGCAGCGCAAGCATCCCGATCTCGTCCACATTCAGGGCTCGATCAAAAACTGCGACTTCGTCCAGCCTGCCCTCCCAGTTCGAATCGCTATCGCTTCGGCCACCAAAGAAGCACTGTTCGATCGGAGTTTTTTGCGCCACGACGGCCTCAAACTCCAGCGCCCCATTCAAGTAAGCTTTCACAGAACCCTTGGATTGCACCAGCACCAGGTGTTGCCATTTCCAGCGCAGCACCTCGGTTTTACCACACGCAACCGGAGCAGCCTTACCTCCCTCCCTCAACATAATCCGCCCCGGCATACCCCCCGTCCCCGCAATGCCCAAATGCGTTCCGTAACCGGACACCCCGTGGTCGTGATCCCGCGAAAAAAGCCACCCGGAAACCTCACGCGCCTCATTCGGCATGCCATTCCAAAACCAAAGAGAAACCGAATAGACATCATTGATTTCAGGCAACCGTGCTCGGAGCCTGCCTCCGACAAAAAGGGCTGCCCTGTTTTTTGAGGAGCCGCCGCAGAATGCCTCCGAATGCGGTCCTTCCAGATAATAAGTCACGCCCGCTTCATAAACTGCATCGCGATGGTGCCCACTTTCATCCGCTGCATGCGGCCCCGTGAATTCGTTTAGTCGCCAGAACGCCAGCGGCTTCATTGAAAGAATTTTCTTCGTCGCCTCGCCCGCTGGCAGCGCCCACGGACGCCGGGCCCTCCCCGTCACCGATTCCAAAAGTTCAATCGCCACCTGCGAAATCTTCGCCTCCGCATCAGTCTCAAGACCGGCGGAGCGCGCCGCCCACGTGTTATATCCGCCGAATGGATGCTGCTCAGCCGGTGGAATATATCCGTCCCCGCCGTTCGCGAGCTCGATCACCATCGTGTTTTCAATCGGGCTGCCAGCTTTGATCTTCAATCCGGTCACCGCATAGGTCTCATTCGGCGTGGTTGCCAGCGCGGTGCTGCCAATCCTCAAGGCCTGCACCACGACGTCAGTTTGCTGGAGTTCAT
Organism: Akkermansia muciniphila; assembly: GCA_945906945.1. Classification (GTDB taxonomy): domain Bacteria; phylum Verrucomicrobiota; class Verrucomicrobiia; order Chthoniobacterales; family Chthoniobacteraceae; genus Chth-196. The sequence continues at coordinate 3,847 of CAMDSZ010000370.1, forward strand.
CAAGCAGGATTTGTTCGCGGGCATAAACCTCCGTCTGGGTTTTGAGCGGCCGACCGCCAGCTGCATCGAGTGTGCGCTTCGCCCACTCCAACATCTGCTTGTTCGGAACGCGGTATTTGAGGGGCAAACGCCTCTCCTCCATTCTGAGGACAGCGTC
>CAMDSZ010000371.1 GCA_945906945.1 Akkermansia muciniphila
GCCGTTAATGTAATCCTCCGATGCCACCACGGTATCAAACAGATGCGAAACTTGGATGGCCTGCAGGGTCTTGTTCACGATGTGCCGGTGGCCGCCGCTTGCGACTGCCAATGGCTTGGTTCCGTGGTGGAGCCGGGCAATTTCCACCACCTCCACGATCGGGGCGATATGTTCGCTGAGATCCAAAAAAATAGCTTCTTTTCGCTGCACAAGCGGCTCGACATCTAGGTTCAGGCCATTGCGTTCGTTAAGAATCTCAATGATTCTTGCCGTTGGAACGCCTCCCAGAGAGTAGAACAAGGCTTCAGGAAAAAATGCAGCGTGCTCTTGTAAGGCCCTGCACCACGCTACGTAATGAGTGGGCATGGTGTCGGCTAGAGTGCCGTCACAGTCAAAAATAAACGCGGCGAAGTGAGTTTCGGGGATGGCGGGAGTCCAAGGCATGGTCGGACGTAAACCTAGGTCCAACCCGCGCACCGAGCAAGGCTTCGAGAACACGGCGGAGTTCCAATCGCAAAACTCGGTGAGCAGTGCCACACTCTAGAATTCATTGAGTGTGGATTGGAATTTTTTGAAACAGCTCCAGTGAAAGTTTTTTGCAGATTTGGCAAGGCCCTTGCTCACCGATTGGAAAACTAATGTTTCAGCTCAGAACAATTTCTCCAGTTGCGGTGGTTTTATGCTTGGGCCCTTTGGCTTTTGCGGGAGGAACCGGCCGGTCGTCCTCTCAGGGGGGGCAGGGAGGTGGACAACAGAAACCCGCGACGGCTCAGTCTGGGGCGCAGGGCGCAGCAGCTGGCGCTCAATCTGCAGCCGAGGGTTCAAAGGGAGGGCCAGTCGAGTACCCTTTGGTGTATCGTCCCCTCGGGTATCTTGGGACCATCGGACCAGCTCCGATGCGGTTTGGGCCGCCTTCTCCTGCTGGTACCGAACGGACCCCCCCTAGGGTGCCCGCCTCGTCCCCCAAGCCGGACTTAGGTAAGACCGCTGAAGCGATGGCTGGAACTGAGGCTATCGAGGCCTACAGAAGCGTGTTTGGGAAAAGATTGCCTGTGCCGGAGGGCTCTGCGCCTGCTGGGGAGGATGACCCGAATTTCCAGCCTGAATCCAGCCGTGGTTCGATATCGGCTGGTCCCGGCCCCAACGAAGTAATGCAATTTTTCCCAGCGCCAGTGGTTGACCCAAGGATGCAAGAGAGGAGATTGCGTTTCATGTTTGATCCGCTGTTCCAATCCGCCCGGCCGCCTGTGATAGTCAACCCAGCTCAAAGCCGTGCGACCCTCATTACCGAATAGTTTTGTTACGGGTCCCGGCTGGGTGCTGATGCGGTCGCTCCCTTGCATTCTCCGCCGAGGCATTTTGTCTGCGGCGATTTGCTTCGGCACCTTGGATGCCAAGGTGTTCGCCGAACAGGCGAGGGACGCGAAGGCGGCGACTCCGCCAGTCGTGAACTCTGACTTGCTGGCTCAGGCAAAGCCTAAATCGCCAAAAACGGAGGATGACGAATTTTCGTCGGCACCTAAGCCAAAGAAGGATCTTCCAAAAGGTCCCGCGCTGGTGCCAGGCACTCCTGAATTCAAAGCGCAGGAAATCAAAATTTTTACCGACCGCGCCCGCGCCGCCTTGAAGGCAGGGGACGTTCAGGTTGCAGAAAAGCTCTTAGAATCACTCTTGGAGGTTGATCTGCCCGGGACCGACCGGAAGGCCGCATTGGTGGAGATCGCCGAGGTTTACGCATCGATCGGGGATGCGGTCAAAACGGCTGCGATTTACGAGAAGCTGTGCAAAGAACTGCCGTCTGACCCAGACTACCTGATGTGGCTCTTACGTTTGGGGATCGTCTACCGGGAAACTGGAGCGTTCAAGCTGGCTATTTCGAGGTATTATGGCGTGATCCAGTTTGCGATGAAGGGCGGAAGCGCAAACATGGAGAAGTACCAGGCGGTGACGCGCCAGGCTCAGAAGGAGATTGCGAATACTTACTTTGTACAGGGGGACTTCGAGCAGGCGCAGAAGTTCTATAACATGTCCTTGCGTTCGGATTTGACCAAGGAGGAGCGGGCCCTGGCGACGTACCGTTCGGCGCACTGTACATTCATGTTGAACGACATGGCTGGAGCGACAACGTCCCTTGAGCGGTTTCTAAAAGACTACAGCCGCCACACCTTAGGGGCGGAGGCCCGTTATATGCTCGCCTCTGCTTACAAGGCGCAGAACCGTCCTCTCGATGCTTACGAAATGGTCCTCGAGTTGCTGAAGGATGCCAAGGCCAAGGAGGGAGCCGACCCCAAGAAATGGGCCTTCTGGCAGAAGAAGGCGGGGAATGAGTTCGCCAATGATTTCTACCAGCGCGGTGATTTTGTGAACGCGGTGACGATCTATCAGGCGCTCGCGGCGATCGAGGCTAGTCCGGAATGGCGCTGGCCGGTGGTGTACCAAATGGCTCTTTGTTTCGAGCGGTTGCGTTTGGAGGCTAGAGCGTTGGAATCGTACAAGTACATCATCAACGAATCTGAAAAGCCTGAGGTCAAGCAGAAGAAATTGCCGATAAGCATCGAGAACGTGGTGGACATGGCTCGGTATCGGGCGGATCATTTAGGGTGGAACGAGAACGTGCACAAAGAGTTAAGAACTCTTGCCGGGCCTGTGCCCCGCATCCCCGCACGGTAAGTGGGCAGGTAGAGCGCATTTCCCAGTGTATACCATTATGAACGCTACTCTCGCACAACCTCGGGATAGGCAGCAGAAGCGTGAATTGCCTGTTCTGGATTGCATTCATGCCCACTCCTCGCTGTGTGAGGAGGTCTATAACTTTTTCCTTGAGGAGAATCGCCTCCTTCGTAGTTCGGCTCACCCGATCGAGGCAGCGCTGCTGGATAGGAAAAGATTTCTCCTCAAGGCACTCGAGTCGTCGCTGGATAGAATGCGTGAGGCGGTAAAGTCCGAGGGGGTGAAGAAAAGCGGCGCTTTTAGGGCGGTTTCGGAAAAGGCTCAGCGGATCCTGTTGAAGGCAATGCTTTTAGATAAGGAAAATGAGCAGCTTCTATTGAAGCATGCGCTTTCATCCTCACGCGCAGAGGTGCAGATTATTCCCAAGCCAACAGCGAAGCAGGTCCGTCGTCGGTACGAATCTAATATTTGAGCATGACTTTTTTGCCGAGTGGGTGCATGGAAGGGAAGTCACTTTCCCGTCCACCCTATGGCTGTTGAAAAAGTATTGGTAATAGATGATGAGCCTTTTATCCGGCGCACTTTCGAAGAGGTGCTTCGGGGAAAACGGTATGGAGTGAGTAGCGCGGGGACACTCGCGGACGCGGAGCGGTTGATGAAAAAAGACCAGTTTGACCTGGTATTCTTAGACGTCCGTTTGCCGGATGGGGAGGGAACCGCGTTTCTCGAAAAAATGTTCAAGGGATTGAATCCACCCCTTGCGATCATGATGAGCGGGTTTGGAACCGTCGAGTCCGCGGTGGAATGCATGAGGCTCGGGGCGTTCGACTATCTACTGAAACCATTTTCAATCAGTCAAATTGAAGTATTGGTAAAAAAAGCGGAAACCTATCGGCAGATGGTTCGGGTGAACGAATATCTCGCATCCGAGTTAACCTCTGCGAAGGAACTCGTGGGAGAAAGCGACCCGATCCTGATGCTCCGCGAGGTCTTGAGAAAGGTGGCACCGACTGAAGCAACCGTGTTGATTCAGGGTGAAAATGGCACGGGGAAGGAGTTAGTTGCTCAAGCCATTTATCGTGCCAGCGGACGAGCCAGTCAGCCCTATATCAGAGTCAATTGCGCCGCGCTCTCTGAGAGCCTGATGGAAAGTGAGTTTTTCGGTCACGAAAAGGGGGCGTTTACTGGAGCCACCGAACGGCGTGAGGGGCGTTTTGAGCTCGCAAGTGGAGGCACGCTTTTGCTGGATGAGATCAGCGAAATTTCCCCAAGGCTTCAGGCCAAGTTGTTGCGCGTTCTTCAGGAGCGCGAATTCGAACGGG
>CAMDSZ010000372.1 GCA_945906945.1 Akkermansia muciniphila
AAGAGGTCTGGTGACCTTGTGCACGGATTTGTGAATCAATGGCTCGGATTGGACCGCATCAATTTCTTCCAGGTGAACCGCGCGATGTATCCGCGCTTTGACGACAGCACGAAACTGAATGCGCAAAACGAGGTGTTTGCCACCTTTGATTATCTTTTAAAGAACAACGCGCCGCTCAGCGATCTGCTCCAAGCGGACTACGCCATCCTCAATCATCTGCTGGCTGACTTTTACGGCATCGAGGGGGTCAGGGGTGACGCCTTCCAAAAAGTGAGTCTGCCCGCGAGCTCGCCTCGCGGCGGGTTGCTGGGCATGGCAGCCATTCATTTCATGGGCGGAAACGGGGAGCGCACCAGCCCGGTCGAAAGAGGGGCGTGGGTGCTGCGCAAGCTGCTAAACGCCCCGCCGCCACCCGCGCCGGCGAACGTGCCGCAAATCACACGACTCGCCGGCAAAGTGCTCACCACACGCGAGCGACTGCAAATGCACCAGGAGGATCCCCAGTGCGCGAGTTGTCATCGGAAAATTGATCCTGTCGGATTCGGTCTGGAAAACTTCGATGCCGTGGGCCAGTGGCGCACGCAGGACACCTACCAGGTCATGGACGAAAAGGGCAAACCGGTGAAAGGCGCGAGCAAGACTTGGCAGATTGAAACAAACGCCGCCTTTCACAACGGCCCAGTGTTTAAAGATTTCTTTGAGCTTCGCAGTATCATCGCCTCGCGCAGTGATGACTTTGCCGCGGGATTCAGCGCCGCGCTCATTGAATACGCGCTCGGGCGGCCAATCGGCTTTCGCGACGAACCACTCCTCGCCGACATGCTTGCCGCTGCAAAAAAACAAGAGCTCGGCGTAAAAGCTTTCATCTACGCTCTCGTTACGAGCAAAGAATTCCACACGAAATAGCCCGACTCATGAAAACACGCCGACACTTTCTTCAGTCTTCAACCGCGCTCATCGCGTTGCCGGTGCTCGAATCGCTCGGGTTCCGGCGCTTCGCTTCTGCCGCCGATCCAGTTGCACCGCCGAAGCGGTTGGTCTTTCTCGGCTTCGGCTGGGGCATCACGGAAGCAACGTGGTATCCCGACATCACAAAACCAGGCGCGGACTACGAGCTACCCCTTGGACTCAAGCCGCTCGAGCGGCATAAAAGGGACTTCAGTGTGGTGCAGGGCCTTTGGAACAAGTATAGCAACGAAGGCCATTGGGGCAGCACCATGTGGCTCACTGGAGCCAACCGCTACGCCCAGCCGGGCCAAAGTTTTCACAACAGCATCAGCGCCGATCAAGTCGCAGCGGCCCAGATGGGGCTTGGCACGCGCTTTTCTTCGCTCCAGTTCAACAGCAGCGAGGCAGGTGACTTGAGCGGCCACGGCCCGGGGCTTTCCATGGCATGGGATGTGAGCGGCAAACCGGTGGGCGGGCAGAACGGCCCGGTGGCGGCTTTCCACCGCCTCTTTGCAAAAGACACCACTCCCCTGTCCCAGCAGAAAGCGTTGCTTGATCAGAAAAGAAGCGTGCTGGACGCAGTGCTCGATAACGCAAAATCGCTACAGCGCGGTCTCGCAAAAAACGATAACGCGAAGCTCGAGGAATATTTTCAAGGAATCCGCGACATCGAAAAGCGGCTCGCAAAAGAGGAGCAATGGATGGAAGTGCCGCGCCCGCAGGCTCCCCTCAAGGAACCGACTGCGAGCGCCCAGGGCAATGGCAGAGAGGAGATCCGCCTCATTTACGACATCATGATCGCGGCGATGCAGACCGACAGCACGCGAGTGATAACCTTCCGCCAGCCCGTGTCCACGCTGCTCACCAGCATGGACATTAAGGTGCATCCACATGATATGAGCCACTACCACACGACCCTTGGGGAAAAGCTCGACGCCTCGCAGCGCCGTGACATTGCGCAAAGCGAGCTGCTCGCGGGATTTCTCGACAAGCTCAAAGAAACAAAGGAAGCGGACGGCAGCGCGCTTTTCGACAACGTGGCGATAGCCTACGGCAGCAACATCCGCACCGGACACGAATTAAGCAACTGTCCGACCGTCTTAACCGGACGCGCGGCCGGCCTCAAGCTGGGCCACAACATCGTCGCCCCGAAGGACACTCCCCTCTGCAACACCTGGCTCACGATGCTCCATGGGGTCGGGGTGCATGCTGAACGCCACGGGGATAGCACGGGCGTATTGAAGGAGATCGTCGCCTGAACAAAGGCGACTGAAACTGTCCTCCTCCCGAGTTCACTGACATAATCCAGCAAAGCAACACTTGTCGTTCAATTAGCCGTCACCCATCGGTTCGCTGTAAAAACTGAGGCCAACCTCGAGCAGGAGAACTCAACCGTCAAATCATCCATCTCTCGATTCGTTACCCATGAAACATTTCCTCATCACAACTTTTATCTGCTGCAGCCAGCTCTGCGCGGCCCAGCCCCAGCGATTTGATTTATCCAAGCGCGCAAGCGAGATCGATGCGCGGGCAAAGGAACATCCGGCGATCAAGTTCACCTTCACCGATGACAAAGGCAAACCGGCGGACCTCCAGCATGCGGTAGTGGACACTCGAGTGCAGTCGCAGGGAAAGCTCGTGATCTGGCTCATGGCGCACAATCAAGGGTTGTTTGAGCGCATCTCCAGCTACGGCTATCACGGGATTCAGCCCCATTACTCAAACGGCTGGTTTGCGGGCGTCACAAAGGAGCAATACGAGAACAGCGACGGCACTGTGCTCGGCAAAATCCGCTTGGAAGCAGCCACGGGAGAGAATTTCAGCCCGTTTGTGGACATTCCGAAGCCAGACGGGATGATGGAACGCTCATTTCAGTTTGTGAAGTGGCTCGCGAAGGAGAATCCAGATGGAAATTGGAGCCAGTTTCTCACGGAAGACGGTCGCGGCCTGCGATGGGAGCGGATCATCGTAAGCGGCATTTCGCATGGCAGCACGACTGCAGCGCGGTTTGCGATGCATCAAAAAGTGGATCGTGTGGTCATGTTCTCCGGGCCGCGAGACAATACCGAAACCTGGCAGGGAGCAGCTTCCGCCACTCCATCAAACCGCTTCTTCGGCTTCACTCATGTGCTCGATGGCGGCTGGACGGCCGATCATTACTGCCGCTCCTGGCAGTTGCTAAAAATGCACGACCACGGCCCGGTGGTGAACGTGGACGCAGCCAAGCCGCCTTATGGCAACACGCGTCGCTTGATCACCAATATCGATGTAAAAAACGACAGCCGGCGCGCGCACACAATTGTCGTCCCGGGTGGCAAGGATCCAATAGGCCAGTGGGTTTATGACGAGGTTTTCCGTTACCTCTTTACTCATCCAATTGAACAGAGCGGGCAGGCCGCGCCGATGGATGCCGATTGTGAAATGAATCAGCACTCAAAGTAAGAGGGAATTAATAAGGGGATATCATCAGGCACCGGTAGCCCCCCCATGGGACCACGCAGCCCGAGCTGCGCTTACACGTCCTTAGATCGGGATGTGCTGCTCCCCTTAATCCCCTCAGTTGCTGCGCCACCTCTTTGCTGGAATCCGCGTCTCAGCGCAGCTGGGGCTGCGCGCTCCCAGGGGTCTTCGGTGGAGCGCTTTTTTTGGAAAATGCCGATGCCCTGCGCAGCAACGCCCAGCTGCGACCAAGACTCATCCAAATCACGCCTCTGGCGCTTTGGGACCGGCAACTGAAGTTGCCGGCTACTCATTCCAACCCCGTAGACCTTCCGGCGCTCCTAACGCTTTTGCAGCCGCTTGATCTTGCCAGCGACACTCGCCTTCGCGGCGGATGACATCCGATCGATAAAAAGCACGCCGTTGAGATGATCCACCTCGTGCTGCAGAGCGCGCGCTAGAAATCCCGCTGCCTCGAAATCCAGTACCGCACCGTCGAGTGTCTGCGCAATACAGCGGACTTTGATTGCGCGGTTGATGTCGGCATTGATCTTTGGAAAAGAAAG
>CAMDSZ010000373.1 GCA_945906945.1 Akkermansia muciniphila
TTCAATTACGTGGACGGCACCAGCGGGCGGATTGGGTATTACGGGTACTACAACCACCGGCAGTCCGATGGATTCAGGGAGCGCAACAGCGACTTCAGGCTCGACGCCGGATTGGTGAAGTTTGTGTTGGACGCGGAAACTGACAGCCGCTGGATTTTGACCGTTGATTCTTACCGTGAGACACATGGCGAGCCTGGCGGTTTGACGATCGAGAAAATGCGATCAAACCCTCGTGAGACAACGAGGCTTTATGATCGGTTTGAGTTGGAGCGGTACTCTGCGTCGCTGCAGTGGGAGCGTGATTTTTCGGACGACACCAAAATGACCACCTCGCTTTGGACGTCTTCATACGGGCGCTGGTCGAGGCGTCAGATGGGGGGAGGCTTTGGAAGTTTGCCGTCAGGCACCACGAATCAGATCCAAGATCAAAAGTTTTATACTTTCGGGTTGGACCAGCGTTGGATCCATAATTACGCGTGGTTAGGAGGTGATCATTCGTTGAGCGCAGGGGTTCAAGTTTATCGTTCCGTCTCGCCGCGAAAAGATTCCAACGGAGCCTCTCCGGAGGCGAACGCAGGAGACATCCAGAAAGATTTCGACCGCACGGTCACTTATTTTCCAGTCTTTGTGGAAAACAAATTTTCGTGGGGTCCTTTCTCAGTCACACCCGGAGTGCGTTTTGAGAATGCGAAGCAGTCAGTTCGTGAGAATAAAAACACAGCAAAAACAAGCGTTCCCCTCGGTGGATCTTCAGAGCAGATTTTTGTTCCGTTATTCGGATTGGGAGCGGCTTACGAGCTAACTCCTAAGGTGGAGATATACGCAAATGTATCGCAGTCTTACCGTCCGAAGTTGTTCACGGAAGCGGTTCCAACGGGTGCCAACCAAATCGTGCCCACGGACCTTTCGGAGGGGGGGGCTTGGCAGTACGAGTTTGGGTTCAAGGGTAGGCCACAGCCTTGGGCGTACTGGGATACAAGTGTCTTTCTTCTGGATTTTGACAACCAGATTGGACAGGAAAGAATCAACGGCATCGACGTTGTCAAAAACATAGGCCACGCTCGGCACTTCGGACTCGAATTGGCGGGCGAGATTGATTTGTTTGGATTGATGGCGCGTGATTCGCGCGAGCCCTCAGTTTCCGACTCCAAAAAAGATTGCTCCGCCACTTTCTCAGAATTCGGTTCGCTTAGCCTCTACGGGAACGCGACCCTCCTGAATGCTGAATACGTATCGGGGCTGTACCCGGGCAATACGCCTGCATACGCCGCGAGGTATATGGTGAGAGCTGGTCTGGTCTATCGCTCTTGCAAGGAACGCCTCCGCGTCGCTCTAACAAGCTCTTTCATCGGAAAATCATTTGCCAATGACAATAATACCACGAACTACCAAGTTCCATCTTACGCTGTGTGGGATCTGACCGGAGAAGCAAAGGTCTACAGAGACTCTGTTTCCCTGACATGGGGGGTGAACAATCTTTTCGACAAAAACTATTTTTCCCGGATCACTACGACTGGCATCGACCCTGGGCAGGGTCGAAATTTCTACGGCGGGCTTTCTCTCAAGTTTTGACGCCGGACGGCATATTACCGGCGACGACGCTTAAGCTGCTCCGGTGTCGGTTTGACGTGCCTCGCCGCTGTCGAGCTGTGAAACGTTACCCGATGGCATAAATCCTGCCGCGCTGGATGGTTCATCCCCCCCGAACCCCCCGTGAAAACTCTTCCGCATCTCGTCCCGGTTGGTCTGTTTCTTTGTCTTGCCCTTTCCGTAACCTCAGCCCCTGAGGGGGCAACGCCTCTGTCGCCGCCAAAGCCGCCCAAGTCCGTCGCGCCGCATGTGCCGGCAACCTGGCGGGTCGGGGTCGCGCAGGCTGATATTACCCCAAAGGATTTACTTTGGATGGCTGGATACGCGGGACGCAAAAAACCTGCGGAGGGCAGGGTCCAGAGTCTTTTCGCGAAGGCGCTCGCAATCGAGGACGAAGCTTCTAACACCGTCGTTTTTGTCACGCTTGATTTGATAGGCGTCCCGCAGTCGATCCGGCGAACGATCGCAGAGCGGTTGGAGCGTGAACTCATGATTCCGGGTGCCAATCTTGTGATGAACGCCTCGCACACCCACAGCGGCCCATCGCTGCGCACCGTTCCTCCTGCTCCGCCAAAGGATGAGTCGGTCGAGAACACGGGGACGCAGCAGAGTTTCGAGTACACACAGAAACTTGAGCAGGACATTTTTGCCGTAATTGCTCAGGCGCTCGCCCGGAAGGAGGCATCAAGGCTGACTTGGAACAAGGCGCGTTGTGGTTTTGCCATGAACCGCAGACGCGATTACTCACTGCCCGCCGGCCACCCAAATGCCAATCTTGCTCCCAACCCCGACGGCCCGGTGGATCACGAGGTTCCGGCGCTTCGTATCGAGGCGCCTGATGGATCGCTCAAGGCTGTTCTTTTCGGATATGCCTGCCACAACACCTGCCTAGGGTTTTATAATTTTTGCGGGGATTACGCGGGTTACGCTCAGGAATATCTCCAGCAGCATCGGCCCGGGTTTGTTGCCATGTTCCTGATGGGGTGCGGCGCGGATCAGAATCCGTATCCGCGCCGATCGGACGTGGTGCCCGGGATCACCGATTTGGAGCTGGCGCAGCAGCATGGGCGTTCGCTCTCAAACGCTGTGGAAATGGCGCTGACGGTCAATCCGCGTCCCGTGTCGGGGCCGGTCCGCGCTGCGTACGAGGAGATCAAGCTGGACTACGCGAAGTCGGGCAGGGCACCGCATGATTATCCGGTTCAGGTGATCAAGTTCGGAAAAGATCTCACTCTTATCACTCTCGGAAGCGAGGTGGTTGTGGATTATTCGCTGCGATTCAAACGCGAATTTGCCGGCGCGGCTGGCGTCTGGGTCGCCGGTTACTCAAACGACTACACCGGATATGTGCCAAGCCTCCGTGTGCTCAAAGAGGGCGGATACGAAGCTGCGGCTGGATGGGCGGAGAGCGTGGAGGATCGGATCGCGGACAAGGTTCATGAGCTTTACAGAAAGCTGAATTGAAAAAACGGCGGCTGCTTTTGGATTCACTTCTCGCATTTATGAAATCACCGTTTCTTTGTTTTGCTTTAGTTTTGCAGCTCGGGCTTTGCGCTTCGATTCGAGCGGATGAAACCTTAAAGATGACCTTGCAATCTCGATCCCCGAGCGGCGCCAAGCACTTTGCCCAGGAACCTTGGTCCGCTTCGCACACAGCCTTGATCGTCTGTGACATGTGGGACTCGCATTCAAGCAAGAATGCTGTTGTTCGTGAACGCGAGTTTGCCCCTCGATTGAACGAGGTGTTGAAAAAGGCGCGTGATGCTGGGGTTTTGATTATCCACGCCCCGAGCTCCTGCATGGCTGCTTACGACGGAACCATCGCAAGGGAGCGTGCAAAAAACGCCGTCTCTTCACCGCGAATTCCTGAGGGCATCGCGTCTTGGTGCAAGCAAATCCCCTCCGAGGAGGCAGCGGTTTATCCAATCGATCAGGAGGACGGTGGATCTGACGACGATGCGATAGAGCACGATCAATGGGTTCGAAAGCTTGAGGATGAGGGGCGTAATCCAAAATCCCCGTGGAAATCTCAAATTGATGTGATCGAGATCGATCAATCCCGCGACGCAATCAGCGATTCCGGGGTTGAGATCTGGAATTTGTTGGAATTGCGCGGAATTCAAAACGTCGTCCTCGCTGGGGTTCATGCAAACATGTGTGTGGCAGGGCGTCCGTTTGGACTGCGACAGATGGCAAAAAACGGAAGGCACGTTGTGCTAATGCGCGATCTTACGGACACCATGTACAACCCGAGGAGCTGGCCCTTTGTAAGCCACTTTCTAGGCACCGAGTTATTCATCGAGCATGTAGAGAAGCGTAT
>CAMDSZ010000374.1 GCA_945906945.1 Akkermansia muciniphila
ATAAACAAAAAAAACATCACCTCTTCTCCCCGATCACCACAAACACATCCTGCAATGTAGCCAAATCCACCGCCGGTATCAGCGTCGCAATCCCGTCGAGTTCACGTACCTTGAACTCCTCCACTGCGCCAAGCTGGATTCCCGCAGGAAATACCCCCCCGACCCCGGAAGTCATCACCTTTTGCCCCGGCGTCAGCCCGGCCTGTTTGGACAAAAAAAACAGCGAAACCATCGGGGTCGATCCGCTCGACAAGCGTTCACCGCGAACAATCCCCTGTTCCCGAGAATTCTCGACGCTCGCAGCCACCTTACAGTTCTCATCTGACATCAAAATCACCATGCTCGAACGCTCCGAGACGATCGTGGTTTTTCCCACCAATCCGTCCTCGGTCAGCACCGGCATGTCCCGGCGAATCCCATCCTCGGATCCACGATCAATGATGATTTGATTAAACCAAGTCGAGGTGTCCCTGCCTATGATTCGGGCCGAGATCAGCTTGAAGGGAGCCTTGGCTCTATAATCAAGCGCCTTGCGCAGCCTCGCGTTCTCCGCCTCCATCCCGCGAAGCGTCTGGTTTGTGGCACTCAACTCTCGATTACTCAACCGGAGCATCCGGTTCTCGTGCTCCAGTTCATCGATCGATTTGAGCCCCTCTCGCAAAGCATTAAACTTGCGCTCCAACGACGAACCCGAACGCAGGAAGGGCGACAGCAACCCCAGAAACGCTGACTGCGCTCCCCTCACCGCAGCAGGATTGCCCGTGCCAAGGATCAATACCAGCACCGCCACCGCAAACACAGCCAGCGCGATTAACTTCGAGCGAATCCTCATGGTTAATTGCGTTCTGAATTTGCGTCGGCCCAGGAGGCCGCACCGCCCTTGCTCTCAACAACTCGAATCAAACGCCTTTGATCAAAAACTCCTTTGGTTTAAGTCCCCTGCGTTAATGCCGCATTTCGGTGGTAGTCGACACCTGGCGCAAGAACTTGAGTTCCTGAAGCGCACGCCCAGTCCCTTCCGCCACTGCACTCAGGGGATCCTCAGCCAAATGCACGGGCAGTCCCGTCTCTTCCGTCAAAAGCTTATCCAATCCCCTCAACAATGCGCCCCCACCCGCAAGCACCAGGCCGCGATCCACCAAATCAGCCGATAATTCCGGAGGACAACGCTCCAGCGCCACCCGCACCGAGTCCACGATGGTTGAAATCGGCTCCAGCAAAGCCTCGCGAATTTCCTGGGAGGTGATTGTCAGCGTCTTCGGCAGGCCCGCCACCAGATCGCGCCCCTTCACTTCCATGGTTGCTTCGCGCTCCAAGGGATACGCCGAGCCAATCTTGATCTTAATGTCTTCCGCCGTGCGCTCCCCGATCATCAGGTTGTAGGCCCGCTTCATGTACTGGATGATGGCCTCGTCCAACTCATCCCCAGCCACGCGCACGCTCCTTGAATAAACAATCCCTGAAAGCGAAATCAGCGCAACTTCAGTAGTCCCCCCGCCGATGTCGATGATCATGTTTCCCGCCGCGTCCTGCACCGGAAGTCCGCACCCGATCGCCGCCGCCATAGGCTCTTCGATCAAGTGCACCTCGCGCGCACCCGCTCGGAGCGCGCTGTCCTTTACAGCCCGCTTCTCCACCTCTGTAATCCCAGATGGAACAGCCACCACCACCCGGGGACGGGGGCGAAAAAGCGTTTTGCGACCGTGCACCTTCTGAATGAAGTGCCTGAGCATCGCCTCTGTGATTTCGAAATCCGCAATCACCCCATCTTTCAGAGGCCGAATCGCCACGATATTCCCCGGAGTTCTGCCAAGCATCCGCTTGGCCTCGTCCCCGACGGCAAGCACCCGGTTGGTGCCTGCCTGAACCGCCACCACAGAGGGCTCCCGAAGCACAATTCCGTGGTCCTTGGCATACACCAGTGTGTTGGCAGTTCCCAAATCAATTCCCATATCACTGGAGAATAAGCCAAAAAATCCGTTCAACATGAGCAAACTCCTCTTGGATAGTATATTATTAAACCTTACTTAAAATCAGCTTCTACCCTACTTCAGCCCGAGCCCATAGGCACTCTCAAATACGAAACTTGTGAGTTCCCAAGGCGTCAGAAACGGGCCGTGCCTCAATTAGGTTCAGGGTCTGCCTCGGGTCAAAGCAGAAATCCCTCTTTCCACTTGCGCTCACGTCTTAAAAACATGAAGGCCACCCACTTTACCCCCCCTTTAGTCCCCTCGAGCCCCGAGGGAAACCATCTCACAAGGATCCTCTAGCCTCCCACGGCTGCCCGCCAGAGCTCCATGGCTACCCGCCAGAGCCCCATGGCTGCCCGCCAGAGCCCATCCGCCACCTCGGTGGAGTTCCGCATTAAATCCTTGGAAATCGACCGAACGCCTACCCCAGGTGCGGTGAGGATGAGGAACACGGAAAAAACCACCAAGTTCATGGTGTAGATCAAAACGATCGAAAAGAAGTTCCCATGCATGCGCAAGTCGCTTTGCCCCCTGCGAATCATCCAAACCGTGAAACTCAGGTGAAACGCCCACGCTGCTCCAAAAAGCATGAACACGACTCGCAAGGGCGACAACCATTGCCCCTCCGGCGTTTCGAGCCGGAAGTCGTAGAAAAAACTCGAGACACAGAAAACCAGCAAGAGCGCGACGCAATAAACCGGGTAAAAATACGGACTCAAAGTCACCCAAATGTTGGGGCTATCGGTCACGATGTGCCCACCCTCTTTCGTCACCTTAAAATCGGAAACCCTGCCGATGGAGAGCCACGTCCAGATCGCATGAGTCAATTCATGCCCAAACACATAAACACGCATCGGACGGGGCACCCCTTGTATGTAGAGGCTACCCGTGAACCACACCATCCAGAGCACCACTCCCAAACCAAAAAACCAAAAGTCCTCCGTCTGCCAGAAGCGGTTTTTGAGCGTCTCACGGCTTAAAGCGCCGAAAACCGTGAGTGTCCAAACCCAGGCCACAGGCAGCAGAAAGACGCCCACTAAATTCTTCAACCAAACCACCGAAACGCGCCGCCCACTCGGGCTACGTACCTCCTCATCCCCCACCTCATCCTCCCACATCGCCCCCCAACCACCGCCATCAACCCTTGGCTCGCTGCTCCCTTTGGGAACCCCTCGCGTAACGACGCCTGCGGCCGCCCGCAACCCCTCTCTCCGCGGAGCACGTCGCTTCTTGGGAGTCCCGGCAGCCTCCTTTGATCCGGCGTCAGACGCGTTCTGGGACTTGAGTCCGCGCTTGCCCGCTTCGACCTGTCTCTGACCGGGGCCAAGAAATGGTTTCTTCGGACTCAAGTGCGATCTCCTATGGTTGCTTTACCCGAGCCTGATTTTCACCTGCAAGTCCCGCCCACTCCTGGCCGGAACATTCGCCTCAATGACCTTCTGACTCGCCTCGATGCACACTCCACCAAGACCGAAGAACAGCGTGTTTGTGCGGCGATTTTTTCATTTCAACCGCATTCCAAATCACGCGCGCCCCATGTACTGCCCGGTTCGGGTGTCGATTTTCACCAACTCTCCCTCCTTGATAAACAAAGGCACTGTGACCACTTTGCCGGTCTCGAGGGTTGCTGGCTTCTGCACATTATTGGCGCTGTCGCCTCGGACTCCCTCCGCTGATTCAGCCACTTTCAGATTCACAGAAGCAGGCAACTCCAAGTTCGCAGCCTTGCCCTCAACAAAAAGCACCTCCACCGACAAGTTCTCTGTCAAATACTCTTTGGCGTCCCCCACAAAATCCGAATCAAAAGTCACCGTGTCAAAGGTCTCCGGGTCCATAAAATGAAAGCCCGTATTGTCTTTATAGGAGAAGTCCAGTTTCTGTCGGTGGACGTCCACCGTCTCAACCTTGTCGGTCGAACCAAACCGCACATCAGCAG
>CAMDSZ010000375.1 GCA_945906945.1 Akkermansia muciniphila
CCGTAAGCGCGACATCCGATGCAAACGGCCGCACCTTTTCACCAAGCGCGTTTGTCGCCGAGTGCGTGTGTGTGGCCGAGATCAGCACGTGGCTCGGAGGAATACCAGTCGCATCCTCGATGAGCTTTTTGCTCTCCTCAAAAACACTCCGGTGCATCCCCAATAAGTCGCAGACCACCAGAGCTAGTTTTGTCACGCCATCGTCCAAAACCAAACAGCGCGAATGCAATTCATCATGCACGTGGGTCGCAGGCACCGGAACGAAGCCACCGACAATGTCGCCCCCAATCTCCGGAGTGATGTTGCTGGTGGCGGCTCCCGCGAAAAACTGCGGGGCGCAAAGCGCGTTGGAAAATGGAACCAAGACGCTCATCAACGTGAGCGCCACGAGGGAAAGCTTTTCTTTCGTCATAAAGGGGGATGCGCCCTGAACCAGGAGGCGCGCTACCACCCAACCACACCCCCGCAGAGAAACAAGCGCAACCGAAAGGCCATGCTTTGGATCGACTCCGGGAGAAATCCGTAGCTCGGACGAGAAACCCCCAAATAACACTCAGATCCGGCGATTATTTAATTTTGACTGATAGCCACAGCTCTACCTATCAACGCCCACCCTCCGATTCGCCATGACAGAAAACCAAACTCACTCGCCGCTTTCCCCCCTGAAACCGCTTAGGACCGGATGCGGAGAATGGGGGTTCCGCAACCTGCCCATGAAAGAGCACTTTTCCATCGCGGCCGAATTCGGCTTCAAGGAACTCGAGTTCGGCATCGGCGGAAACCAAATGGGGCGTCTTTCGGAAAATCCTACCGCGCAGGAAATCGCTGATTTCCGCGCGCTGGCCGCCTCCTCGGGCATCGCCACACCCGGGTGCTGCATTGAAAACGACTTCACCCTGCCCGACGCCGGACTCCACGCGGCACAGGTTCAAAAAGCCATCGCCCAGTCCCGCGCGGCGGCGCTTTGCGGAGCCAAACAAGTCCGTTTTTTTGCAGGGTTCACACCTATCTCTGAAATGAACGAGGCGATCTGGAGCCGCTTGCTCTCCGCCCTGATTGAGTGCGATGCGGAACTCGAAAAACTCGGGCTCACCATGGCAATCGAAACGCACGGATCCATCCGTTTCCAAAAAGACGGCTCCGCCATCCACTCACACACGGCCACCACAGACCGGAACGCACTTCGCCGGCTCATCGCGGAACTCCCGGAACGCGTCGGGTTCAACTATGACCCGGGCAATATCCGCGCCGTGGACCCGGGGGACCCCCGGCTGGCGGTGGATCTTCTGGCGGGAAGAATCACGTATTGCCACCTCAAGGACTGGGTCCGCTCCGGGGACGGCTGGGTGGCGTGCGCAGTGGGGGACGCTGCGGGCGGGATAGACTTCTCCTCACTGCTGCCGCAAACGTACTATCGCGGGACCTTTTTGATCGAATACGAACCCCTCGCCGACACACGGCAGGGAATCGCAAGAAGCCTTGAGCACCTGCGTTCAGCCGGATTCGCCGTCTCGTTTTGATCCCCGTAGCGTAGAGAAGTGAGCTTTTGAAAGAACCGGAATCCCCCCGAAGAAAACCTCAAAGATCCGGCGCACTTTTTGGTTGTTTAATTTGACCCGTAGCACCGGTTCTATATATCAACCCACAGAATTCCCAGATACCCATGCTTGCCCCCGTCAAACCAGAGTCCCGCTACAGCGTCCCGAATCTGGACCGCGCCCTGAGCATCCTAGAACTCCTGAGCGGAACCCCCGAAGGCATGACCCAGAAAGAGGTGGCCTCCGCTCTTGAGATTCCGGGCAACAGCGTGTTCCGCATCAGCCGCACGCTGGAAGAGCGAGGCTACCTGGAGCGGGACGAGTTGAACAAACGCCTGCGTCTCACCCAGAAGCTGTTGCGCCTGAGCTGCCGCACCTCGAGCGGCGAGCGCAGCGTCACGGAATGCTCCCTGGAGGCCATGCGCGCCCTTCGCGAAGGCACGATGGAAACGGTGTTGCTCGGCACCCTCTCGGGATCGGAAGGCATTGTGATCGAGCAGATTTCCGGCAAGCATCCGTTCCGGTTCGTAGTCGACGTGGGCGTGCGCTTTGCGCTCCACACCGCCGCGCCAGGCAAAGCCATCCTCGCGGCGCTTCCAGCCGCCGAGGCGGACGCAATCTTGGCCAAGATGCCCTTCACTCGCTTCAACGAGCACACGATTCAAAACGCCTCCGACTTCCGCAGGGAGCTTCGGAAGACGAGGGAGGCTGGGTACGGTGTGGATGCGGGCGAAGAGCGCGAAGGGGCGCACTGCATAGGCGCCGCGATCCTGAACCGACAGGGGCATCCAGTCGCGGCGGTCTGGGTCACGGGCCCGTCCTCGAGACTTCCGGCCCGGGACTTCCCGAAGATCGGTAAACAGGTCAAAGATACCGCCGCGCAAATCTCGGCGAAGCTGGGTTACTTTCCGCACTAATCTCCCCATGACTTTCTTCACCCAACACACAACGCCATCCCTTGCTGCAGCGGCCTTGAGCATGCTGCTGTTCACGGGATTTGATGCCGCCGGAGCGCAATCCGCCAGCCCGGAGGCTCAGGCCTTTTTCCGCGACCAAGTCTATCCGATCCTCAAGGCGAACTGCATCAAGTGCCACGGAGGCGAGAAAACCAAGGGCGGGCTTGAACTGACCTCACAGCTCTCGCTTATGAAGGGCGGGGAAACCGGCACAGCCATCGATACGAATGCCCCCGAGAAAAGCCTTCTGCTCGAGATGATGAGCTACAAGGACAAGGACCATGAAATGCCGCCCTCCGGCAAGCGGCCACCCGAGGAGATAGCGATCCTCCAAAAATGGCTCACCATGGGTGCGCCTTACGACCCCGCTCTAGAAAAAACCAGTCTCAAAACCGCGAAAACACCGGAAGCGCATTCCGTCGAAAAATCGGTTTCCGCGCCGCAAAGCTGGTGGGCTTATCAGCCCGTGAAACGACTCCAACCGCCCACGGTTAAAAACGGTGAGTGGAATCAAAATCCGGTGGATGCTTTTCTGGCGGCACGCCTCGAGTCCGCCGGACTAAAACCCAACGAGCCTGCTTCCAAGGAACAGCTGGTGCGCCGTGCTTACTACGATCTGATCGGACTTCCCCCCTCGCCTGCCGAGGTCGCGAAGTTTGTCAACGACTCCTCCCCCGACGCATGGCCGCGCCTCGTCGACGAACTTCTCGCAAAACCGCAGTACGGCGAAAAATGGGCGCGCCACTGGATGGACCTCGTCCGATACGCGGAGACCGAAGGATTCGAAAGGGACAGCCCAAAGCCAAACATCTGGCGCTACCGCGACTACCTCATCGACGCTTTTAACAGCGACCTGCCCTACGACAGGTTCATCATCGAACAGCTCGCGGGCGACGAACTCGAGTCACCGACTCAGGCGAGCCTGACGGCCACCGGATTTTTGCGCCTCGGCCAGTATGACGATGAACCAGCTGACCGGCTCCAGGCCAAATACGATTCGCTTGCCGACACCGTGCAGGTCACCTCGGAAGTTTTTATGGGAATGACGATGGGCTGCGCCCGTTGCCATGATCACAAGAAAGACCCCATCACACAGCGCGACTACTACAGTTTCATGGCGTTTTTTCACGGGATGAAGGAGTACTCCGCAACGCGCCACCAGATGCTCCACTGGCTCCCGAAAGACCAGCCGGAGCTAAAGAAAAAATTTGAAAAGCAACAGTTCGAGGCCCTCGAGCGCATCGAAGCGGAGAACCGGCGCTTTAAAGAACTCCTTGAGGAAAGCGGGAATGGCGATTCAAAGCCGG
The DNA here is from genome assembly GCA_945906945.1 of Akkermansia muciniphila. Taxonomy (GTDB): domain Bacteria; phylum Verrucomicrobiota; class Verrucomicrobiia; order Chthoniobacterales; family Chthoniobacteraceae; genus Chth-196. Next base: position 3,802 of record CAMDSZ010000375.1, read on the forward strand.
ACACCGCACAAAACTCCGGTGCAGGTTCTCAGAAACCCAACAACAGCGCATCCTCGGATGAGTCCGGGATTGAGCAGGGCGTGAAG
>CAMDSZ010000376.1 GCA_945906945.1 Akkermansia muciniphila
CTTGGTCACCCCGCGCAACGCCTGCTCGAAAGAGTCACCTTGATTTACAACCAGATTTGCCACGTTACTGGAGACGTACTTATCGAGCACCCCTTTCACGTGGGCCCTCTCGAGTTGCTCTACCGCGAAATCAAACAGCGTGATAAAACCACCCACCGAAATAAACGAGAACAACGGCAACACCGTCGGAATCACAATCCGCAAATCAGCGAAACAGTAGTAGGCGGCGTACCAATATCCTGCCGCCGCTGCGACTCCGCATGCCACGCGGGTCAGCACGCTCTCGATGGCAACCGCAAGCACCCCTGCAAGCAGGATCATGCCGGCCCACAGGAGGATTTCCTTGTTTTGAGGAAACTCATGAATGCTGAGCTTATCGAGCAGTGAATCTGCATAGTGCTGGTGGATCTCAACCCCGGGTTGAGTTCCGAGCGGCGTCGGGTGCTCGTCATGAAAAGTTTCAGAGATCGGCCCAATGAACACGATTTTGTCCTTAAAAACCTGCCCCCCTTGATACCGCGGATCACTCTGCACAAAACGGTCAACAAAAAGCTCTTCAATTGGGAAAACCATGTGCGTTCCTGCCGCGCCACGGTAGTTGATGAACTCATGATTCTGCACGACAGGTTCACCAGTGAGCTTTGCGACCGCAGAGGGCGAGAAGCGCGCCCAATCATCCGCACCAGCCAAATGCTCAAAACCGCTCTCCTTCATCTGCGATGTCATTCGATCCACCCGACGCACAACGCCATCCGAATCCGGTTTAAAGAATGCGTACCCAACGCCGTCCTCTCCCAGTCCGCCGATCAAGGTTTCATTGGGCCGTAATATCTGAATGGAACTGTTCCCATCGTCGTCGGTCTGAATGTTTTTGCTCGAGGCAAGAACCACTTTGCCTGCATGCTTTTTGAGAACCGCTGCGAAATCTTCATCCCCCTCGCGTGTCGCGACGAAAAGCACGTCGATTGCCACCACTTTGGCCCCAAGCTCAAACAATCTCTCAATCGCGTAAGGGTAGACCTTCCTAGGAAGCGGAAAAATTCCAGCGGTCATTAATTTGAGCGCCTCCACGTAAGGAACCGCCTGAGTCTTGCCCGCAGCTTTCCGATCCTCGTCCTCCTTTTCCGCAGTCTCAATCAGCGACGCAATCTGGCCCTGGTCTAACGAGGAGGTGTTGATTCCAACCAACGCGGTGTTGGGATGGGCCTTGAGGGGATTCGCGTTCCGCTTCAGGAATCGCTTATCGATGGAATTTCCTTCCATCTTGAGGATCATCTCTGAGGGGGGGATGATTCCGTTGTTTCCGATTACAAGCCCGCTAGCGAGCACGTAACTAATCGCCAGAGAAAGCGCGGCCATCCCGAAAATCACCCACTTGCGGTGTTTTCTTGCCTCCCGGAGGTACGAATTAGCCTTTCGAATAAACTTATTGAGCGTCATAAATTGAGTTATTAGCTAGTCAACACAGCAAACGGCGCACCTACCACCTCTTTTTTCTAATCCCCGGCCCAGACGGAACATCATCCATCAACATTCATAATGAGCCTAAGCGTACATCTCCTTAGCAATCCAGTTGCCGCTCAATTTCTAGGTTTTGAATTTAACCCACTGGAAATCAACGCATGGAAGATTGTTGGCCTTTCAGGAAGCGCGGTGTTTGGGATCCGTTTTCTGCTCCAGGGGATCGCATCCGAAAAAGCCAAGAAAAGCGTCATCCCTTTCGGTTTCTGGGAGTGTAGTCTCCTTGGCTGTTTGCTGAGCCTTAGCTATTTTGCAATTTATCGCAAAGACTCCGTCGGAATCATCCAAAACCTGCTTCCCCTTCCGATTTATATTAGAAACCTTTATTTTCGATATCGCGACGGCGGCAGCCGCTTTTCAACTCCTCAGCCTCCCCAACAAAATTGACGTTCACCCCCGCCCTTGGATCGAGTGCAATTAAAGCGGGGGCGCTAGCCCAGTTCTTGCTTTCTTTCGGCAGGTGTTCACAAAAGAAACCGCAGCCGACACAATAAGCCCATGACGCATATCACGCAGCCTGCCCAAGCACGATCGACCCCGGTTCAAGGCGGGCGCTGGCTGCTCGCATGCTTGGCTACGCTCGTCGCAATTGACTCAGTGGCTTTGATCTTTCAATCGCCGCTCCGCCGCTACTTCCAGAACGGGCACATTGCCCCGGGCCCGACGCTGGCCGCGGAGCTAATCGCGCAACCAAGATTGCAGGGCCCCAGCTTGAGGGCGCCTTGGCAGGAGATGCTGGAGTCAGCACGAACGGCGGTTGCTACACAACGTGGCGACGCAGCTCTCAGAACTCTTGCGGAAGTCGAGACACAAATCCCACAGCAGCCTTTCGCGATGGCAGAGATCGCAACTCAGTACGAAAAACTTGGAGAGTCACAAAAAGCACGGACGCTTTGGAAGAAGATCCATGGGTTTGGCCCGCAAGCTGGAGTCTACTTCGCAACAGCAGAGGCAAAACTAGCGCAACTCGATTTGGTCAATGACGACTTTAGTGCGACCAAACCCATTCAATCGGCGTCTGAGAATCAATCCGTATCTGCAACGACGACCAAACAAGCCCCGATGCTGAAGTTTGGGAAATTTTCCATCCACGACCCCGCAACCAGCACGCCTGCAAAAAAACACCTCATATTGTCGCTGCCAGTGATCAAAGCGAACGGCACGGGGTTAGACGCAAAAGACGTTGCGATTGAAGTCCAGTTCTATGATCAAACCCAAGGTAAAAACGTCGAACGAACCAATGCAAACATTGAGTGGAAGTGGATCTCCAATCCGACAAACTGGACAGACAACTCTGCAAAGACTCTTCAGGTAGAATACCGGCAAGCCAACAACCGCAAAGCAGGCGAGCAGAGGGCGTACTTCGGATACGTTGCCAGCGTCTACTACAAGGAGAAGCTGCAGGATGTCCGAGCGGAGCCAACTCGGCTCGGACAACAATATCCCCCACCCCGCATCCTTCCAAAAGAAAACAATCCATGAGGGTCCTCCTAGTCGATCCGGACTCGAGCCTGCTGCCCGCCCTTCAAGCAGTCCTACCGAGCATACCGCACCTCCAACTCTACTGTGCCCCTGACGCATCCACTGCCATTCAGCATGCGCATGCACTTGGCGGCATAGAAATGCTACTGACGGACGTTTTCATGGCAGATCTGGATGGCTTTCAACTGCGGGACACTATCAGAGCTCTCTCTCCAGAGCTGAACACCATCTACATCACCCAGTACGACCTAAGCGGGTACGCAGATCATCTAGCCGACTCTCCCGTTGTTACTTTACCGCTCGGGAAAGAATCAGTCCTAGCCGCCTTTCAGAAACTTCGTATCCCAACCGAAACAGCCTTAGAAGACTCCACCGGACCAACCAACCGGGGCCCCGAGCTGAATGAGGGCATGTCGTTCGGGGATTACAGGATTTTAAGGCGGGACGGAATTTACGCCTGGGGAACGCTGTTTGCCGCCGTTCAAACAACTCTGAATCGACCCGTCTTCCTTTCAGTTATGGCGGCTGAACAAGCCAACGATGCGATCTTACGCGCCGCGTTTCTAGCAGACGCTGGCGCAAAGTCTCGTATTCAGCACCCCTCAATCCTGACCGTCTACGAGGCTGGGGAAAAGGACGGACGTGTCTTCTACACCTCGGAAAGACTGGAGGCTCAAACGCTCGACTCAATCCGAACTCGTTCGCAAAAACTGACCGCAGATCTCGTAATAAGGACAGCGCATTTTATCGCATCCGGACTACATCATTTGGCCTCGATAAAAGCCCCGCACCTCACCCTAGCGCCCTCCCACGTGCTACTCACGGCCGACGGTCACTCGAGGTTAACCAACATCGTTGTTGCAGACCAAAACGAAGTACATCG
>CAMDSZ010000377.1 GCA_945906945.1 Akkermansia muciniphila
GAGCACCGACTTCTGGGAGCGCATCGAGGAACGAATCTACGCCGCGCTGCGCGACTACGCCGAGCAGGCCGAAAACGGCGGCGGTTTCCAGCGCCGGCTCTTTGCCGAGGACGCGGCGCGGGGCTTCGCCTTCATTGATGTCTGCCGCAAACGGTACGACGTGGCGCTGATGAATCCGCCGTTTGGGCTGAGTCAGGCAGAACTTTATTCGTATTTGAATCGCGAGTATCCAGACAGCTTCATCGACCTGCTCGCAGCATTCATTGTCCGTGCCGACACGCTAGCACCTTCAGGATTTGTCGGAGCTATTACGTCGCGTGCATGCCTCTATACCAAAACGCTATTGGATTGGCGAAAGGCACACATGTCGGGTCGGATTTCCGCTTTGGCCGATTTTGGAATCGGCGTTCTCGATGGCGCGATGGTACGTGCCTGCGCGTATGTCATTCACGTCGGAAAACAGGCCGTAAACGGATACTTCATTGACGCGAGGAAAGCCGAAGACAAAGGGGCAGCACTTCTGGCCAGCGTCCAATCTGCGACAACCGGCGAGGCCGATGGCGCTTCAATTTACTGCTGCGATAGTGCGTTCTTTGCACTCATTCCGCAGCATCGTATTCTTTACTGGCTTCCACGCATTTTTTGGCAGCAGGTTCGGTCGTTACCGGCCATCGAACCGCAAGCAGCCACGATTCGCGCCGGACTTACGACCTACGATGACGTGCGCTTTCTACGACTTCGCTGGGAGGTAGCTACGGCTGATACTGGAAGCGGAAATACTTGGGTCTTCCTGTCGAAAGGCGGTTATTTCAGCACCTTCTACAATGACGTACATCTCGTCGTGTTGTGGGCGAATGGTGGCAACGAGGTTGGTGCATACAACCGCTCTCTCTATGAGACCGACGCACAAAGCCGCCGCGGCTCTAGCTTCTACCTTCGTCCAGCCGTTACGTATTCCAGACGCACAGACTATTTCTCTGCTAGAGCGTTGCCGGACAACTGTTTCTTTTCCGACAAAGGGCCGTGCATCATTCCGCTAAACAAAACAACTCCGACATACCTTCTTGGTGTATTTAATTCCGACCTTTTTCGGGGACTTGTTCACGCTCAATCACAAGGAGGATGCTTTGAAACTGGCATCCTTAAGTTCCTCCCTTGGAGCGAGCCGGATAAGACTGTGCAAGAGGGCATTGAGTTTGCGGCAAAGGCAGCGTGGAAAGCAAAAGCTCGCGTGTTTTCCATGTTCGAGACCGACACGCGTTTCATCAGCCCTATGCTCGCTAACGGGAGTTCCATAGCAGACTGCCAAGCAACCAGCGTTCAAATCATCAATGCGGTTAACGCCGAAGCTGCCTCAAAAGCGTTTGAAATTTCCTCGGCCATCGCCGGCTTATTTGGACTCAGCAACACCAGTTTTGAGGACTTGGACGTTTACGAGAATGACCACGAAGTAAAGGAAGCTGCCGAGTTCATAGAGTCGCCGATGACGCTCACAGCAGCGCTGGCATCCTTCGCGTTCGGTAGCGCCATTGGTCGGTGGGACATCCGGTATGCGACGGGCGAGCAGGCCGCGCCGGAGTTGCCCGACCCGTTTGCGCCGTTGCCGGTCTGTCCGCCCGGCCAGTTGCAGAACGCGCAGGGCTTGCCCGCCCGCCCGGAGGACGTGCCCGCTGCGTATCCCGTCCGCATCCCGTGGGATGGCATTCTCGTGGATGACCCGAATCATCCGCTGGACCTCGAGCGCCGCGTCCGCGAGGTCATCGAAATCATCTGGAGTGGCAAAGAGGGCGGCCCGACGGCCGAGGCCATCGAACACGAAGCCTGCGAAATCCTCGGCGTGAAGTCGTTGCGCGACTATTTCCGCAAGCCCACCGGCTTCTTCGCCGACCACCTGAAGCGCTATTCCAAGAGCCGCCGGCAAGCGCCTATCTACTGGCCGTTGAGCAGCCCCAACGGCCTCTACACCGTCTGGCTCTATTACCACCGCCTCACGCCCGACACGCTCTTCACCGTCCTGCGCGACCATGTGAAGCCGAAACTGGAATACGAGGAGCGCCAAGCCTTTCAGCTTCGCCAAGAGGCGGGTGCCACACCCTCCACTTCCCAACGCCGCGATATCGCCGAAGCCGAAGAACTCGTCGAAGACCTGCGTGCCTTCAAAGCTGAATTGGATCGTGTCGCCCCGCTCTTCCGTCCGGACCTCAATGACGGCGTGATCATCAACCACGCCCCTCTCTGGCGTATGATCGGACTGCCCAAGTGGCGGAAAGATTGCCAAGCCACTTGGAACGAACTGGTAAAGGGCGATTACGATTGGGCGCACCTCGCGCTGCACCTCTGGCCCGAGCGCGTGATCCCCAAGTGCGCCACCGACCGCAGCCTTGCCATCGCCCACGGCCTGGATGCGATCTTCTGGCGGGAAGACCCCGAGAAGCCGGGCAAGTGGATTGCCCGGAAAGTCACCGACTTGGAGCTTCGTGGCCTGATCGCCGAGCGCACCTCCGCCGCCGTCAAAGCAGCGGTGGAATCGTTGGTCGGAGCCACCAGCAACGAGGGAGCCCCTCGCCGAGGACGCAAAGGAGCCAAGGCATGAAACGAGTTGTTGCTTCGACCCAATCTCCGGCTGGTTTGCTTCAGGACGTTCGGGAGCTGATCGTCTCCACACGCCAGACGGTGGCTCGCGGGGTGAATGCAGCCCTAGTGTTGCTGTATTGGAACGTCGGTGAACGAATCCGACGGGACGTCCTGAAGGAGAAGAGGGCAGGATACGGGGACGAGATTATTTCGACGATGTCGAAACAATTGGCGTCCGAGTTCGGCAATGGGTTCTCCAAGCCAAACCTCTCCAGAATGGTGAACCTGGTGGAGACCTTCCCCGACCCCAAGATTGTCGCGACACTGTCGCAACAATTGGGCTGGTCACACTTCGTGGAGCTGCTGCCGCTGAAGAAGCACCTGCAACGCGAGTTCTACGCCGAGATGTGCCGGGTGGAGCGGTGGAGCGTGCGCACCCTGCGTCAGAAGATTGGCGGCATGCTCTACGAGCGGACCGCGTTGTCGAAGAAACCCGACAAGCTCATCGAACAGGAAATCGAGAAGCTGCGCGTCGAGGACCAACTCTCGCCCGACCTGGTCTTCCGTGACCCTTACTTTCTCGACTTCCTTGGACTCCAAGGGGCGTTTTCCGAGAAGGATCTGGAGACAGCGATCCTGCGCGATCTCGAACGGTTCCTCGTCGAACTGGGCAGCGACTTTGCCTTCCTCGCCCGGCAGAAGCGAATGGTGGTGGACGGCGAAGATTTCTACCTCGACCTCCTTTTCTTCCACCGACGCCTCCGGCGATTGGTCGCCATCGAACTCAAGCTAGGAAGATTCGCCCCGGCCGACATCGGTCAGATGGAGTTCTACCTGCGCTGGCTGAAGAAGCACGAGGTTCGTCCCGGTGAAGAGCCACCCATCGGCCTGATCCTCTGCGCCGAGAAGTCGGACGAGCGGGTCGAGCTGTTGGAACTGGAGTCACGCGGCATCCGCATCGCCGAATACCTGACCGAGCTGCCACCCAAGGACCTGTTGGCCCGCAAGCTCCACGACGCCGTGCGATTGGCCCAGTCACGCCTGGAGGCCCAACCCATCGATCAGCCCACCGCGCCGACGCTGCCAACACCCCAAAAGCCGGTCCGCCGAAAGACCCGCTCCTGACGCTGAACCCTGACGCTGAACCCTGAACCCCGAATGAACCCTTTCCCCGCTTACCTGCACGAACAACTTGAGGACAAGCTCAAGGAGCGTCGGGTCGTGGTCTGGTATGATCCCAACCGGGAGTTTGCCCCCTTCGTCGAGGCACTGATCGGAGACGTGGACGGGCACGGCCTCAAG
>CAMDSZ010000378.1 GCA_945906945.1 Akkermansia muciniphila
GAGTTGTCCGGCGAACTGCCCGGGGATGAAGCGGCCTTCGCGGTGTTGGAGTTTATCAGGCAAAGTCAGAGCGGGAGGAAGATTGTTGCCCGGGGGCAGCAGATGGTTTGCGAGCGCGACCATGCTGGGCCAGTTGCTCTCCTTCGGTTTGCTCGCGTCGAATCCGAGCGGTATTTCGCTGCGGCCGGTGAGCATGATGTGATGCGCCGCCGAGTGGTCGTTACTGGGGTGTGTCAGTGAGCGCACCAAAGCGTATTTGTGTGCGCGCTTTGCCAGAAAAGGAAGATGTTCGCAAATTTGAACTCCGTCTGCGCTTGTAGAAATCGGCTTGAATTCACCCCGAAACTCCAACGGAGCATCGGGCTTCATATCGAAGGTTTCGTGTTGTGCGAGGCCACCTGAGAGAAAGATGTACACAACAGACTTTGCCTTGCCAGCCGCACGCACACGTTCACCGGGGCCGGTGTTTGCGCCCAGCGCGTGGAGCGCCGAGAGGTGGTTCATCCCAAGCCCGAGCAGGCTGATGGCGCCCGCTTGGATCGCGCTGCGCCGTGAAATGCCGTTGGGGGGTAACGACTTCATTTTCGGTACCTTGAAGGCAACCGGCTCAAAAGTCAACGGCTCAGCTCGGGCTTGTTGATAGCACCGAGTGTTGCCGCGGAAGCGCTGGCGTTCTCGCCGCCTGCGCGCTTGAGTCTTTGTACGAAGATCAGTGGAGCTTTCTAGCAAACTTCTGCACCCGCTTGCCGATGATGTCACCGACGAAAAGGTTGCCCGCCTGGTCCAACGCCACCGCGTGAAACCAGTTCAAGTCGCCGGGTTTTTCATGGGCATCTTCTCCCTTGGCAAAGCTGTGAAGCTCGAGCATCTTGCCGCTCGTGTTGAACTTGGCAAGCACCTGGTCTTTCGGCGGGCATCCGAGGGGCGCCGTCGGATATTTTGGATCAACACTCCACCTCATTGGCGAGGAGCCGCACACCCACAGCTCGTCTTGCGGCGTCATAAAAAATCCCCAGGGAGTGATCAAGTTCGACCAGACATCCAGCAGCTTTCCCTCAGCATTGAAGACTTGGATGCGCACGTTGTTGCGGTCCGCGACGTAAATGCGCCCCTTGGAATCAATCGCAATCGCGTGCGGAATGCTGAAATTCCCGGGCTCCACCCCGAGGTTGCCCCACGCGTTTTTATAACGACCGTCGCGATCCAAATGCACAATCCTGCTGTTGCCGTACCCGTCCGCGATGAAGATGTCGCCATTCGGTGCGAATGCGATGCCGGTTGGCCGGTTGAAATGACGCTCGTCGGTTGCGGCTTCACCTGTCACCCCAAGCGTCAGCAGCAGTTTTCCGTCCGGCGTGAATTTACGGACATTGTGAAGCCCGACGTCGACCAGCCAAACGTTCCCGTCCGCATCGAATGCGATCCCGTGAGGAACCGCCCGGGCGTCCTCCTCTTTCCAACCGCGCAGATATTTGCCGTCCGGCGCGTAAACCTGGACCATGGGATTTACGCGGGTGTGGATCCAAATGTTCCCATCCCGATCGAGTGCGATCGAAGGGACTGCCGCGCGCTCGGAACCTTTTGGCCGCTCCGGCCAGCCCTTCACGACCTCGTATCCTGGCGAAAGATCCACTCGGGGGTAGTCGGGCAAGGGCACAGACTCAGCGGAGAGCTGCGGCTTAGCCGGCTCCTTTTCACGATTGTTCTTTTTGTCGGCCGCATGGGATGTTGCGATCGCCAGCAGCGCCAGTGCGGCTGCAGCTCGAATTGTCCTTCGGGCGCATTCGGGTGCCGATTTGAACAGTGCAGGGGGGGTGTTCATTGGGAAATCCCCACAGCCGAGAGACTCGGCGGTCAATGGTTGGTTCCTTGCATGGCCGGATGTCGTGTAGGATGTGCAGGCTCACCGGATGATTAGCAGATTGCTTTGTAGCGCGATGTTGCGCAAAAGCTTTTGGGATCTGCTGAGTTCCTCGCCATGAAATCCGTCTTCTGTTTGCTTTTCCGCGTATCGGTGGCGGCGGTCATTTTACAAGCCCCGCTGCTGTTCGGGCAGGGGAGCGCCGCATCGATGGTGAAGGAATACAAGAACGGCCTGGCTTTCGTGCAGGGTAAAACAGGGCAGGGAAGTGGCTTCATCACCATTTTGAAGGGGCAAAAATATTTGCTGAGCAACGCACACGTTGTGGCCGGTGTGCGGCCCCCGAAGTTTACGCTCCTAGACCGCACTCCTGTCGGCGTTGGAAACGCCTCCGCCGCGGTCGGGCACGATATCGTAGCGGTGACGGTGCTTTCGGGCGGCACGCCTATTCCGGCGATGGAATCGGTCGAGACGGAAAGCAATATCGGGGATGCGGTCGTGGTGCTGGGCAACGCGGAGGGCGCGGGTGTCGTGAACCTATTGGAGGGCCGGATCGTCGGGATAGGGCCAAACCTGGTGGAAGTGGACGCGCCCTTTGTTCCGGGCAATAGCGGAAGCCCGATCATTCACATTCGGTCCGGAAAAGTAATCGGGATCGCCACATACCTAACGATGCGGCGCAGCGTGACAGGCGGCCAGAGCGTCCGGCGGTTCGGTTATCGCCTCGACAGTGTCCAGAAATGGCAGGCCATCGATTGGACTCGGTTTTATGCGGAGGCCGATGCGATGACCAAAATCGAGAAGACCTCTGAGGAGTTCGGTTTGCTTTTGTCTGATTTGGTCAAAGCTGGGCGGCCCACTAGAACCTACACATCCGCACCGATTCGCGCGGCGCTTGATGCGTTTGAAAAAGCCCACCGCTCGGGCATGCAGCGATCCGAGGCGGAACGGATCACGGAGAACCTTCTGACCACCCTGCGCGCCGCAAGCGTCAAGGATGTGAGGGAGGCGACGCAGCGCGTTGGGTATGATTTTTTCCGCCGCCAGCTCGAGGATGAGGAGAAGGGCCGGGAGGAAATTTTCAAAGTGCTGGACCAAGCGGTCAAAGCCCAGCGCAAGTAGTGCCCGGCCCGAGCAGTGCCCGGTGCAAAGGACCGCGAATTAAACGCGGGAAAGCAAACCTAGCGGAATGAATCGATGGAGTTGTGGGGTGGGACCCACGCGCAGCTGCGCAAGCGCAGGGTCCCGGTTTAAAGTCGGTGACGGAGTGCAGGGCGTCACACACCACAGGCTAACCCAGCGCTGTAATCATTCGTTGTAGGTGGCCCATGCAAATGCGGCTGGCAGGCTCGGCATTCGCGGAGAACGCGTAGCCCGCTGGGAGATGCTGCGACTCCGCGTCCAGCGCCACGCTGCGCCAGTGGGTTTCAAGCGTCACCCAGCCGTGGTACCCGGCGTCTTTGAGCAGCTTGAACTGCCCCGGGAAATCGACTTGTCCTGTCCCAATCTCGATGCATGTCTTCGCGGGCTGGTTTCCTTCGCGTTTCGCATCTTTGAAATGGACGTGCGCGAGCCATGGGAGGATCGTCTGGAAATCCTCATGCACGGGATCGTTGGTGCCTTCGAGATAGAGAACGTTGCACGGATCCCAAACGACCCCGAAGCGCGGATTTTGCGGGAGTCTCTCCATCACAATGCGCGTCTCCGGGCCAGATCCGGCAATACAGCTCGCCTCGTTTTCGACTCCGATGAGAACGTTTGCGTCATTTGCGATCGGAAGTAACTCGGCGATGTGATCGGCCGCGCGCAATAGATCATCCTTCTTGCTGTGGGTGCCTCTGCGCAGGAAGGTGAAAATACGTACCATTCCAGCATCGAGCTTCACGGCGGTTTCGACTGCGCGCCTGAAAAGATCCCTGTGCTGCGCGATTTCTGTGTCGCTGAAAAGATCGCATTTGAAGACTGGGCTGGCGCAGCCTGCGATTGCGAGGCCGGCGTCACG
>CAMDSZ010000379.1 GCA_945906945.1 Akkermansia muciniphila
TACCCTACGCAGGGCAAGGAAGGCTGGCAACGGTAACGCCTAGGGACTTTCCCTCCTCACGGGCTTTGCGCACAATGTCCCCATGGCTTTCCGCATCGATCCGCATGTCCACTCCTTCTTCTCCCGCGACGGAGTCAGCAGCCCGGAGAAGCTCATTGCCGCGGCCCGAGAGCGCGGCCTACACGGTTTTGCGCTGACTGACCATGATACTTGCGATGGGTGCCGTTACCTGATGGAGCGCGGTTTGCTGCGCGAAGACGGCGCGGCGGTGGATGGTTTTCTCGTGATCCCCGGGGTTGAAATTTCCACCGCGGAAGGGCATCTGCTATGCCTCGGCGTCTGGCTTCCAAACGGCCTCAAAAGGACGCCTGCAGCCGAGGTGATCAAGATGGTCAGGGCGCAAGGCGGGGTTGCAATTCCAGCACACCCGTATGACCGGATGCGTGCAGGCATCCGGGAGGCGGCGCTTGAGCGACTTGACATTGACGGGCTGGAGGTTTTCAACGCCGCCACGCTGTTTGAGAAGCACAACCGGAGCGCTCTCCGTTACGCCCAGATCCGCGGACTGCCGATGACTGCTGGCAGCGACGCGCATCACCATGCGGCGATCGGCCGTTCATACACAACATTCCATGCAACCGAGCTGAACGCTCGCTCCATTCTTGAATCGCTCAAACAAGCGCCGGAGCTCCATTGCCAGTCCCTCGGACTGAAGGAAGCACTGCGAAAAACCTTCCATAATTGGTTCCGACTGGGAATCCTTCGAGGCGGTCGCTCAGCGCGGTCGTAACAAAAACCTTTAACGACAACGTTATTTCAGGGCCATCGGGAAACTCTCAAGCCTGATGATTAACGGCGCAGGATAGACGGGCTTCTTTCGTGAAAACAGATCGGTCGCTTCAGGGGTTCGCCAGAGTTGTTCATATGAGCAATGCGATTCGTACTACTTCACATTTATCTTTGCCGCACAACCCGGAGTCCCCGATACGGGTGTAGGATCTTATGTTTTCAAGCCCCGGTGTTCGATAGGTGCTCAGAGTGCCACCTCAACTCGTATTCCGACCAGAAATGCGTCGGACTGAAAGCCACTTGGTTTTTTGATGAACTGACACTCCGGCTGAATTCTCAAATACGGAGTCACATATGCTTTATAAAAAAGCTCTACCGCGACTTCGGCGCCCTCAGCTTGCACGCCAAGAACACTTGGACTCAGTTTGCAAATTGCCATCCCGCACCCAAGTGCATCCTTCTCTCTACCAGGCAACAGGCCTCTGTAATGGCCGCCAAACCCGAAATAACGTTCGACGAAATTCCGATCAGAGGGTGAAAAAGCGTACTGACAAAATGCGGTGAAACCCTGTGGCACACCGGTCTGGCAATTTTCCCTCCAGAGCATCTGCTCAGCGCTGAAATAAAGGCCGTGATTTCCACGCCGGCGAGCATTTAACCCGAGGCTAGGAACAGCGAAAGAAGCGGTGTGATACCAAGCGCCAAGGCGTAAGTTGCTTGGCAGTTGTTTATGCCAAGGGAACCTGTGTTGAACCTCAAAGAGCTGAAGCGCTCCATATTTTCCAACCGTTTCAAACCCACTACCGGCGCCGGCGAGTTGTCCCAGAAAGGAAGCTCCATCATAAACCCCGAAACGTAAAGTAGTACGCTCAGTGCATTCGAAAAACACAGCGGCTCCAAGACTACAATTTGGATACGTTGGCAGCGGCATCGTAGGAATTAAACTAAACGAGGAGTGCACAAACTCAGCGCCAATCTCGGGGTAAATGAAGTCTCGATTTGCATCCTGCTTCCCAAGCTTGATCGTCAACCTGTCTCCAAAAGTTTGCTTGAACCAATACTCCGTAACTTGCGTAAAGGCGGTTGTTCTCGGATAGGGTTCATATTCGTCATAAATTTGAAAATCCCCAATGAACTTGGGTGACAGGGATCGGCCATGCACAACATCCAGATGGAGGAAAAATTCACCTCCATGCCACAACCCCAGCTTTGAAGTATCGAGTGATGCGTTAATCTCAAGATCCCCCAGGTATCGGGCGACCTTGCGAGCTAAAGCGCCTCCGCGCACTAACGCGAAGGTGTCGGCGATGTACAAGTACTCGATGGAAAGTGCTCGGTTGCCATGTCCGAATCCATTGAGCAAAAACTGCTGCTGCTCGGAGGAGAAAGCCTCTGAGGTCTTAATAAGGTTTACAGCGGTTGCTTGAGAGGGACCATCATCTGCGAGCAAAAGGTGCTGCGACAGGAGACAGGCAAGGCACCATATCGCGAACAGGGAGCGGATGCGATGAAGCAATCCGACAGGCAAAGGCAAAGTTGGAGATGCGAAGGGCACGATGATAAGCCTGTAAAACTAAAGGGAACCTTCCTTTTAGCTCAACTCCTGAGGCCACCGTAGGGTGTTACACAATCGCGGGCCACACTGATAGGCAATTTGTTTTGAGGTCACGGAGCATAACGCGACGCTCGCGATACGTGAGCCCCATCTGAGCTAAATATTAGCCTTTTGTCGCCATCGACACATTTTCTCTGCGGCTAAACGAGCATCTGGCGTTGCTGAAGATCAATTTGAAGGAAGCCTTCGGAATGCATTCTGAGAGCATAAAGGCAAGCCTCGAGCCATCGTGCAGATCTCAAATCACATGCGTTCTGCCCACGTAGATGGGGCTACCGAAAATACCGGCAAACAAACGCTGAGTGCCCTCGACAAATCCCATGTCTTCGCCGACGTCAACGAAGACGTCGAATGACGTGCATCAAGAGAACTACTTCAACGGGGTAATCCACACGCTGCCCGACTCCGAGGATCCAGAAGTGCTCTTGGGCGTGTTGCTCAGGAAGTACCCGAACCCACCGCTATTTGCGCCCTTCTGGAGTATGATTCCCTTTATTCCGGTTTTTGAGCCATCAGTGTGTGTGAATTGCCCAGTAAAGAGCCCAGCGGTTCTCTGCACCGTGAAATTGAGGGAGGAGTCCGTCGACTTGTTGCTAAAGAGATCCGATCCTGAGAAGTTACCAGCCAGCGTCCGAGAAGAGTTTAGCTTGCCATCTTCGAGAATGATCTGTGCGTTGGCTGTCACCCCGGCAGAGAGCCCCGGCAATGTTACCACTCCATTTTTCGCGGGAACATATCGGCTTCCAAAAGTGGAGACGTCCAATCCACTTTCCCATCCTGCCTTATAGGAACGGTACGACTTGAGCGCGGGCCGAACCCAGACTCCGTTTGAACCAAGCACATCAGAGTTAGGGTGAGTCCCCTGACTCACGTCAAAATCCAACTGTGTTGCGAGAGCTCCACCGTTCCTGTAGAGCGACTGATAGAACAATGCCGACTGCGTGGGTGCGTCTTGAGTTTGGGCACATAAGTACCCAGTTGCGACATATGGGGTCCCATCGGCAAGCCAACCCACCCACGTGACTGAGCCGACCCGCGTCGCAATGGATGCCGACCCAAAGCCGAATCCTTGTGGAAACTCAGATACAGGGGTGCCCTCCCTAGCTGAGGCGGAGATCGCAACGTTGAATATGGCACCACGCAAACCGGACGCAGGCGCCGTCACTCGCTTGATTAAGTCCGAACTTGCAAGAGTCCCACCACCGTCTTCAGCGAGAAGAGTAGCTCTACACGTGCTGCCATCGAACCGAATGGAGAGTTCACCAAGATACGAGTCCCAATCTTTATTGTCCTCGATAGCGAGAACCCTAGTTTTGGTGGCGGAAAACACCACCATGCCTTGGGCGTCTAGCGATCCCATAAATGATGTGGTAAACCCACCCAACCTGACCTGACCACTAAGAGCCCCAGTGGCGTTTAGC
>CAMDSZ010000380.1 GCA_945906945.1 Akkermansia muciniphila
GAAGGATACGCGCACCCAGAAAATCGCCGACACGGATTTGTTCCGCGATATCAGCGTGCGTTCGATCAAGCTTTCCTCAATTAAGAAATAACCCGCGGCGAATCTGCTGGCGAATCTATAGTACCGAACAAAAGTCGAAGAACCCGACCCGTTCCAAATCGAACCGAAGAGCCGCTTCCTTTTCCGGAGAAAGACTCCTGAGAGGCGAGCGGACCGGACCACAATCCACGCCGATCATTCGCAGCATCGCCTTGCCCGCGGGCAATCCACCAAAGCGGATGAGCAGCGCAATCATCGCATTGGCACGCGCCTGCTCCTGCTGGGCTGACGCAAGGTCACCAGCATCAAACGCTTTTATGATGCGATGATAAACTGGCGCCGCAAAATTGTAGGTGCTCCCGATGGCCCCCCTTGCCCCGACCGCAAGACCAGCTAGCAGCATTTCATCCCGCCCGAAGACGAGATCGAAACGTCCATCGTCCATTCGGAGGCAGTCTGCAAAATCCATCAGGTTCTCAAACGTGAACTTCACCCCTGCGAGGTTCTGGATCCTTTCGCATCCGATTCGAAGGAAATCAATGGCAGGAATGTGAACCCCGGTCATTGACGGTATTTGGTAGTAGTAAAAAGGCAGCGCCGGCGCAGCTGCCGCGACTTCAGCGCAAAAAGTGACGAGGTCCTCCGCGTTGGCCGGCTTGAAAAAGAACGGTGAAAAACAACCCACCCCCGCCGCACCAATCTTCTGCGCATGCTCTGCGAGCGCCTGGCAATCTGGAAGCGCGGTGGCCCCCACGTGCACCAGCACCCGGAGGTCGGGTCCGCTCACTTCGCACCAACGGGCTGCAACCGCCATCCGCTCCGCCACGCTCAATGAGACGCCTTCTCCCGTGGTACCGCAGACAAACGCGCCTTTGACCCCGCTCGCGACCAGCGAATGCGCCTGCGCTTCGATGAGGTCGAGGTTCAACTGACCGTCGGGGCGGAAAGCGACAAAAGGGGCTGCAATCAGACCATCGAGTTTTGGATATTTCATACTTCAGCTGTTTGTTGAAGGGACATTTTTGAGGAAGCCGTGGTTCGGCGGGGCTTCACCGCCAGCAGTAAGAAACTCACCACGCCAAGGGCAATCGCAGCGAACTGGAACACGTGCCCTAGGTCTACTTGCGCGTCTTTGAGCCTGCCTCCGACGTAGATCATGACGCCACCCGCCGCGCAGCTCGTGAAGTTCAAAAATCCATACCCTGTAGCGCTGTAGCGCTCGTCAATCGCTTGCCGGAGGATCGGCATATGGTTGGCGTCGAAAAACCCGCGCCCCAGCCCGTACACAATCAACCCAACAATGGCCACCGGAAGCGTATCCGTGATCGCAGCGATAAACAGAAACGGGCAGGCGACCCAGAAGCCGATCGCGGGTACGAGTGCGCGGGCATTGGGATTGCGCCGCGTCCAACGGTCGGCCCAAACGCCACCGAGCAGCACTCCGATAAATGAGGCCACTTGAATGTATCCTGTCGCCGACATGCCCGCCGCTCCGAGACCGAGGTGAAAATGCTCGCGCAAATACGTCGGAAGCCACGCGCTGATGCCCCAGTTGGAGACACCGAAGAACACATTCAAAAGCAGTAACACGCAGAACGAGCGGACGCCAAAAAGGGAAAGCAATCCCTCTTTCAAAGACGGGCGTTTTGCTTGCTCATCTGAATTGGAAATCAGAACCGCTTCCGACACGGGCGCATCCTTTAAAAACCAAAGCAGCAGCAAGGCGTATCCCACGCCCACTGCTCCGAAAATAGCGAATCCCGAACGCCACCCCCAATGTTCGGCCACAAATCCGCCCAGCCCGCCGAGGGCTGCCCCGGCGTAGATGCCGCTCATGTGAAGACCCGTGGCGAGGGAGCGGGTTGAGCCGGCGTGATAGTCTGCAATCAGCGCGAGAGCCGCAGGCATGTAACAGGCCTCGCTGACACCCATCAGCGCCCTCGCCGCGAGCAGCCCTTCAAAGCTGTCAACCTTCCCTGTGAGCCACGTCACCACAGACCAAACGCCAAGGCTCCCTAAAATCACCCACCGCCGACTGAACCGGTCCGCCAGGTACCCTCCGAACGGGCTCAACGCCCCGTAGATCCAGAGAAAGACAGCGCTCAGCAGCCCAAACTGCGCATCCGTCATCGCGATCGCCTCTTTGATGGGCTCGCGCATGGTGGTGATCATCAGCCGGTCGAGGTAGTTCAACAACGCGACCAGCCATAGAAGGCCCACCACCAGCCATGCTCTTACAGGAAGCGGCGTCATCGAGTCCGCCCTCTATCCTTGAGTCCTAGCGCTGTACTAACGCGGCGCGCATTCACCGGGATGACCCTCCGTTGGTCACTGGATTGCTGGCGGGTGCAATTGCTGCATCAGACTGGTTCAGCCATTCCGGGGTGAGTCTGGCGACCGTGAGCGTGTCCTTGCGCTCGTAAAAGCAGAGCGTGGTTCCGTCGGGTAACAGCGCCAAATCGGAGTAGGCACCAGTTCCCTCCTCGACTGTCTTGGCTGATTGCCAATTCCGCCCGTCGTCCACGCTAATTTTCACAGTGAGATTTTTCCTCTCCCCGTGCGCGCCGGGCAGCTCCTGGCCATTCGCATCGCGCTTTAAATTGTGCGGGTTGCAGAAAAGGAGTCGGCCCTTCGGATGAGTGCCTGGAATGCGGATCAAGCTTCCCATGCACTTGGGGTCCAAAAGCGCGGAATCAAAACTCGGTGTCGACCAATTCCCTGCGCCATCAGGGCTGATCGTGATCAAACGCCGGTTGCTTAACGCCAGGGTGCGCGCATTCAACATCACCCGCCCGTCTGAAAGCTCCACGACTGCGGTTTCGTTCGGGTTTTTCCACTCCTCAGTGTTTGGAAGGGCGACGGCGCCCGCCTGCCATGTCTTGCCATGGTCGTCGCTGAAAATGGTGCCGCTCATTGATGGCGCGTGCGCTCCTTCCTTCCCGTAAGCCAACCAGACTGGAACCAGAAGACGGCCGTTTTTGAGTTGGATTCCATGCCCCGGACCGGTCGCGAGTACCTTCCAGTCGCATGTTGATCGAAACGCTTCGAAGATTTTCGTGATTTCGAGAGGCGCTGAAAACGTAAGGCCATCATCCACGCTTTGCATATAAAAGCAGCGGGCGTAATTGACGCAGTACAGGAAGTGGATGACGCCGGTTTCACGATCCACGATCGCCACGGGGTTGTTGACCGTCTGTTCATTCTCGCCTCCCGCCGGTTTAGTCGGATTCCCGGGCAAGCGCTCCCCGAAGTGTGCGACCTGGCGGGCAGGGGACCATGTTTTGCCCCCGTCAATGCTGCGGCGCAGGTGTACTTCAATCTCGCCCCAGTCACTGCGGGCGTTCTTCCGTGCCTCGCAGTACGCCAGCACGGTTCCCTTGGAGGTCGCGACGATTCCCGGGATTCTGAAGAGCGTGACTCCGTTGTCTCCCGAGTGGAACAGGTCGGTCTTTTCAAGCGAAGCGCCAGCCGCTTCCCTCCAAGGCGAGAGCAACACCAGCAGAGTGACGGCGAGCAATGACCGAATTGTTTGCGGGGGGCAATGAGGACTCATGGTCCAATCATAGATGGAGGCTTGTTGGACTCGATCCTGGATTAATGGTAAGTTTTGTTTACCAGTTATGCGGATTGTGAAGCAGCCCAACCATCGTCCGTCGCTTATCGAGTACACGGCTCAAATCATACGCGAGGCTTTGTCGGCTCGTGAATGGATCGAGCAGATGCCCGGCGAGCGTGAATTAAGCCAGCAGCT
>CAMDSZ010000381.1 GCA_945906945.1 Akkermansia muciniphila
GTAACTTTCACAGAGTAACCATCGCTCGCTCGAACTCCGCGAAGCTGCCGACGATTTGCATCATCATACGGCCTCCCGGCGAAGTGGAAACACGCGCCTTCAGACGCCGTTCATTCGAGCGCAAAGAATCGCAGGAAGCTGTACAGAATGAAGAGCAAGATGAGGGCTGCGAGTGCGAGAAGAACTGTGTGCCAGAACAAAGTAACTATGCCTAATCCGCCAGCGACGCAGGCATATCGATGACCTTCCCGACGAAGGAAAGAGACTGCACCACCAATGAATGCGAGTGCCGACAACACAACAGACAAAGTGTGTGGTAACTCCTTGGCTGAAAAAGGCTGCCGCGGTGCTTCTGTTGCAGGTTTAGTCTCTTTGGGTTTGGCGCCGATGTACCGCTTGATGCTGAGGATCGTCTCCGAGAGTTGTTTCTCGGCGGGAGGTGGCGGAATGAAAATGTCTCGAATAGACGGGCCGACAGCGACTGCGAATAAGCCGAGGAATCCGGCAATCACGCTTATGATTCCAAACGTTTTCGGTTAACGCCTTTACCGCGTTCGTCCCAGTCCTGTGGTTGGACCACGTAGTTTTTGATGCCGAGTTGCTCAAACTTGCGGTGCAGATGGAATCCGAAGGCCCCTGCCTCCTAACAGGTGAACAAATTGGGAGTGAGTTTTTGTTGTTTGACGACGAAGAGCAGGAGCTCGTCGCAGGTCATTTTCTGGACAGGCTGAGGCGTGGCTCCATCGATCTGTCGGCTCACCCAATAGTATTTGGCGTGAGCGTCGATGCCGAGTTTGACGGAGTCGTAGGATACGGTTGTTTTGGATGGTTTGATGGTTGTCATGGCCTTTAAGATCGCGGGATCTCGCGCCGCTCAACAACCTCATGTCATCTATCATCGAGCCTAAAGAAAGCGCCCCGCCATGAACTTGCCAAGCAGGCGGCGGCAAATCTCCCAAACCTCTGTTCAAAAGAGGCCGCGAACGACAAACCGCCAGCCATAAGAAAACGGTCCCGACTCGGTGAACTTTGGATCACACTCTTCATCTACGCTCTAAATCCTCCCATGAAAATCCTACTCTCGTCCTCACGCTTTTCGGCCGCCGTCCTCCTCGCCGCCCTCTCTTCCCTCCCGTCCGCGCACGCGGATGTCAAATTGCCCCGCATCCTTAGTGACCACATGGTCCTCCAATCGGGAAAAACCTCCACACTCTGGGGGTGGGCCGATCCCCAGGAAAAAGTCACCGTCACCCTTGGGGACAAAACCGCCAGCACCACTGCGGACGCCCTCGGGAAGTGGTCCCTGAAGCTGGAAGTGCCGGGCTCCAAGAGTCCTATAGAAATGACGGTTTCGGGCAAAAACATGCTCAAAGTGCAGGACATTCTTGTCGGCGAAGTTTGGATCTGTTCGGGCCAATCGAATATGGAATGGACCGTCAAACAGTCTGACAACGCTGCAGCCGAGGCCACCGCCGGCAACTACCCGCTCATCCGCCACTTCAAGGTGACCAAGACTCCTGCCGCCACCCCGCAGGAGGACATTCAGGGCGCCTGGGTGGTCTGCACACCCGAAACAGTCAGCGACTTCTCTGGGGTCGGTTACTTCTTTGGACGCGAGTTGCACAAGCAACTTGCCGGGAGGCCTATCGGACTGATCGCCAGTAACTGGGGCGGGACCCCCGTTGAATCCTGGGTCAGCCGCGCTGCCATGGAGGCAGAGGCCTCCCTCAAGCCCTTCCTCGATAGCTGGGACCGGCACGTGGCTATTTACGATCCCTCCAAGGCGCAAGAGATTTTTGAGAAGGCTAAGGCTGCCTGGTCCAAACAGGCCGAAGACGCCAAGGCCGAAGGCAAGCCCGTTCCACCCCAGCCCAATCTTGCCGCGTCGCCTGCACTCCGCTCGAGTCGCCCCGCCAACCTCTACAACGGGATGATCGCCCCGCTGCTGCCCCTTTCCGTCAAGGGCGCCATTTGGTACCAGGGAGAAAGCAATGTCTCACGGGCCCAGCAGTACAAGACCCTCTTCCCGCTGATGATTCAAAACTGGCGGACCGACTTCAAACAGCCCGACCTCGCCTTCCACTTCGTTCAAATCGCCCCCTACCGCTACGGCAAAAACAATCCGGCCGCTGACTTGACCCCATGTGCTGAGCTTTGGGAAGCACAGTTGGAAACCCTAAAAAAGGTTTCCAACACAGGGATGGCGGTCACCACCGACATCGGGAATCTGGACAGCATCCATCCCGGCAATAAACAGGATGTTGGTCAGCGTCTGGCGCTCTGGGCACTCAGCAAAAACTACGGAGTGAAGGGGCTCGTCTATTCAGGCCCGATCTACAAGGACTCAAAAATCACTGGAGACAAGGTGCGTCTCTCCTTCGACCACGCTCAGTGCCTCAAGGCGAGGGACGGAGCCGCTCTGACCCACTTCACCATCGCTGGCGAGGACAAGGTCTTCACCGCAGCCGAAGCCAAGGTCGAAGGTGACTCGATTGTCGTCAGCTGCAAGGACGTCCCAAAACCCGTCGCTGTGCGCTTTGGCTGGAGAGAAGACGCACTGCCCAATCTGGTCAACGGAGCTGGCCTTCCCGCAAGCCCTTTCCGTACCGATGCCTTTCCGATGGTGACGGAAGGAAAGTTCTAGATCACTCTGATTCTCTTCTCGCCCCATTTCCGCAGCCAACGTGCACGGGAATGGCGTGGGGCAAACCAAAGCGAAAATCTTCGCCCTCATTCCGCTAACTCCCTTAACGCTACCGCGTCCAGGCTGAAGAAATCGTGACGGGGGGTAAAAGCGAATTCTGCTATCATTAATATTAGGACTGATATTAATCCCAATGTTGCACGAGGCGCGCTTGCCAGTATGCTTGCGGTTCTCAGTATTAGTCGACTCCACGTCTCTACCTTAAGACCGACATTCATTGTTTATTCATTGGTGTTTGCCTTTGCTCGCGCGTTGGCTTCAGAGACTTCCGTTGAGCGCGACCTCTCGGCAGAGTTTGGACCCTTCTCCGGCGTATTCGTTTTGTACGACGAGCCACAACAGCGTTGGTTACGTTACCAGCCAGAACATTCCCACATCCGCACATCTCCGTGCTCGACCTTCAAGGTCCTCAACTCCCTGATTGCTTTGGAGACCAACGTTGCCAGCGGCGCTGATTTGAGAGAAGATTTTTCATTTTAGGATAGGAGATTTCAGGAAGCGGAACTTTCCATCGCAAAGAGAGTGCCTGCGTGCCTGTCCCCGGTGCGCTCCCCTCCACTCAAGAACCTCCTGGGCCCGCTGCTGCCGCGTCTCGGCGATGCAGAAACCGTTGGCGAGCTGCTCGCCGCTGCACGTAAAAAGCAGCCGCAACTGAGTGAAGGCGAGCGCTGGTTCGGCCTCGATAATCACAGCCTGCTCCCGCAGCTCAGCGGCTCGCCAAGGCTGAGTCTTGAGACGATTTGAAGCAACAAGTCTTCAGTGACTCTCTTTCACCAATTCGCGCATCACAATCGGCTTCCTGGAGATCCCAGACCACAAATGAAGAGAGGTGGACCCCGTGTTTCGGCCAGAGGACGCTTGAAATAAGCTATGGTGGCGGGGACGAGTGAGAAAACTAAGTGTTGGGTTGGGAGTAATGCAACGGCAAAAGACGAGGCTTATCCACAAACGCCCTGAGGGCGAGGTTGCGGCAGCCCGAGCCCCGTAGGGAAAAAGCTCGGGCGCTGGCGCCAAGCCAGAGCAACCGGTTTGTGGGTAAGCCGGGCGCAGATTTCATGCGGCGATGCTCTTAGCTGTGCGCGC
>CAMDSZ010000382.1 GCA_945906945.1 Akkermansia muciniphila
CCCTCGGTGCCCGAACTTGAGCTTGAAGGTTTTCCCTCCGAATGCATACCCAAGCATCTGATGTCCGAGGCAGATCCCGAATACCGGTACTTTCCCCAGCAATTTCGGAATATTCTGGTGAACGTAACTAAGCGCGGCGGGATCCCCCGGCCCATTTGAGAGAAACACCCCGTCAGGCTTCATCGCAAGAACGTCCTCAGCGCTATAAGTCGCGGGCACGACACGGACCGCAAAACCTTCCTGCCTCAGCCGGCGCAGAATGTTGCGTTTCATTCCAAAATCATAAGCAACGATCCGGTGCTTGACGGGCGGGAGAGGCAAAAAGCCCTGTAATTTCTGGTCAACAATCGCTCCCTTGGTTCCGGGGGTGGTCCACGCCCGCGACTCGATGTCCTGCGGATCCCAGTCAAACGGCGCAGCCGGCGTGACCTCCCGCACGAAATCCTGTCCCACCACCCCGACACCCTGCTGCGCAATCTTCACCGCCTCGGATTCGCTGGAAACATCAGAGCTCAGACAGCCCTTCATCGCCCCCTTGTCCCTCAAATGCCTCGTCAGCGCACGCGTATCCACTCCTTGAATGCCGGGGATCTTCCAACGCCGCAAATAATCGCCAAGCGATTCCTCCGAACGCCAACTGCTCGCGATCGGGCTAAGCGCCTCCACAACAAAACCGCGCACATGAGGTTGCGAACTCTCCTCATCAAGCGCATTCACTCCATAGTTTCCAATCTCTGGATAGGTCATCGCCACGATCTGTCCCCGATAAGAGGGGTCAGTGAGAACCTCCTGATACCCAGACATTGAGGTATTGAAACACACCTCACCGACGGCTGTTCCAAT
This sequence comes from Akkermansia muciniphila, assembly GCA_945906945.1. GTDB lineage: Bacteria > Verrucomicrobiota > Verrucomicrobiia > Chthoniobacterales > Chthoniobacteraceae > Chth-196. Next base: position 844 of record CAMDSZ010000382.1, read on the forward strand.
GTGACCAAAAGACTCACCCACAAAGCTTCTACCATCTTCCAAGGCTAAAATCGTACGCATTGAAGTTCAAAGAATGCGTTTCCGAGCGAAGCTTTCGAGCAAATTTGTCAGCTTTGCGCGAGATTATTGAAACTTTAACACCAATTAGGACTTGCCTCCTAAGGCACCCCATCCCTTTAGTCCACCCTCATCGGAGTGCGCGCCCCAGAGAATTAGTTACTCTCCCTGAAGCAAACCTCCACCCGAGGAACAAAGCTGACTTTTTGACAGCGCCAAAGCCACCCGCAAGAATTCGTTCTGCAACTCATTTTTATTCATGGATTCATCAATTCCTCAAGATTTCGCCGCTCCGAATCATTCCTCCGAAGGCGAATCCAAAGCTCAGACTCATCCTGAGAATCACGCCGAGCTTGATCAGCATTCAGCTCGCCCCACTCCCGATCCAACACAAAGCACAGATCTCAGTTCCAAGGAGCCAACCGCCTCGCAAGAAAGCGCTGATCCTTCAGATAACGCGCCCGCTGACTCCCAAGGCCCCGCTGATGAATCGGGTCCATATGAGTGCGCATCAGACACCCGTTCCGAAACCGACGGCCAGCCCGTTCAAGCGCCTGAGCCAGGCTCGATTGAGGATTTCGCACTGCGCTCACAGAGGGTGCGCCTGCCCGCCGAAGAGGAGGCTCAGGCCACCGCAGTTCTAGGAAAACTGCTGCTTAGCGGACGCGCAGATGTAGCGCGAGCGGTTTTGTGCATCCCAAAACTTCCCTGGATGGTGGTTACCCAAGCAACCACGGGCGCATGGCCCGAGATGAAGGCATCCTTTCGCACTCAGATGCTGGCTGGCCTCGCAAAGAGCGAAGGCGAGGCCGCCGCGCGCATCCGACTGAGCCTCGCACGAGGCCTCTTCAAAATCGACCACCCTGCGGCGCTCAAGCTAATCATTTTAACGCTCCGATCGATGCGGGATCGCGCAAGCGGCCTGCTTACAGGCAAAGGCGCGGCGCACTTTGCCGGGGTGCTCATCGGTCGTGGAAAGGCCTGGATTTTACAGGTGCCTACCGAATCTCTCAAACCGGCTGAAGTTGAATTACTGGTTCACTCGGCTCTGCACGGGGCCTTTCACGCTCCGCAGCCACCACTGACCCAGATCCATACTTTAAAATGGGCGATGGGCCTTCTGGGCACTCAAAAACTCCCCGCTGCGATCGAGGATCTGTTATTGAAATCAATTACCCGCTGGAGCAGCAAGTGGCAGGGGGTCTTGAAGAGGGAAATTAAAGATTTGCCCGAAACTTGGCTTAATGCGCTGAAGCCACATATCTCAACCGCTCCAGCCGAAGCCGAAGGTTCAGGGCAAACATCGGTCAGCGACGAAGAACAGAACCAGCAAACCGAAGGTGAAGCACCTGCGCCAAAGCATCGAAAGTCGAGGCATGCGCCAAAAGGTGACAAAGAATCCCACAAAGAGCCGCAACAAGACTCAGAGGCGGAGCAAGAGCTCTCGCAGGAGCGAGCGGACGACGGTTCAAAATCTCAGGAACTCGATGAGGACGGAGCTGAAGATGGTGTTCCTGAGAAAAAACCACACAGGGACAGACCTGTGTATGTCTCAAAAACAATCCCATCGCACTCCGCCGATTCAGGTGCGCGTGCTGATCACAACCAAGGGGCAAATCTTGCGCGGCGTGGCGGCCAGGGAGCCGGATTCAACCTGCATGAAACCCTCCGCCAGATCGAGGCGTACGCGAGCAACCTGCGCTTAGAATTGGCAAGCGCACAAAAGCAACTTCGATCCGCTGAGGAAATCCAAAAACGTTCCCGCCGCACCGAGAAACCGGTGCCCTTGACGGTTCCTGGTTCACCGTCTCTAGATGAGTTGAGCCGACTCAACCAACAACTCGAATTCCGGAACGCAGAACTGAAAGCGCGCATCGAAGAACTCACTTTAGATAGCGAGCAGAGAGCGACAAGCCTCGGACTTGCTGAGGTCCAACCAAAGGAAATAGACCCCTGCCTGCAGCTGAAAACCCTCTTAGCCTTTAAGCTTCAGGAAGACTTTGAGGATTTTCACGCCCTCGAACAGCAGGCCAAAGACATCGTGGTCCAGCAGCATTACAAGACCGTACTCAAGCACGTATTCGAGGTCTTGCAAAGCGAGGGCATCATCTCGGATCATCCAACGCCCCCAGCACCTCAGCAAATTCCCTTGATCAATCCGAAGTAGCTCGGACCCGTACCCTCCAACGGCCCCGCTTACAACACCCTTTCTCAGTGAGACTTCTTCCTGTGGGAACGTAGGCCTGGAGGGATTCGAACCCCCAACCAAGGGATTATGAGTCCCCTGCTCTAACCATTGAGCTACAGGCCCGCACGGTCCCCGTTGCAGCCTGATGGTCGCGTTCGAGGTAAAGCGAAGTGGCGAGAATGCCTCCATCAGAATCCTAGCGCAAGGATCGCATTCAACAAAAACAGCCCCAACCCACTCACCCCAACACATGTCTCCCCTCCGATTCGCGCGAAGCGCTCTGGCATTTGCGCCCACGCTGCTTCTATCCATCCCCATTTCAGCACTCTGCGAACCCACTTCGCAGGCTCTGGGCCCCAGCAAATTTTTGGAAGGAAAGTACGTGGAGTACATCGTTGGCAACCTTCCCATTGTCATCTCCGCACCACACGGAGGCAGCGATGATCCGCCTGCACTTCCGGAACGGCAGTCGGGTGTAAAATCGTTGGATACCAACACGCAGGAGCTTGCCCGCTCAATTGCAGCAGCATTTCAGACACAAACCGGGGGCTGCCCCCACGTGATTATTTGCCGTGTGACACGCCGCAAAATTGACTGCAACAGGGATATTCAGGAGGGAGCTCAGGGCAACCCGCTCGCCGAGAAAATTTGGACCCAGTACGCAGACTTTATTAAAGAAGCCCAACTCGA
>CAMDSZ010000383.1 GCA_945906945.1 Akkermansia muciniphila
CCACGTTACGGGTGAGCTTCTGCTGTTTAACCACAAAGAGCATGAGCTCGTCGTAGGTCATTTTCTGCACGGGCTGTGGAGTCGCCCCGTCGACCTGACGGCTTACCCAGTAATATTTGGCGTGCGCGTCAATAGCGAGTTTGATGGAGTCGTAGGAGGCAGTTGATTTGGATGAATATGTGGTTGTCATGGCTTTTAAGATCGCGGGATCTCGCGCCGCTCGACAACCTCATGTCATCTATCCTTCTTATCCTTTACACAAACGCCAAATCGAAGCGGTCGGCGGATCACGGACGTCAATTTTCCAAAAGCTTCAAAGCCACTTGCATCGATTCATGCGCGGTCTGGAGCATCTTGGCCCCAGAATCCACCAACACCTTGTTGCGCGCCAGCAGAATTGTTTCACGGGAAACGTCCGTGTCCGTGATCCGACTCCAGGCCGATTCCAAATCCACGCGCATTGTGCTTGCTGCGTAATGCGCAAATCGAATTCGGGAGGATTCCGCGCCGCAAACCGCACGGTAATGGGCGACTGACTCTAATGTCTTCACAAGCCCATCCAGAGGAATTTTGGTGAAATCGTTGTCCTTCTCAAAGAGGTAACAAACCACATCAACCTACCATGACACACACACCCTCATTCATCCGAATCAGCCTTGCCGGACTTCTGTTCTGCGCGGCGCTCACCACAGGTTCATCGCTGACGGCGGCGGAAAAAACTAAGCTCGTTGACTTGGGTGGCGGCGCGACGCTTCGGCTGGTGGGTATTCCGGCGGGCGAATTCATGATGGGCAGTACGCCCGCCGAGAAAGCCTGGGCCACGGGCATCGAGGGTGGAGGGCGGCCGGGGACGGCGCGTGAGTCTTATGAAGGCGAGCAACCGCGCTTGATGCGGGTGAAGGACGCTTTCTGGATGGGGCGCACCGAAGTGAGCGTGGAGCAGTTCCGACGCTTCGTGGAGGCGACTGGTTTTGTGACCGACGCCGAAAAGCCCGGCGGCGAAACTCAGGTCTTCTTTTCCGAATGGGACGGCTATCATTGGACGACAAAGGCGGTGCATCCATGGAAATCAATGGCGGGCAAAAGCTGGCGTGACCCAAATTGGGGATTTCCGAACCTGGATGTCTATCCGGTCGTGTCGGTGAGTTACAATGACATGAGGGCATTTTGCAATTGGCTTACCGAAAAGGAAAGCAAGGCGGGCCGGTTACCGGAAGGTTTGGAATATCGTCTGCCCACGGAAGCTGAATGGGAATACGCATGCCGGGGCGGCAGCAAGGAGAGCCAATATTTCTGGTGGGGAAACGAGATGGAGGAGGGTCAAGGCAGGCTGAACATCTCTGCCATTGATTTGCTGCCGGGGCGCAGCAAGACTTGGCCGCTGGCTCACGCGCCGTGGAGCGACGGTTTTGCCTTTGTGTCGCCAGTGGACCACTACGGCGAACGGGGGCGCAATGGTTTTGGTCTGGCCGACATGTGCGGCGGAGTATGGGAATTTGTCCTGGATCATTTTGATGACAAAGGAGGACATGAAGAGCTGCATTTTGAAAACGCGGAACAGCGATCTGTCTCCCGTCCCGTATGCAAGGGAGGAAATTACTTTGATGTTCCGGGTAACGCGCGTTGCGCCGTTCGACTGGGCATCAGGAGTGTGACCTACTCCGACTCCCGCGACGGCTTCCGGGTGTGTTTGGGAACGCCTCGCGACATCCAGCGCATCAAAACACTGATCAGCAAATAACTGAACCGCAACTCACCATGAACAACCAGCCCACCCAGAAGCCCGGCGGCTGGAGCGCCGTGCGCAAACAGCTCGCCATTTGGGACAAGCCGGCTCTGCTCGCCCTCGTAAAAGACCTTTACGACGCGGCCGCTGGAAACCGTGATTTCATCCACGCCCGCTGCCAGGCCGAGGACGGCGGCGGTGAGTTGCTGGAAACTTATCGGAGCAAGATCGTGGAGCAGTTCTTTCCCAAGCGAGGTTTCGGCAAGCTCAAGCTGGCAGAGGCACGTAAGGCCATTCGCGATTACCGCAAGGCCACAGGCAACCTCCCCGGCACGGCTGAGTTGTTGATGTGCTATGTGGAAAACGGGGCGCACTTCACCCACGAGTTTGGGGACATCGACGAACGGTTTTACAGCAGCGTGGAATCGGCGCTGGACGACTTGGCCGCTGTGTTGGGCGGCGAAGCGCGCGACCTTTATCCGCAGTTCCGCGAACGGCTCGCGAAAGTGGAGCAGATGACCGATGGCATCGGCTGGGGATTTCACGACTTTATCACCGATGTGGTTGGACGACTGGCGGACGAACTTGGCGAATCATGACCCATGCTGAACAACGCTGGATCGTGGCCAAAGTGGAGCAAGGAATGGCCTTGGTGGGCGCGTTGGAAACGCAGCTCGCCGCCTCCCTCGCCACCGCCGCGAACCTCCTCTCCGCCCTCGTCGCCGAACTCACCACCGCCTGCGTGTCTGGCGCATCTTCTGGAAACGAGCGGACGGCAACTGGCACCGCTACCAACCGTGTCCGCAGGCGGACTCGCTCACCGAACGACGCCGGTATAACGCTCCCGCGTCGCCTTCAACTCGCTCCGCGTCGAGCCTACCTGGATGATGCTCGGCCAAGCCGCCGGCATCGCCGCCGCGATGACGCAGAAGGACAAAACGTCCGTGCAAGGCGTGAATGCGGTGGAACTGCGGACGCGTTTGGGGGAAGCTACTGTACCATTTCGGAAACCATGATGGCCGTCCACCTCTACTCATGCGCTATCTCCTCATCCTTCACCTGACCTGCCTCGCCGTCTCCGCGCAGGAGCGTGTGCCGTGGACGACCTCGCGGGTCCAGGGCACGCCGGAGCCACCGCCGCCGTTTGTTGTGGAGCGGCTTTATCCGAAACTGACGTTCGTGAAGCCGCTCGATGTCACGCCCTTGCCGGGCACGGATCGGCTCGTGGTGCTGGAGCAAAGCGGCAGCATGTATTCCTTCGTCCCTGGAGCTGGCGCGGAGAAGGCGGAGCCCTTCGGCAAGATGACCGATTATCATCCGAGAGTGACGCAGTCTTTTGCACTTACGTTTCATCCGCGCTTTGAAGAAAATCGCTTCGTCTTCACCTGGGCCATCATGGATATCAAAGGCCAACCGTTGGTCGAAAACGGCACGCATATCGTGCGCTTCCGCGTCACGGAGCAGTCTCCTCCGCAGATCGATCCCGACAGCGCCAAGCTCATCATCTCCTGGTCGGCGGGTGGGCACAATGGCGGTAACATGCGCTTTGGTCCCGATGGCATGCTCTACATCTCCACGGGCGATGCCGCCGCGCCGGACCCGCCGGACTCGCTCGCCACCGGCCAGGACATCAGCGATTTGCTCTCCAGCGTGTTGCGCATCGATGTGGATCATCCGAGCGATGGAATGGCCTACAGCATCCCGCAGGATAATCCTTTCGTGAAAGTGCCGAAAGCACGCGGCGAGGTGTGGGCCTACGGTCTGCGCAATCCGTGGCGCATGAGCTTCAACCCGAAAAACGGCGACCTCTTCGTCGGCGATGTCGGCTGGGAGTTGTGGGAGATGATTTACCGCATCCAGCGCGGCGGAAACTACGGCTGGAGCATCACGGAGGGCAGCAAACACGACGTGCGCCCGGAGAGCGCGCGCGGCCCCACGCCCATCGTGCCGCCGCTCGTCGCCCATTCGCACGAGGAAGCTGCCAGCATCACTGGCGGCGAGTTTTATCATGGCGAGAGGCTGCCCGAGCTGAAGGGCGCGTATCTCT
>CAMDSZ010000384.1 GCA_945906945.1 Akkermansia muciniphila
TGCAATGGTCGTGATTTGCCAAACCCACGAAGATGGAAAGCCTCAATCCCAACTTTCTCGACTTCATTACTCTTTTGGACCAAGGATGCGTTGAGCACCTCAAATGGCAGCTGAAACGTGCAGCGTGTGAGCGAACGAACTGTTTGCCGTCGCCAGATCGTGATGAATCGCTAGAGCAACCCAAGGATTACCCAAACATTTCTCTTTCCGCAAAAATCCTCCCACGGCACCCTCGTTCTCCGCCGGAGTCCCTCCGGCTTCGACTCGGGTGCCTCACACCTCAGCGCTCCGCGCTTCAGCTCTAGGGAACTGAACTGAGGGCCACCCGGAAGCCGTTGCGGCTCCCGCGGTGCACCGGAGCGTCGTAGCCGCGGTAGGCAACCGTGCAGCTCCCCCCGCTGACGTACCAGCTCCCGCCCCGGAGCACCCGCTTGCCAGTCTTCTCATCCAACCCATCCCACATCCATTCAGACGCATTTCCTCCAAGATCGTAAAACCCCAGCACGTTCATTTTGAAACTACCCACCGGCGCTGTTCCTTTGATTCCGTCCACCCCAACCTTCGCCGGATCATCCTTGCCATCCTCTGCCACCGCGTAATTCCCATCATCCCAGTTCGGAGGATAGTAATCTCCCCACGGATAGTTGCTCGTCCCTACTGCCGCCTCCCATTCCGAGTTCGTTGGCAGCCTCCATTCTTTCCCAGTCACCTTGCTCACCCACTCGCAAAACTTCTTCGCGTCATTCCAACTGACCATCACCACCGGATATTCGTCGTTCTGTTCAAACTCAGTGCTTGGCTGCTTCCAATCAGGCAGTCCTTCCGCCTTTAAATACAATTTCCATTCTCCAACGGTGAATTCTGTTTTGCTCAGCAAAATCTTAGTGCCGGGCACAGGCAGCATCTTCGCTTCCAACCGGCGTGCAAGCTCAGGGATCACGCTGAGGTCCTTCTTACGATCTTTCCAGAAATCGCCCAGCGTGCTCGATAGGGCCATAGCCTCGTATTGGCGCCCTTGAGCGTTCAGTTCTTCAAACAAACGTCCTTTTGCCTTCGTGTCATTGGTGTCCTTCTCCGTTTGCTGAATAAACTCTTCAGTCAGCTTCAGGTTCTTTAGCGCCTGTTCATCCTCTTTCGCGAACCGATACTCCTTCACCGCCTCAGGCCACCTGACCATCACTTGCAGAACATTCCCTCGGATCCGATGATACTCTGCCACTTCAGGCTGCAGATCCACAGCGTTGGAGGCTGCCTCCAGTGCCTCCTCTAGATTTCCACTTTGCACTGCATCTGCTGCGCGCAATGCAAAGGTGGGCGCACTCGCACGCAGACGAGCCAGTGCCGCACTAGCCTTTCGTCCTTCCACCACCACCTTTGCACTGAAGCCGCCCACGACCACCAGCATGGCCGCAGCAGATCCAGTCAACACCTTATTGCGACCTACCCACAACTTGATCCGCTTGAAGGTTCCAGCGTCCTCGGCATTGGTTGCAAAGCCGTTCTGATACCTCTCAATGTCACCAGTAAACGCTTCTACGCTAGTGTAGCGCTCGTTCCTGTCAGTGGCCATCGCCTTGAGCGTCACCGCTTGCAATGCCTCCGGCACTTCAGCGCCCATGGCATTTGGCGCACCCACGGTCACGGCAGCCTTGCCACCACGTTTAGTGACCATCGAACTGATGTTCCCGTTCTTCACCTTGGTGAGCACTTCCTCCAAGGTCATCCCATCAATCGGAGGACGTAGCGTAAGAATCGCATACAGAATTCCACCCAGGCTGTAGATGTCAGAACGCGCATCCAGCTCGGCAACCATGCCCATGGCCTGTTCCGGGGACATGTACTGAGGCGTACCCATGACTTCGCCTTCCATAGTCATCCCGTAGTCACCGGTGTCGTTGACTCGTGAAACGCTCGAGCCCTGTTCTTCACGTTCACCCAGCACCTTTGCAAGCCCCCAGTCCATGACCAGCACCTCCCCGTACTCGCCCACCATGATGTTCTCGGGCTTCAAGTCACGGTGAAGAATGCCTTGGCTGTGGGCGAACATCATCGCGTCACACACCTTGCGGAAGATGGTGAGCAGCGTGGCCCTTGGGTATTCCTTGATGGCCGCAGCGTCACCATCCCTGATCAAGTTCAACACCGCCTGAAGCGTGCGCCCTTTCACCAACTTCATCGAATAGAAGGGGCGACCTTGTGCATCTACGCCAATGTTATGAATCGGGACAATGTTGGGATGGGCAAGCTGGGCGAGTACCTTGGCTTCCTTTGAAAAGCGTGGATCTTCTCCGTCTTCGCTGATGCTGCTGACCTTCACTGCAACCTGCCGCTCCAACTGCGGATCTTCTCCAAAGTAGATCTGCCCCATCCCACCCCGGGCGATTTCACGAACGAGGGTGTACTCGCACAGGGTAGATGCCTTATCCGTAGAGCTTGATTGCGCAGAGGGTGTTCCTGTTGATGAGTTTTCTGAACACTCGAACGCGTGGGCGTTCTCTGCGGAACGGTCACATCCAGACTGGCCTTGCTCTTGGTCACTGCCCGCTGGGGGATCGTGATGTCCAAGGAACTCGGAGTCGGCGACACCGCCACCGGTTGCACCGCCTTCACTTCAATGACCAAAGTAATTTCTCCCACCTGCACGCTCGCTGGATACTCCACCTGAACGCGCTCATTGATCTGGTATCCGTTAACCTGAGTGCCACCGCCCAGATCCTCCACCTGCAAACCTGCTTCGCCGATCCATACCCACGCATGGCGCGCAGTCACACCATCGCCATGGACGTTGAACACATCCGACGCAGTCTCGGTACCGACGACAAACTGCGACTCGCCGGTGTCTACCGAACTAAGGATTCCTGTGGGTCCATGCAGGGTGATTGACCATTGGCGCATCTGCATCACGCTAGTCCGCGCATCCACAGATTCAACTGTAAACAAGCGGCTTCCGTGCTGAGCTCGTGACCGGCCCGAGTCAGAAGCCTGAGGCCGCCCTCAGCCCCGCCCCCGACGCTCATCAGCCAACTCCTGACGGCAGCTTACCCATCCGACTGCGACTCTATTGAAGAGCGCATGCCAGAGGAACCCATCCATCATCCAAACGACAAGCTCCTCAAAGCCACCTTTTCTAACCCGGACAACGCGCGCGGCTTTTTTGAAAACTATCTGCCCGAACAGATCTCCCACGCCGTGGATTGGAGTTCCCTGCGCCTCGAGCCCTCAACATTTGTCGATCCGCATTTCGCCGCGTCCGAAAGCGATCTGCTCTTCTCGCTCAAACTCGCGAAAACCGACGCATTCCTTTACCTCCTCTTCGAACACCAAAGCTCCGAGGACCCGCGCATGGCGCTGCGCCTGCTTTCCTACATCCTGCGCATCTGAGAACGCTTCGCTGGGACACATCCCACTCCGGCAAAACTGCCAGCCATCCTTCCCATCGTGCTCGCGCAGGGGAAACGCCCCTGGAAAACGGCCCCATGCTTGGAGGACCTCATCGATCTGCCGGCTGAAATCGCAGACATTATCCGACCATGGCAACCCACGCTCATGTACCGACTGCTCGAACTGGTAAGCATCCCTTACCAAGAGCTCGCTGGAACCCCGGAGGGCATTCTGACATTGCGCGCTTTGAAAGCGGAGCCGCTGAATGAACTGCTGAGCGATGCCTTGTGGGAGGAGTCCCTTTTATTTGCGATTTCCGACAGTGCCTTGGAGCGGATGTTGCGCTATGTTTTGAACGCTGAGCTAAA
>CAMDSZ010000385.1 GCA_945906945.1 Akkermansia muciniphila
GGGCCAGGGAGGGAATCCCGCCACCTCTAATCATCATGCCGCCGGTTTTGTCACCGGCGCCAATTCACCCGACGGCAGTTTTTGCACTAATTTTTTATCTAACGCACTTGAAATTAGCATGTAAGCGCTAGACTTGCCGCATCGGCACTCGCTCGTCAGGGCTTTGACAAGTTGGGGGCTTTTCATCGGGTTTTGCTCCAACAGCTTCAGGACGGCGAGAGGTGAAGGCTTATTCCCGTCCTCACGCATGCATTCAGCAGCAGTTTCCCGCCCGAAGTCCGGATCAAGTTCGTAAATCATAGTGGCTGTGTTCAGTCGCACACCGAACGGCGCGAACTCCGCACCGTCTGAGTTTTTTCCGCAACTGATGATGAGCTTACGCGGGTCATCCTCAGATCGGGGAGCAATATTAATTTGACCTCGAGCCCAACTGTGCAGCTCTTTGGAGCCTTTTCCAAACGACGAACGGTCCATTCCCGTAGCTTTTTTCGCGCCCGCTTTTCCAGTGAGCGCATGGTGCACGACAATAATCGAGCAGTCCGGATTGCCTCTTCTTGAGATTTCGGTGATCGCTTTGCAAACTGCCCGGATCGTGCTGTCGCTGTTCAAGGACCCTTTTGCGAATGAGGACAATGGGTCAAAAGCCACCACGTCCGGGGCCACTTCTTTGATAACCGCCTCTAGTCGTCGCCGATTCTGCGCGTCGTCCAAATTTAAGAACCCGTCCCCGTTTTTATCGAGCGTGCGGATTGCGAGACACTCAGCTACGTCAGGCCACGATTCCGGGCCTATCCACTCGTTGATCTTTCCAAGGTCATCTTTAAGCCGGCGATTGCTGTTTTCTGTCTGAAGGAACAGCCATCGCAGGCGTCGCTTAGGCACCTGAATCCCTATAAAATCCCTTCCGCTCACAATGGCGGCTGCTAGTTGGAGGAGCAACCGAGACTTACCAACTCCTCCAGGGCCGATAAGCGTCATGGGCTGTCCCTTCGAAAAAATTCCATCCAAAAGGTACCGGTCCTCAGGATTAAATTCCATGGCAAGAATTTCATCGGGTGATCGCACAGTGATTTGATCGCTATCTGAGGGCAGAACACCGACGGTCGCAGTGGTGTGAATCGCATCGGAAGACTCGGGCATTGGAACCGGACCCGTTGTTTTATTGTCTCCGGTATCGAGCTCATGGGATGAGTGCGGCACGGAATTCCGGTATTGATGAAACGCCTTGGGAAACTCCCTTACGCGTAGGTGTTCATCCCACTCTTCCCAGTCTCCACCATGCGGGTCTTTGAGTTTCAAAAACTCGCCATTGCGCATTGGACGGCGGCCAAGCTGCTTCAAGAAGAAAGCCACACCATGCTTGCGGCAGTGGTCCATCAGCTCCTCTGCCCATTCGATGTTAAAAGCGGGCGTATCATCGCCGGCTCCAGACTCACCACCAACAATCACTAAGTCGACGCCTTTTAGGTTCAGGGACTCTGGCGGGATCCTTTCGCGTAATGGCTCAATGGACAGTCCGCGCATCTGGGCTTTCACCCTTCGCAAATCGTCCACCCGCTTAAGATTTTCTGGGGATGCGCACGTTACGGTGGTCATCGCACAAACGTTTGGAGAGAAACCGCCGATTTCTTCGGAGAACTTCGCCATCATTTCGGGGCGTTTGGTGAGCCAAAGCCAGATATGCTGAATGCCAGTTGCGGACTGGAACTGAGGAACCGTGTCCTCCTTCAAGAAATCAAAGTGCTTCTGAGCGCTAAATGCGTCTCCCATATCGCTCACAAAAATCATTCTGGGCAGTCCGTTTTTCCATGCCCCATCTGAACGCCTCGTGCCAAACAGGTCGGACAACTTGGCGGCTTTGGCGACCCTTCCTTCGAACGGTGTCACTTTCTCAAAAATTTCCGCATGGCCTTTGTGCGGTATCCTTGAGGGATTCAAAATGGTTGCACCTTTGTTGAAGTGCAATCTTGCTGCGTAGCATGCTAGCTTGCAGCGTATTGTGGTGCTGATAGCAGATGCAGCAGCCTTGCCGTACTGCGCCTCAATCTGGGAAGCGAAGACCTCGCGAAAGTGCCAGATATTGGTGTTGTTCACCACGTTTTTGTGCGCGTCAAGGGGCTCATTGATCCGTCGGAACGCATCATCGACAATCACCTTTAGCATTGCCTTGCTGCTGACCTGTGAACCGGTCTCTGCCACAGCTGCGTCAATCGCCCGCAGCACCTCGCTGGCTTTTGGGTAAAGTTCACATCCATTGCAGCCCATGATCGGGTTGACGGTGCTGTCACACCACTGTATCGAGGTTCTATCGCCCATGGTTTCGGCCTCCTTTCTTGGAAAAACCGCTTGGGGCGGAATTGCGGTGGTAACCCGAGATTAATTTTCGATGCCACCATGAGGCAGGAACACAGCCATGGACCTCCTTTTCTGGGGCACCGCACCATTGAGTCGTGCTTCCTGTTGATTGGTTATAGCCGGAGAGTTGGGCTGTTACGCCACTGACCCAGCTAGGTAATGCTGTTACCTTCATATTTTTTCTTTCTACTCAAAGCTCCGTTTAGTTGAGCACGCTTCCGCGTGGAGCCGGCGGCTGCGTGGATTCGGGTTGTCCGAAATTTTTGAGCGCGGTGCCTTGAAAGAGATAAGGCTCCCCAATTTTGGGTTTCTTATTGCCTCCGATGCTGAGGGTCTGATCACGGGTAATCGCTGATAGCCGCTCTTTTAGCGAACGCAGCGAGACGTTTGATCTGATCTTTGCATCTTGCCCAAATGCGGTTTCGTTTCCTGCTTCGATGTACGCCATGAGACTCGCCCGGTGGATCAATCGCACACCACGCGTGGCACCTTTTTGGCGAACCACAGAACTTCTCACGGGCGGACAGTTCTTGTTGGCCTTACACGGAAGAATCAGGTTGTTCAGCGTCGAGCGGCTCAAGTTCGAGTAAGGACACCTTTCGCCGGCTCGCGGCAGTCGAATCCACTCGGGTTGATTGGGGGTAAAGGCTTGAGAGGATGCTGAGTTGCTTTTGCAAGTGGCATGACGGTGATTTTGTTCCATGCCAAAACAGTCGGTGATATTTCAGGACTTTTTAAGCGGTAAATGACTGTCTGTCAGGCTTGTAACGCAAACCGCTACATTCCGGTCGCTGCTTCCCTGAAACCCGTAACGATTTTTTGGCATCATTCGGGCTGGCTCCGCTTGAAACCAAGCCTATAGAGCGGGCGCAAGACCTTTCTATGCCAACTATTTTATCGATGCTTACGCGCGTTTGTCTGAGGCCGAGGAATGCTTGCTGCGGTGCTTTGCAACTCGTCTTTTGGTGGCACTGCGATTACGCCGCACTAAGAATTCTTCCGTCGTTTCGTCCACGTAAACCGCAACATCGGATAAAAGTTTTTTGATCCGATCATCGTGAAGCCCGAGGATCCATCCGGCCATTGCCTGTACTTGGTCCCAGTATACGAGGCGCCACACCAGTTCCCGCCTTTGCAAATCGAGAAAAAGTGTCCGTGAGATCAACCGTTCAACCCTTTCTCCCTTGAGCAATTCAAAGCCCATTTCCAGTTGATGGAGGACGTCAGGACAAAGTTCGCGGAGGACGTCTTTGAACTCATCCACCGGTACGCTGGTGATGCAGTTTTTGGGTTCCCCCAACGCTGCGCTTAACCTTACGAGCTCCCGAAAGCGGTGGTCGCGTTTTTGCAGAGCGATGGCCACTTTTTCGGGGCTCAGCTTGAGGTGTGC
>CAMDSZ010000386.1 GCA_945906945.1 Akkermansia muciniphila
CCGAAGATCTTTCCCAGAAATCCAACAAGGACAATCGGCCAGTGGCGCGCCGGGTTGGTGGACGCAATGGCGTATCCAAGGCCATAGACTCCCACGATCATACCGATGCACTGCCAGAACTGGGGATAGTTCGGAGGCGGCATTCCAAGCCAGTCGAACTGGGCATTGGGAAAAAGGACAGCCCATGCTCCCCAGAGGATGTTGTAGATGCCGGCGAACAAGAGCGTGCGTTGCATCCAGACCGGTGTGGACTTTTTCATAAAGGTAGGTTTCGTGTTCAATTGGCAGCTGACATGGCTGGAGATCGAAGCGTCCCGCGATCACTGCCCGGTAAGACTATTGAACCCACGTCGAGAGGAAAAGACCCGAAGGGTAGTTTCCAAGCCGTACGTTTCTAACGAAAATGAAAATGCTTTCACTCGTTTGCGAGGCATCAGCGAGCGGGGGGATCGGAGGGCGCTGAACGCTAGGGTTCGGGTCTCGGAACTCTCGAATCGTCAGCCTGATTTCCGCACTGACGCTCAATTGCTTTCTCCTCTCAGAATCCTGATGTCGGTGAATTCGGCATAGCAGGGTCGGGTTGGGGCCCAGGTGCTGTCATTTCCACCGTGGAAGGTTTCAAAGAGCAGAGAGTCCACATTGAGGGCATCCGCATTGCGCCATTCCATGTTGGTGCGGTCGACGACGAGCCTTTCAACTCGCCCCGGCAGAGTCATCCAGACCCGCAGAAGGCCATCGCGTTGGCCGCCGCGGTTCATCCCGACGGCGAGACGCACTTGAATGGGTGTGCCGGTGGGGAACCGGAAATCTTCGGGAAAGGGAAAGCTCTCTCCGTATTTATCAGGCTGGTTTTTGTGATACACGTACGCCTCCCCGCGACCATCCTTGCGCCACATGAGGCGGGCGGAAAAGCCGTTGATTCCATCGGCGCGTCTGCCGCCGCTGACGTTCTCAGATCCGCCGCAGAGGCCCGGGAGTTTACCACCTTTTACGAATTCAAAGTCTTGGCTGAAACGCAGCGTGTAGATGAGCTGAACTGAATTGTGTTTTTCAATAGGCCAACGCCAGCCAGTGCCGCCTTTCTCGGGGCCGATCCCACCAAGGGCATAGTTTACCCTGAGCCATTTTTTACCGTCCTGTTCTTTCAGCTGCACATGTCCTTCCTTGATGCCGTCTTCAAATTCGCAGCCCGGCCAGTCCTGCTTCCAGCGTTGCTCCGTGTAGTCGCCGGCGGCGCCAGAAAATCTGACGCTTATGGGCAAATCGGCTGCATTCAGACTGGAGGTGAGGGCGAGGAGGCTGAGGAATTTCATCGGTCGAAAATGAGAATTGTATTACCCGACGCGGACTTCAACGGTTTACTGAATTCACCTGAAGCCGAGTTTAAGGCGAGTTTAAGCCGAGTTAACCCAGCTTTCTCGCGCCTGCGCGGGTGATGAGAGAAGGTCGCAACTTTTGCGGAGCCACGGGTTTCGTTCACAGGCCTCCATTGACTTTTTTACCCCTGTTACACCATGCGCAGTTTTCCTCTCTTTGCGGCTCTATCGCTCTGTGTTTCTCTTCCGATTTCTGAGGCTGTAGCCCGGAATGACGGCTCAGAGGCCAGGAAGTATTCGCCTGAGATCGCCGGGGCGCAGGTGGAGACCTTCCGCAAAGTAGGGGAACGCGAGCTGAAGATCTGGATTTTTCGGGAGATGGCAGCCGCAGCAACTGATTCACCCAGGGCGGCGATCGTGTTCTTTTTCGGAGGGGGCTGGACCTCGGGTTCGCCCTCGCAGTTTGTATCCCAAGCCAAGGCGCTGGCGGCGCGTGGAATGGTCGCGTGCGTGGCGGATTACCGGGTAGCGTCGCGGGACGGAGTGAAGCCGACGGAATGCGTGGCTGACGCCAAGGCCTGCGTCCGTTGGATCCGGACCGAGGCCGTCCGACTGGGCGTAGATCCGGACCGGATTGTGGCTGCTGGGGGATCCGCGGGGGGACATCTGGCGGCAGCGACCGCCCTCCTGCCCGGACTCGATCCCGATGCCAAGGGCAACGCGGTTTCAAGCGCCCCGAATGCGCTTGCGCTGTTCAATCCCGCACTGGTGCTTGCGCCGATTGAGGGCGTGGACTTGAGCGGATTTCTGGCCAATGCAACCGTCGAGCGGCTGGGCTGTCCGCCCTCCGACATTTCGCCTGCGCACCATGTCCAGAAAGGGGCGGTTCCTACGCTTGTCCACCATGGGAGCGCGGACTCGACCGTGCCGTTTTCCAGCGCCGCAAAGTTTGCGGAGCTCATGGCGGCCGCAGGGAACCGCTGCGAACTCGTCCGCTACGAAGGGCAGGCGCACGGATTTTTCAACAAGCCGCCGTTCCTGGAGGAGACGCTGCGTAAGACCGATGAGTTCCTCGTTTCCCTAGGCTACCTCCCGCCCAAGCCTTGAGTTTTCACGTATCCGGACTGGCTTTTCGGGAAGATGCCGCGGCTCGCTTGCGCCGTTTTGTAGCGGTGGGCGCTGGCGAAGCACGCATTGAGTCGCTGCGGCTTAAGGATTCAAACGGCAACACGCTGAAGACATGGCCTTGAGCTGCGTTTCATCGGTCAATCGACTCAAGGTCAGCTCCGCCACAGGCTCGGGCTCGACTGTGAGTTCTTCGACCCGGCAATCCAGATGGTGCCCGAACTCACCCGCTTCATCACAAGTCACCGCTTTACGGGTGACCTTCTGTTGTTTGACGACAAAGAGCATGAGCTCCCTGCGGTTCGGGACTTGATGTTTCGGTCGTCTGGTGATAGAAAATCCTATCATGAAAACCGCAAGTGTAGCCGATCTCCGCAACCATTTCCGGCGCCTCTCTGCTTGGATCGAAAACGGCGAAACCGTCGAAATCATCAAGCGGGGGCGCCCCTTCGCAAGGCTAGTTCCACCAGTCCACGCCCAAAATCCGGCACCGGAGGTGGATTGGGCTGCCCAGCGCAAAGCGATCTGGGGCACCCGCGTTTTCAGCGAAACGGAGGTTCAGCAAATGGAGAGGTTCGAGCAGGAGGGAGAGGAAGGTTGAATGCTTTCGCCGACACCTCCTTGTTGTGCGCGCTCTACCGGGAACAGGAGAACTCCCGGACTGCAGACAGGCTCATGCAGCGTGAAGCGGTACCGGTCCACGTCTCCTCCCTCGTGCTGTTCGAGTTTCGACAGTCGGTTCGGTTGCAATCTTTCCGGTTTTCCCGCGATAGAACGAAGGGGTATTCGAAAACGGAAGCGCTGCGGATGCTCGAAATCTTGCAGTCAAACATTCTTGCAGGCCGCTTGATGATTCCGCCCGTTGAAGACTGGGCCGAGGTTTACAGCATCGCCGAAGAGCTCTCGACACAATACACAGCGGAAATCGGTCACCGGAGTTTTGATGTCTTGCACGTGGCCACGGCACTTTATTTGAAGGCGAGTCTCTTTATGACATTGGACGTCCGCCAAAAGGAGCTGGCCAAGGCCGTAGGGCTCAAGGTGAACCGATGAAAAGACAGCCGCAAAAACCACAACGAGCATGAGCTCCTCGCAGGTCATTCTCTGCACGGGTTGCCGAGTCGACTCATCAGCCCCATTCGCACCGGCCTCGACGCATGATCAAGCGGCATCCGGCTGTGTCGTTTTTTTTACAGCCTGTAGTTCTACGATCACCCAAGGCTCTTTGAAAAACGCACCAAATCCATAAATATATTGATTTTGTTTAACTTATGACACGTGGCACGACCGCT
>CAMDSZ010000387.1 GCA_945906945.1 Akkermansia muciniphila
GTGAAATTGCCAGAGGCGGGATGGGGCAGATCTACTTTGGTGAAGATCCGCAGCTCAAACGCAACGTGGCCGTAAAGGTCAGCAGTGTGAGTGAAGCTGGTGAGGATCCGAGGTTTTCAAAGGAGGCAGAAGTCCTGGCACAGCTTGCACATCCAAACATCGTTCCGATCTACAATATCGGCGTAGACGCCCAGAGCAGGCCGTTTTACAGCATGAAGCTGATCAAGGGACGTACGCTGCAAGCGGTGTTGAACCTTATCCGTGATGGCGATGCTGCTGCGGTCAAAGACTACCCAAGATCCGCGCTGCTCACCATCTTCCGCAAAGTGTGTGATGCGATGATGTTTGCGCACAGCAAGAGGATCCTGCACCGGGATCTGAAGCCGGAGAACATCATGGTGGGTGAGTACGGTGAAGTGCTGGTGATGGACTGGGGGCTTGCGAAGGTGCTGGGAGAACGTGAAGAACAGGGCTCGAGCGTTTCACGAGTCAACGACACTGGTGACTACGGCATGACCATGGAGGGAGAAGTGATGGGCACTCCGCAGTACATGAGCCCTGAACAGGCTATTGGCATGGTCGCTGAACTGGATGCGCGGTCTGACATCTACAGTTTGGGTGGGATTCTCTATGCAATCCTCACACTACGTCCACCGGTTGACGGGACGACTTTGGATGAAGTGCTCACCAAAGTGAAGAACGGCAGCATCAGCTCGATGGTCACTAAACGTGGTGGCAAGAGTGCAGTGACGGTTGGGACACCTATTGGGATGAGTGCTGAAGTGCCGGAAGCGTTGCAGGCGGTGACGCTCAAAGCGATGGCGACTGACCGCAACAAGCGCTACGCTAGTGTAGAGGATTTCGCGGGTGACATTGAGCGCTATCAAAACGGCTTTGCCACGCATGCGGAGGGTGCAGGAACAGTCCGGAAACTCATGCTCTTCATTAGGCGTAATAAAGGATTATCCAGCGCAGCTGCATTACTGTTTGTAGTGGCAGTCGCCTTCACCATTCGACTTGTAATCGAGAAGGAGCGCGCGGTGGTGGCGATGGAAAAATCACGCCGAGAAGCTGCGCAAGCTCAGATTGTCATTGCAGAGGCCGCTCATCATCAAGGTAAGGCAGATGAGATGCATCTGGCGCTATCAAACGTTCCAGAGGATCTTCGCGGGCAAACCTGGTCTTACCTCAATGACGCAACCACTCTTGGGCACGTTGGTATTGCTCCAGACGAAGAGAGCAGTTGGGCTGGGCTCGAAGCGGATCCATCGCAATCAGGCAATTTTCTCGCACTGCAAAGCAATGGCACCTGTGTTAACGTTGACTCCACAACAGGCGCGTCAACGGTCCGCTGGAAAGCCAATGACATCAAGCCAAGGTATGGGGAGTTCGCTGTAGCGTCCGATGGATCAGCGGTGGCGATTGGGATCGGTAGCGAAATTCAAATCAGGCGAGTTGAGGATGGCGTGATAGTCCAACGGATCAAGCTGCAGCCAGGCACAGGGGTTTACTCCAGACTTTGGTTGTTCAAGGATCAGCTATTTGTGCAAATTTCTGAAAATCAAAAGCCTTTTCTTTCGGCTTGGTCTGTCGCGGATGGGCGGCTCTTGTGGAGGCGCCCCCAACGCATTTGGCCTGCATTTTGCGCAGTAGACGATTCACCTGGCACTATCTGTCTGCTCACTGGGGAAGGTAAATTGGAAAAAATCAATGCCATCACCGGGGACATTGTCGAGCAGGGGAAAGCAGTGGTCGGCCAAGTTGGATGGAGAAAAGAAGCGATTGCTGGAAACTCCGGATGGAAGACTTTTGCGCTGAGCAATGACGAGCGGCGTGTTCGTGTGTATTCCAATCCCTGGAGTGATACGCTTCGCACAGAATTTCTCCCAGACCACAACGTTGCTTCGCTCGCGCTCGTTCCAAATAGTGAGCTGCTGCTGGTCTTGTGCATGCCTTCGGATCAGGCGGGTTGCCTTGAAGTTCGGGACTGCAGTCAAGGTGGAAAACTCTTGCGTTCATTTCCATTCCAAAACCCCAAGCTTCGCCGCGACTTTTCTAATGCACTGCGATGCACTGATTCACACGTGGCATTGTTGTTGCCGAATAAAATCCGGATTTGGAATCTTCTAACTGCCGACAAACCTTTGTTTAATGTCACCCAGCCGCAGGGGAAAAAGTTTCACACCATCAAAATGAGTCCAAACGGAAGAGAACTTTTGGGGCTTCGGGTCGGTGATGATCAGAAGCTAAAGGAGGTTTGTCTGTACAACCTCTCGGAGACCGGAGCTCTTTCAAAAGAGATTAGTCAGACTGCAATCGCTGATGGAAGAATATCGATATCAGCGACTGCTGGAATCAGTATACAGATGAGCAAATCAGGATCCGTAGCGATCGTTCAAGACAGAGTGAATGCAATCGCGTTGAGCTTGGGTGATGGAAAAATTATTAATGCGTGGGGATTGCCAAAAACATTACAGGCGAATGACAAACAAGACAGGCTTATCTTGCCTCACCCATCACTGGGACTGCTGTGGACAGGTGAAGCTGTCGTAGATATTTCGAGCGGGGCCCAATTGACACAGGTTAATCGCACTCTTTTTAAGAACGTGAATCGATCGATAGCTCCAACTCCTTGTTGGATTGGCAGTGATAGACTTGTGGAACATTGTTGGGTGGATGGTGTTCGTGACTCCCAAGACCCAGAAGCTTATCTGGAGCGGGTGATGGTGTTATGGAATACGTCTACGGGCGAAGCGGTCTCGTATGAGTCTTCCTCTTTGGGAGTTTGCTTGAGTGTTTCGAGCGACGGCAACCAGATTGCGGAAGGCTGTAAAGACAGGAGAGTTCGCTTCAGGAATGCCAAAAACTTAGCTATTGAGGGTGAATTTCTCGTTCACAATTCTGCTGTAAGCGGGGTGGATTGGCAT
Source organism: Akkermansia muciniphila (assembly GCA_945906945.1). Taxonomy (GTDB): domain Bacteria; phylum Verrucomicrobiota; class Verrucomicrobiia; order Chthoniobacterales; family Chthoniobacteraceae; genus Chth-196. The sequence goes on from CAMDSZ010000387.1 coordinate 2,928, forward strand.
CCGAATGGCCTCATTCTGGCGACCATGGGTGACAGCGAAATCCGTCTTTGGGATGTCAAGACCGGGCGCCTATTGGAGGAGATTAGAATCAAACAGTTGGCAAGGTCCTTGCGATTCCTCGCGGGAGGAAGACGGTTGATTGTTGGCGATTTGGTGTTTGAACCCAAGAGCTGCAGGCAGGAGTTGGAGCCAACGATAAGGAGCGTCTCGCCACGATGAAAACGTGGATCAACCAAGAATTGCACGTCAGAGTTTATTCGTGAAATTCTGAAAATTCAAAATTGGTCAGTGCGCCGCCCGCGCGGGGACAGGCAAGTGTGATTGCCCGCAGAACTGGCATCGGAGGAATTTCTGCGCGGAAAATAAGCCAAAAACGGCCGACCCACGCCAGCAATTGATAGCAAGAAATTGCTTTTCACCCCCCGGCACGATTTCTTCAGCCTGGACGCGGGAGCGTTAACCTTCGGTTTCGGTGCTCAAAGGTTACGGGCTTGTGCTGTCTAATCCGAACGCCCTCGTGGTCTACCCCGCAATTTTCCTCGAGGGGTTGTTTCTCTTCGGTGGCTTCGTGTACGTGAGCAGCGCGCTGCAGGACAACTTCGGGATGAAGATTCTTCAGGCGGGTTTAATGATCAGTTTTTATGGCATCGGCGGTTTGTTTTACAGTTTTAGCGCCAAGAAGATCCTCAAGCGGTTTAAACAATGGCAGATGGCGCTGATGGGCGGTACGCTGCTGATGTCGGGATTTGTGCTCGCCTCCCTGCTCCCAACGCTGAAGACGTG
>CAMDSZ010000388.1 GCA_945906945.1 Akkermansia muciniphila
CATGCCAGCCAACCCGGTTGGTTCGCACCTCAAGCACTTCAGGTGCGTGCCCGCGTGCAGCTGAAACCACCAGCACATGTCCGGGCCTGTTGCCCTCGCCCTTGATGAATCGGTCCAACTCGGGCGTGCCAGAATACCAAGCCTTGGAGCCCACCTTCTTGCAGCCATGCCAGTCGCCAAGCCCGATGTAGTCGAATTCGGCCTCCGGCAGGGCGGACAGGTTGAGGATATTCACCGCGTCATGCCCTTCGCCCCCACCTGCTCCAGAACCAAACTCGATGACACTGCCATGCGCGAGAATGATGCGCACCTTCCCGTCAGGGCCCAACCCGAGAGCTGCCGCAGCCCTCAGCCACGAGGTGGTGTCGATAGACTCGTGTCGCCGCATCAACGGACACGGAAACAGCACGGCGTTTTCGAGCTCCACAGGCGCCTGCTCCCGGAGCACATTGAGGTTCGGCGCGAGCTCCTGCTGCTCACGCCTGAAAAAATCCTGCTCCCAGATGCTCCCGGCCCCGCCGTGGTCGTGATTTCCCGGGATCACGTAAACGGGCACCCCGAGCGCTCCGATGAGACCGCAGGCGCGAGAGACGGTAGCCTTCGACGCCGTCGACGTGTCGAAAAGGTCGCCCGCGACCACAACAAACTCGGCGCGATGTTCGCTCACAAGCGCTGCCATCCTTCCGATTACGTCAAAGCGCTCCTGCTGGAGCAGTGTGCGTTTTTCGGAATCCTCGACGTACTCGTAGGGCTTGCCAAGTTGCCAGTCGGCAGTGTGCAGAAATGTGACGCTCATGGGATGGATAGAAATATCGATGTTGTGCGTTTTTACAGCGTTGAGAACGAAATTCTATTTGTGTACTCAACGGCTCTTGAAAGAACGCTGCAGCCAGCAGCCGCTTTGATTTGCGGCGCCAAACCTGCGCCCCAACACTTGGAGGGCATCCGACGCTGGATGATCCTGCGGCAGAATCCCGCAAAGACAGAGGTTCCGAGGCATGCACGCTTCTTCAAAGACCGGCGTTGAACCACCGCGACGAAATCCTCTCGAGCAATGTCAAACTACCCATTCGGTTCTCAAATCCGACTCTTAGACCGGAGAACAACGCATGGTGACAGTCAGCATGGTGCATGAAAAAGGCTAGAGCATTACAAATGCGGCGTTCAGCAAAGAGTTCCAGCACATTCCCTCCCAAACTGAACGATGGAGAGCGACCGGGGGTTCCTCCCTCACTTGGAGCGCTACGCGCACAGCGCTAGAAAACCCGCTGCATCACGCGATGATTTCGGTGATCGGCTTTCCGTGGTCGATTTCCAAACGCTTCCGCCCCGGGATCTCCAGCTTGCGCGAATCCAACCCCATTTGGCGCAGGATGGTCGCGTGGATGTCCGTGACGTAATGCCTGCTCTCAACAGCGTGAAAGCCAAGTTCGTCAGTGCGGCCATGAGCCACGCCGCCCTTGATTCCCCCGCCCGCCATCCAAACACTGAACCCAAAAATATGATGATCGCGCCCATCGGCGCCCTGGGATCCGGGGGTGCGGCCAAACTCGGTCGCAAAAACGACCAGCGTTTCCTCAAGCAACCCACGCCGCTCCAAGTCCGCCAGCAGTGCGCCGATCGGCTGATCTACTTGCATTGAAAGCTTTGAATGGTTCGCCTTCAGCCCACCATGCGCATCCCACGCCCCAGCACCTCCCCCGCCGTGCTGGATCTGGACAAAACGCACCCCTCGCTCCACCAGCCTGCGCGCAGCAAGGAGCTGCCCGGCAAAATCTCGGCAGTGCGGCTGGTTGAGCCCATAGAGCTCCTTTGTTTCAGCAGTTTCCTTGGTGAAATCCAACACCTCGGGAACCGAGGCCTGCATCCGGTAGGCGAGTTCGTAGGAGGCAATCCGCGCCGCCAGCGCCGAATCCCCGGGATACTCCTGCGCCCGCATCGCGTTCAACCTCCGCACCAAATCCATCCCCACGGCGCGCGCGGCAGCCGGTGTGCGGGGGTCGGGGCGCCCGAAATCGAGCGGGTTTGCTGGGTCAATGCGCATGGGCACCGCGTCATACATCGGTCCAAGATAATGCCCGTCCCGGTTATTCCAGTACTCGCGAGTGCCAATGGAAATAAACTGTGGAAGGTTTTCGTTAAGACTGCCGAGACCGTAATTCACCCATGCACCGAGCGTTGGAAAATTGCCGTCCACCATGTGTCGGCCAGAATGAAACTGCGTCTGTGCGCCGTGATTGCTGTCGGTGGTATACATCGATCGCACAATCGCGAGCTTGTCCACGTGCGCGGCGATGTTCGGAAACCAGTCGCTGACCTCGATACCGCTGCACCCGTGTTTTTGAAAACCAACTTGCAGCGGGAAAATCTTGTTTCGCTGGTTGCCATTCGCATCGGGCACAACCAGGCGCTCGAGCGCCAGTTTTTTGGGGTCCTGCACGTCTGCGAACGGGGTTTCGGCGATGGTCTTGCCGCCGTATTTGGTGAGCATCGGCTTTGGATCAAAGCTCTCCATGTGGCTAACACCGCCATTCATAAACAGCCAGATCACGCTGCGGGCCGCGGGCTTGAAGTGAGACAGGCCGTCGGGCGGAGTCCAAAGCGCGGACGATGCCTTTGCATCCCGCTGCAACATCGCGCCGAGAGCCATACCAGCAAAACCCCACCCGGCGTCGCACAAAAACGCGCGCCGCGTGCCGGATGCGAGCATTGATGACGGATCTGGCTGGATGTTCATATAGGGCGAGAAAATAGCGGTCGAAAAGTTACTCTAGCGAAGCGTGACAAAATCGTTGTGGTTTAACAGCACCCAAACCAACTGCGCTCGAGCCTCCGTCTGCGCGCCGTCCTGCGAACCGGTACCCGCTGCTGACTCAGTCGTACCGGATGCACCTCGCAACGCCAACAGCGCCTCCATGCACGCCGCCAACTCCTCCGCCTGCGGTGGAACCCCTAGAACGTATTCGTAGGCCGCTCGCACGAACCCCTCGTCGTCTAAAGTCCCGGCGCACCGCTGTGAAACAAGCCGTGCAATCCGCCGGGCAGACTCTTCCACAAGCCGGCTGTTAGTCATCGCCATGGCCTGCTGCGGGACGACGCTTTGCTCGCGTCGGTAACATTCCTTCACAGGCGCCTCGTCAAACATCGTAAGAAAAAGGTTTCTCGAATTGTTGGAGTGGTAAAAGTACACGCTCCTTCGCGCCGAATCTTCCTGCGCAGCAGCTTCGACTGGCGGCCCGCCCATCGAGCAGTCCAGCGACCCAGAGAGCCCCAAGAGCGAGTCCCGGATCACCCCCGACTCCAACCGGACCGGCGCGCGCCGCCAATACTCGACGTTGTCTGGGTCCGTAGAAACGCTGACCTCTGCACCGGCGGCGGAGGAACCCATTCGGTAGGTTTGCGAGTTCACAATCAACCGGTGCAAATGCTTCATACTCCAACCATGCTCGACCAGTTCGGCAGCCAGCCAGTCCAGTAACTCGGGATGCGAGGGAGTCGCACCTTTACGCCCGAACTCAAACATTCCGGCGGCGAGCGGCACGCCCATGTGGCGGGTCCAGATGTGGTTGACCGCAACCCGCGCCGTGAGGGGGTTGCGCGGGTCGGTGATCCAGCGCGCAAGCGCCGTCCGGCGCCCGCTGCTCTGCTGCGGAAACGCGGGCTCCGGATCGTCCTTTCCCGAGCTTAAAAAC
>CAMDSZ010000389.1 GCA_945906945.1 Akkermansia muciniphila
ACCCCAGCCTGCTGCCTGGTTCGCGTCACAACGATGCGCTTGCTCCAAAGTGGACGTTTTTCAAACCAACCCAACCGATTGCTCAAGGTCGCTACCTTGCCAATGACCGCGACCGCCGGCGCAGTGAACCCCGTTGCGGCCACCCGCTCCGCGACGGTTGCCACCGTTGCTGTCAGAGTTCTCTGACGGCCGGTGGTTCCCCAACGCACCAGGGCGATAGGCGTGTCACCGCTGAGCCCGTGTTTTTGAAGCTCATCCGTGATCGGGCCGATTCGATCGATGCCCATTAGCATCACCTTGGTGCCGGGAAGCGAAGCAATCTTTGCGTAATCCAGAGAACTTTCAGTTTTGGTTGGATCCTCGTGCCCAGTAAAAATTGTCAGCGATGAGGTGAAATCCCGGTGTGTCACTGGGATGCCGGCGTAGGCCGGCGCCGCGATTGCCGAGGTCACCCCGGGCACAATCTCAAACGGGAGGTTGGCGTCCACAAGAGCTTCAGCTTCCTCGCCGCCTCGCCCGAAAAGGAATGGATCGCCGCCCTTGAGTCTAAGGACGCGGCTGCCTGCGGACGTCTTGCTCACGAGAAGCGCATTGATCTCGTCCTGCTTTAAGGTGTGCTGACCGGCTTTCTTCCCAGCGTAAATAATCTCCACATCTGGACGCGCCCACTTAAGCATTTCCTGGTTGCAGAGGTAGTCAAAAACAATCACATCAGCAACCTCAAGCAGCTCCCGAACCCGCAAGGTGACAAGGCCCAAATCACCCGGCCCAGCACCCGCCAAGTAACAGATCCCTTCCTTACGGACATTTTTCTGGGGTGAAGTTTTCATGAGCTGGGCGGGAAAGCTATGCAGGGAAACAAATGGATCCAAGGGGCTGAATGTACTGGATTGAATTGAATGCGAGGAGCTCGCCAAAAAATCACAAACCCCTGAGTGCAAGAGCAAAAAGCACGTCAGGGGTCTGTTCCTTATCAGGGCTGAAGACCGCTCTTCAATACACTAGATTGCGGCCAAATAAAGGCGCTCGGCAGCTTCCCAGTTCACAATGTTCCAGAACGCTTTCATGTAATCGGGACGGCGATTCTGATAATTCAGATAGTACGCATGCTCCCAAACATCCAGAGCGAGCACGGGTTTGCCTTCAATTCCAGCGACAGCCTTACCCATGAGCGGGGAATCTTGGTTCGCCGTGGAACCGATCTCGAGCTTACCTTGGTTGACTACAAGCCAAGCCCAACCCGATCCAAAACGAGTCGCACCTGCGCTCTGAAACTTTTCCTGAAAAGCTTCAAAACTGCCGAACGTGCTGTTGATTGCCTCCGCAAGCTTCCCTGAAGGTTTACCGGATGATGAGGGACTCAAAAGGGTCCAAAAGAGCGAGTGGTTCACGTGCCCACCACCGTTGTTCCGCACCGCGGTGCGAATGGCCTCTGGCACTGCGGACAGATCACGAATCAAGTCCTCCGCAGTTTTGGAGGCAAGCTCCTGGGCTGACTCCAGCGCTTTGTTCAGATTATCGACGTAGGCTTTATGATGCTTGCCATGATGAATCTCCATGGTTTTTGCATCAATGTGGGGTTCAAGCGCGGTGGTTGCGTAAGGAAGAGCCGGGAGTTCGTGTGCCATATTTGTTTGATTCTGAAGCTAAACGTCCGCCACGGAAGACCGCACCACGGTGCGCCCGTTGGCAGGATTCGAAGGTTGCGACAAGAACGGGGCTTTGGCAAGTACGCCAACTTGGGGGCACAATTGAAAATTGAGATCAGCGGCCGGATGGCCGGCGTACCGGCGTTTTCCTTAGCCGGCGCAATCTTTTGCCTTGTTTCCGAACCCCATCGTAAGTCCAGATGTAGCGATCAACTATGGAAACGACCATCGAAAGCCTAGGCCCTTGCCAGATCGTTTCTCCCCTGACACACAACTCGTTCGAAGTAAACTTCCGAGCCGACTCGGAGCGGGTTCTTTACAATCACCTTACGGAAACCCAGAGGCCTGAGGAAAGCCAACTCAGCTTCGAGCTGGCTGGGCCGCGGGAGCGGCTGTTTTTTGACCCGAGCAAAACAACGGCCGCAATCGTCACCTGCGGCGGACTGTGCCCGGGGCTAAACGACATCATCCGCGCGATCGTAACACAATGCCATAATCGATATGGCGTTACGAGAACCTACGGCTTCCGTTACGGATACCAGGGAATGATCAGCCGGTACGGGTTCACTCCAATGATTCTGCGGCCGGAGTCCGTCTCGCAAATCCACAATTTCGGCGGATCTATTCTGGGAACCTCCCGCGGACCGCAGGACATCGGAGAAATGGTGGATCTCCTTGAAGAGATGAACATTGATATTCTCTTCGTGGTCGGCGGAGACGGTACGCTCCGGGGCGCAGAGGCGATTTCGCAGGAGTGTCGCAAGCGGGGATTGCGCAAGGCGGTGGTTGGGATTCCAAAAACCATCGACAACGACATCATGTATTTGGATAAGAGCTTCGGCTTCGAGACTGCGTTCGCGAACGCGGTGCAGGCTGTGCGCTCCGCCTATATCGAGGCGACCGGATCCCTGAACGGGATCGGTTTGTTGAAATTGATGGGAAGGGACTCGGGGTTCATCGCCTGCTACGCTGCGCTGGCTGGAAGCAATGTGGATTTTGTGCTGATCCCGGAAGTATCGTTTGAGCTCGAGGGGTCCGGGGGCCTGTTGGAGGCGCTTCACTACCGGATAGCAAAGCGGAAAAGCGCCGTGATTGTGGTGGCGGAGGGCGCCGGCCAGAACCTCCTCGCTGGCAAGTCAGAAACCGATGAGAGCGGTAATCAAAGATACGCGGATATCGGCCTATTCCTGCGCGACAGAATTTCGGAATCATTCCGCGAGCGAAGAATTTCTTCGACCGTGAAGTACATCGACCCGAGCTACATCATTCGAAGCGTTCCGGCTAACCCGCAAGACAATGTTTACTGTTCGCTCCTGGCCCAGCACGCAGTTCATGCGGCGATGACGGGAAAGACCTCCATGCTAGTGGGCCGCTGGCACGGGGCTTTCGTGCACTTGCCCCTCAGAATGGTCACACAGGGCCGCAGGAAGGTTGATCCGAGTGGCGAGCTTTGGAATTCGGTGCTCGAAAGCACCGGTCAACCTGCACGATTGAGTTAAGTGGAAAGGTTTATAGGACCGACCACCCATCGGAGCATATTCCTGCGCAACGCGCTAAAATCGGAAATCCGATCAAGCTAACCGATAGAAATTTACGCCCCCTTTACTCCTCTAAAAGGTCGTCCGCCTGCGTCACTCGCAGCACCTCCTCGACCGTAGTTTGCCCCGCCAAGACTCTGCGCCAGCCATCGCCTCGCAGCGTGCCCATTCCGTCCTTCACTGCGCGCGCCTTCATCTCAGTGCCGGTCGCTTTTTTCACCACGAGACGTCGTAAATGCTCGGTGAGAACGCAAAGTTCGTAAATTGCCACCCGCCCGCGATATCCCGTCTGGCGGCAGTGTTCGCATCCCTTGCCACGGTAAAGGACGGAATCCGGCGTCCAAGGGAACCCAAGTTCCTTAAGATAC
>CAMDSZ010000390.1 GCA_945906945.1 Akkermansia muciniphila
GGAATGGCGATTCAAAGCCGGACACCGCACAAAACTCCGGTGCAGGCTCTCAGAGACCCAACAACAGCGCATCCTCGGACGAGTCCGGGATTGAGCAGGGCGTGAAGCATACTTTCACGGAGCCTGATGCGAGCTGGAAGGAAGAGAGCTTTGACTCTTCAAAATGGGAATCGGACAAGGGAACCGCCTCACCTCACGCAGGAGCGCCGGTGTGGGTGCGTCGCACTTTCGCACTAAAAGAAATTCCGAAATTTGTCGCACTCGAATTCGAGTATGAAGGACACACGGAACTCTTCATCAACGGCACGCAAATCTTCAACAACAACAAACTTCCCAAGGGCCGCCGGATGCTGCTGTTTGCTCCGCCGATTCTTCCAAAAAACTTGCTGCACACCGGTGTGAACTACCTCTGCATTCGAACGAACACCCCGCACGCCTCAGCACTCCCAGCCGCAATCATCTGGGATAGAAAAAATGATGCGCCGCAATGGGAGGAGGCTTTCAAACGGAAAAGTCCGGAGGACACCGCACGCATCAACAAGAAAACTGGCGGGGACTTTCTCAAGAGCGTGAAGCAAAACACCGAACGCTGGTTTGCCGAAGTCAAGCGACCGCTGGGGATCGAACTCAGCGCAGTATCCGAGGTCGGCACCACCCCGCCGCCGCTGTCCGTCCATCGCAGAGGCAACCCGCAGAGCCTTGGGGAACCGGTTGACGCCGCGTTTCCAGCAGTGCTCTCGCTCGGTTCAAATCCTGCGAAGGCGCAAGCCTCTCCGGTTCGAAATGCATCCTCTGGGCGGCGCATCGCGCTGGCGAACTGGTTGACGCAACCAGAGAACCCTCTCGTTAGCCGGGTGGCAGCGAATCGGATCTGGCAGCACCATTTCGGGCGTGGAATCGTGCCAAGCTCGAACGATTTCGGACGTTTGGGAGAACAACCCACCCACCCCGAACTCCTGGATTTCCTCGCTCAAACTTTCATCGACAAGAAATGGAGCTTTAAGGAAATGCACAGACTGCTGATGAACTCACGGGCTTATCGGATGAGCTCCAGCGCGGCGCAGACGGGGCTCGAAAAGGATCCAGAGAACACGCTTTTGTGGCGGTATCCAATGCGCAGACTGACTGCGGAGGAGCTGCGCGATTCAATTCTCTGGGCGTCGGGTCTTTTGAAACTGGACATGCACGGGGAGCCGGTCCACCCCCCGCTTCCGGATGCGGTGCTGGAAACCCAATCGAGGCCGGGGAGCGGTTGGCCAAAGCAAGGCGTTGAGGAAACCGCGCGCCGCAGCGTTTACGTGCACGTAAAACGAACGCTTTCGTTGCCGTTGCTTTCCGACCACGACCAGGCGGCTACCGACACCCCGTGCGCGGTGCGCTTCGCAAGCACGGTGCCGACGCAGGCGCTGGGGATGTTGAACTCGGAATTCATCACCGACCAGGCTCGCCGTTTCGCAGAGCGCATCAAACGCGAGGCGGGCCAATCGGTGGAGGCGCAGATCCGGCACGGACTAAGACTGGTGCTCCAGCGCGAAGCCACCCCGAGCGAGGTGGCGCTTTGCCAAAAAACGGTCGCCCTGCTTCAAAGCCAACATCAGCTAACTGAACAGACCGCCCTCCAGCGCTTCGCACTGCTTGCCCTCAACCTCAACGAGTTCATCTACTTGGACTGATCCCATGAATACTCCCTCAAACTTCTGCGGAAACATCCGGCGCCGTGAATTTTTAACCACCGTCGGAGGCGGCTTCACGCATGTCGCACTCTGCGGCATGCTCGCAAAGGACGGCTTTTTTGGTGGTGCAGCCCATGCTGCAGCCACCGACCGCGACCTGCCGCAGCGCATTGCAAAAGCCAAGAGCGTGATCTTCCTGTTCATGTACGGAGGCCCGAGCCACATCGACACCTTCGACTACAAGCCCGCTATGATCGGGATGGATGGCAAGACCATCCAAATCCAGACCAAGGGCCGCGGAGGCTCCAAAAACGAGGGCCGGATCGTGGAGCCCAAGTGGAAGTTCAAACAGTACGGCCAGTGCGGCAAGTGGGTCTCCGATCTCTTTCCCAATGTCGCGCAATGCGTGGATGATCTCGCGTTCATTCACAGCATGACCGCGGAGTCTCCGATCCACGGTTCGGCGATGCTCAAGATGAACACCGGTTCAATCATCGGCGGCAAGCCGTCCTTGGGTTCCTGGATCAACTACGGCATGGGCAGCGTCAATCAGAACCTGCCCGGTTTCGTCGTCATGCTCGACAAAAAGGGCGGCCCCATCTCCGGCGCAAAAAACTGGTCCGCCGGTTTCATGCCGGCAACCCACCAGGGCACGGTGTTCCGAGCCGCAGGCGCGCCTATTTTGGATCTAAGCCCCCGAGAGGGTGTCAGTGCGGGCGAACAAAGACTGCTACTCAACTCGCTCAACGAACTCAACCAGTCCCACCTGAGCGGGCGCCGCGACAACACCAACCTTGCCGCCCGCATCGAAAGCTACGAGCTCGCCTACCGGATGCAGGCGGCCGCCCCCCAAACCATCGATCTTTCCAAGGAGTCCCCGGAAACACTCGCCCTCTACGGAATGGACAACCCGCGCACGGAAGACTTCGGCCGCAAATGCCTCCTTGCCCGCCGGTTGGTGGAAAGCGGAGTGCGTTTCGTCCAGATCTACTCTGGGGGCGCGCACACCGACGACAACTGGGACGCGCACGGGGACCTGGTCAAAAACCACGAGTTCCACGCGGGAAACACGGACAAGGCGGTAGCCGGCCTTCTCAAGGACCTCAAACAGCGGGGCCTCCTTGACGAGACCCTGGTGGTGTGGGGCGGCGAGTTCGGCCGTCAGCCCACGGCCGAATACGCCGCCGGTACGGGCCGCGACCACAACTCCGCGGGCTTCACCATGTGGATGGCCGGCGGCGGCGTCAAAGGCGGCGTCAGCTATGGGAGCACCGATGAACTCGGCAACCGCGCAGTTACCAACCGGAGCGAGGTCAAAGACCTTCACGCGACGGTTCTGCACCTGCTTGGGATTGATCCGAACAAACTTTCCTTCTTCTACGGCGGCCTTGATCAAAAGCTTGTCGGCGTCGAGGGCGCTGATCCGATCCACGAAATTCTTGCCTAAGCCGACAGACGCGTCGAAACCTTCAGCGCCAGGCTCCAATCCCTCAGCGCGGTTCCCTGACTGCCTTCACCACACTTTTTTTCAACTCCATCACAACGCCCCAAACCCCATGACATCCCGCATATCCCTCCGCCAACTGAGCCTCGTTTCCAGCCTCTGCAGCACGCTTGCGCTGCTACCCACCGAGGTTCGCTCCGAGCAAACTGGAGGCGCCCAAAGGCTGCTTGTGGCCAACACCGGAAAAGTCGCGATCATTGGGCCGGATGGAACGGTTGAGCGCGAGATCAAAACCGGCGGCACGCACGACGTGTCTTACCTGCCCAATGGAAACATCCTTTACCAGGCCAACTGGACCAAGACCGCGGAGGTCGATCCGAGCGGCAAAGTGGTATGGGAATACGATTCCGCGACCTCCAATGGCAACACA
>CAMDSZ010000391.1 GCA_945906945.1 Akkermansia muciniphila
AATCCACTCCCGGGTGCAGCTGGGGCTACGCGCTCCCAGGGGTTGGTGGTGGTGCGCTTTTTTGAAAATGTGGATGCCCTGCGCTTCAGAGCCCAGCCCCGAGCAAGACTTAGGCGCGGGCGCGCCACGGGCGCTTTGGAGCCAGCAACTGAAGTTGCCGACTACTGATTCCGCATCATTAGACCAACGCCCCATGTGTGCGTGACCGGCCAGGTGGGCTCTGAAGTAGCGATTGAAGCGGACTCGTACAAATCACGGCATCCCCCTGGGAGCGCGTAGCCCCAGCTGCGCTTACACGTCTCTACCTCACGATGGGTTGCGCCTCTTCGCTGCTTGGCCACCTCTTTAATGCAATGCACGCCGGGGCGCAGCTGGGGCTACGCGCTCCCAGGGGTTGGTGGTCGTTCGCTTTTTTGAAAATGTGGATGTACTGAGCCTCAAAGCCCGGCCCCGAGCAGGACTTAGGCGCGGTCGCGCTCCGGGCGCTTTGGCGCCAGCACCTGAAGTTGCCAACTACTGATTCCGAATCATTAGACCTTACGGACTACCAGCGTTTCAGAGGCTGCTCACCTCCGGTATTGATTCAAATCCAAACCACGCGATCCTGTGGAAATTGCATGGCCGCCCCAAAGTCCAAATCCCTAGACGTTATTTCCGCAGTCATTGGATCCGATGACGCCGAGGTGAAATCCACGGCCCGCGCCCTCGCCGAAAAACTCACGCCAAAGGACGGAGGCGACTTTTCCCGCGACATCATTGATGGCGTCGCCGCAGGCGCTGACGACGCAGCGGACCGCGTGCGCAAAACCATCGACGCGCTGCTCACCTTCCCCTTCTTCGGCGGCGAAAAACTTGTGTGGCTCAAGGACGCCAATTTTCTCGGCGATTCGGTTACCGGCCGCGCTGCGGCAGTGCAGGAGGCGCTGGAGGAATTGACCGCTCTTCTCGGCAAAGGCGTTCCAGATGGGATCCGGTTTTTGCTAAGCGGTAGCGACGTAGATAAGCGGCGTTCATTTTACAAGAGCCTGCAGAAACTTTGCAAAGTCACCGTCTGCGACAAACTAGACACCTCGAAGGCGGGCTGGGAAGAGGCGGCGATGGACATTGCAAAGGACATCGCCTCGGCATGCGGAACATCCATCGGGGAAGACGCTCTGGAGCTGCTGGCGATCCGGACCGGCGGCGACCGCCGCACCATTCAATCGGAAATCGAAAAGCTCAGCCTGTATTTGGGCGAAGACAAACGCACCGTGACCCGGGCTGATGTCGACCTCATTGTGCCGATGACCGGCTCGGCAGGCATCTTTGAATTGGGCAATGCGCTTGCCGCGCGCGATACCAAGCGCTCGCTGGATCTGCTTGCCCAGCTTTTTCAGGATCAGGAGTCGCCGATCGGTATCATGCTTGTGGCGATCGTACCGACATTCCGAAACCTACTCGCCGTTAAGGATCTCATGGAACGTCACAAGCTGTCGCGACCAGCTCAGCCGTTTTTCTTTTCAAAGACGCTCGAAAAACTCAGCGATGAAGCGAAGGAACATCTTCCGCGAAAAAAAGACGGCACCGTGAATGCCTACTCTCTCGGCATCGCGGCGCAGCAAGCGCACCGCTACAGCGTTGCAGAGTTGCGCACAGCGCAGAGACTGGTGCTCGAAGCCAATATTGCCTTGGTGAGCTCCGCGAAGGAGCCGAAGGGCGTGCTGCAACAACTCATCGTGCGCCTGACCGTTGCGTAGCGAAGAACCGACGCGCTGCTTACTACCATGTTACTCCCGATTCTCATTGGTGCACTCAGCGGTGTTGTGGCCGCGCTCTGCGGCGTGGGTGGCGGCGTCATCATGGTGCCGCTGTTCGTCGGCGTCCTTGGTCTCTCACAAAAGCAGGCCGTAGCGACCTCTCTTGCCGCCATCGTACTCACCTCCGTGGCTGCTTCGGCGAAAAACGCGGGAAACGATCTCGTTGACTGGAAAGTGGCGATTCCAGCGGGCGTCGCCGGTTCAGTCATCGCGTGGTTCAGCGCGGGTGCGTTGCAGCATTTTCAGAACAGGACACTCACGCTTATTTTTGCGAGCGTGATGATCATCGTGGGAATTAGAATGCTGTTCGTAAAATAGCGTGTGGTTTTCAACCAACCGCCCCGGGCCGAGAGTCACGCGGGGAATGCTGCAGTTCCTGAATTGCGACTGCCATGCCACACGTGAGTCGTGACATTGAACCGCAACTCGAATGACGGTCCGGTGTTGATGATCACGTTCGGTCCATCACTATGACGCACCATCTATCCCCATTTAACTTTCTGCGCTGCGTGACTGCGGTTCTGAGTGCATTTTTGCTTCAACCGGCGCAGGCAGTTTCCTCGAAGCCGAACATTCTATTGATCTATAGCGACGATCACGGCTGGGCGGACATGAGCCTGCAAGGCAGCGATGCAGATGTGCGCACGCCAAACATCGACCAACTCGCGCGGGATGGCGTTCTTTTCAAACGCGGCTACACCACAGCCCCACAATGCGTCCCGTCGCGCGCCGGTCTCATCACAGGCCGCTACCAGCAGAGGTTCGGGGTGGAGGATAATTTGAAGGGCCCGCTGCCGCTTGGGGAACAAACCATCGCAGAGCGTCTCAAAGCTGCAGGCTACTTAACTGGCCAAGTCGGCAAATGGCATCTAGATCTGCGCAATGAAACCCCGGGCAAAAAACAGCAGCACTCTGATCCGGGTTACTTCCCGCATAAACACGGTTTCGACGAATACTGGCGAGGCGAACTGCGTCAGTTTTTCGCCTCGCACGATCTTCAGGGCAAGCCGTTCACCGATGCCCCGCACCTCGTTTTAGACGACCGCTTTCGCGTGGTGGTCCAGACCGACGCTGCGATCTCATTCCTCAACCGCAGGTCTGCAAAGCCCGAGCAGCCGTGGTTCATGTACCTGGCGTGGTATGCGCCGCACGTGCCTCTCGACTCCCCCGAGCCGTGGTACTCAAAAACGCCCTCCCACCTCCCAAAAGAAAGACGGCAGGCGCTTTCAATGATCGCTGCGATGGATGATGGCGTCGGCCGGATCCGCGAGAAATTAAAGGAAATGGGTCAGGACAAGAACACGCTGATCTTCTTTATCTCGGACAACGGCGCTCCGCTTGGTGGTGCGTGGAATGGGTCGCTGAACGTCCCGATGAAAGGCCAGAAGGGAATGCTGAGCGAGGGTGGAATTCGTGTTCCGTTTCTGTGCGCGTGGCCGGGCACCATTCCAGGAGGACAAGTTTACGATCACCCAGTGATCACTCTCGACGTTGCAGCCACGGCAGTCGCGCTTTCGGGCCAGGCAAAGGATCCGAGTTTGGACGGTATCAACCTCATGCCTTACCTGACAGGCGCCGCAGAGACACCACCCCAGCGGACGCTCTACTGGCGCTGGGGCTCGCAGGCAGCAATTCAGGAATATCCAAACAAGCTGATCACGCTTGGAGACCGCGAACGCTTGTTATTCGACGTATCCACAGCCGAAGGCGAAAACCACGAGC
>CAMDSZ010000392.1 GCA_945906945.1 Akkermansia muciniphila
AAGCGCGAACAGCTCCATGTTAACCGTCCAATTGTTGTTGGTCGCGGCGAGCACGAGGGGAACAGCCATAGGCGCGATTGCGCCGCCGGCATTGCCCATCATGTTCATGCTGCCGGAGAGGGCGCCTGTGTGGCGCCCCCCCACGTCCATGCAGGCACCCCAGGCTCCGGGCAGTGATAGGTCGCTAAAGAACGCCGCCATGCCGATCGCCAGCACGGAGGCAACCGGTGCGCTGAACTGCATGGACACAAGCAGCATTACACCCGCAAGCCCCATGCCGCCAACGCCAAGCACGCGACGCGTTAGTGCTGCGCTTCCAAGCTTGCGATCGAGCGCAGCCGAGCACAGCCCGCACACGAGCGATCCGAGTCCGCCGAAGAACAACGGCACGCATGCCAGAAGCGCGCGGGGCAAATCACCAAGCCCGGTGAATTGTTCCTTCAAATAAGTCGGAAACCAGGTGATATAAAAATACCAAGCGTACGACATGAAGAAATACTGCCCCCAAAGCATCCATACCGTGCGCGAAGCAAACAGCCTGCGCCATGGCATCGCGTGATCTCCGGCATGCGCTGTTTCGCCGATGACGGCGAGTTCAGCGGCGTTCACTGCAGGATGATCTTTCGGGTGATCACGGAACCAGCGATAGAACGCTACCGCCCAAAACACTCCGAGCGCGCCAAAAATGAGAAACACCCACCTGTAGTGCAGGCCCAGACCGAACTTCCCCTCGCCGCCGCTCGCAAGCATCCATCCGACCACAAGCGGCGTGAAGGCGCCCCCCCAGCGTGCGCTCAGCCAGAGCACGCCCTGCGCCCTGACCCGTTCAGACACCGGGAACCAGTGCGTGAACGCCTTGGTGATATTCGGAAAACAACCCGCCTCCCCAACTCCAAAGAAAAAGCGGCAAAACACGAGGACCACCAGGTTCCAAGCCCAGCCGGTTGCAACCGTAAAGACCGACCACATCGACACGACCCGCATCAGGACCTTACGCGGCCCGATGCGGTCTCCAAGCCAGCCTCCGGGAATTTCAAACAAAGCGTACGCCCAACCAAAGGCCGTGAACGCATAGCCCATCTGGATTTTCGTGAGGCCGAGCTCCGACTGCATCAATGGGGCGGCCTGAGAGATGCAGACACGATCCACATAAGTGATCACCGCGAGACTGATCGCGAAGAGGAGCACGACGCGGCGTGCGCGCGATGGGCTGGGTGGATTCAAGGGCGGAACCGGTGGAGTTTGATTGCCAGCTGAGTCACGGTCGAAACCGTATTCAGTTCAAGCAAAAGGCGGTATTTTTGTCCGCGCAGCACGCGCTTGTGCAAGCAAGTGCAGCTCACAGCTCCGAAGCGCGGTCGGGGGAGCGCCGCGCTGGATGAGCGAAAGTGGGAGGAAGCGCCTCATGGAGGTGAGAGGTCATACCAATATAAAATCCAAGTCAAGGCAGAATCCGCGCATCCAAGCATCCTGCGGCACGCCAGTGCTCGGAAACATTCCGCGAAATCACACCCGGCTCCCATGCTGCATCGTTGCGGCCGGTTTTTGAGTGGAATGTCACAACGTAAAACCCCTTTTAACTTGAGTCACCAGCCGGTAACAGACGAGCTTTCCACCTTAATCAATCAAGATGAAATCCCCCCTTCGGATGGTCTTCCTGAGCGGCCTGTGGCTGCTTGGAATGACCCCATCACCATCCCCGGCTCAAACTCCGCCGGCGGTCCCGAACCGCCACGGCACGCTTTTGAAGGAATACTGCGTGGGCTGCCACGGACCCGAGAAGCAGAAGGGCAAAGTCCGCCTCGATGACCTCGCCTTTTCACTTTCGAACATTGAAACCGCCGAGCGCTGGCAAAAAATTTTGAATGTCATGAACGCGGGCGAGATGCCGCCAGAGGAAGAAAAACAGCTTCCACGCGGTGCAAAGGCGGATTTCCTCGACGATCTTTCCAACGTGATGGTCGCAGCTAGGCGCACACTCAACGACCAACAGGGAGTGATCACAATGCGGAGACTCAACCGCCGGGAATACAAAAATACACTGCGCGAGCTGCTCGGGGTAGAGATCAACGTGGCTGAGCTCCCGAGCGACACAGGCACAGGCGGTTTCGATACCGGCGGCGCGAACCTCTTTATGTCGGCCAACCAGTTTGAGCAGTATCAGTCGCTGGGCCTTCAGGCGCTTGATGAAGCTTTTACCCGCTTCTTGGCGGCAAATGAGGAGCGCAACGCAGCGCACAAGGTGCCGAAGGTGACTGAGTTGGTTAAATTCAGTCTCGGTGACAACCGTCAGGTCGGCAGCGCGACGGCAAAAGGGGTAAGCAAGGCGCGTTTTGAGTGTGAAACCGCTAACGAGAAAGTCAGCAAGTATGTCCACGAACAAACGGACGCACGCGCTCGCGCCAACGCATGGGTGAAAGCGGTGGATGAAGCGGCGGCAAAGCCCGAAAACGCCTCCATCGTCGCACACCTAAAAAGCGAGTCGAAGAACGACAGCATTTTCCGCCGCTCCTGGTCAAAAATCGAAGGTGCCCCGTCGCCAGAGTCTTTTGGCTTCCAAACCGAGGAGAACAACGCCGACAAGGCGAATGCCGCCCTGGGAGCAAACTGGCAGGCATACCACGAATACTACCTCAGCCGCCCGCACCTCGACAAAGGCGGCTACCTCGGAACCCCCACGATGCATCCTTCGGTGATGGCGCTGGGCTTTTTGCAGCTTCCAGTGCCTGGTGAGTGGACGAGCGGCAACTTTGTTTTCCGGGTACGCCTCGCCGCGACCGATGATGCGCGGCCGGAGCAGAGGTTTCTGGAAATCGGCATGCACCCGCGCAACGGCATGGTGCGAGCGACTTTTGAAATTACCGGCACAATCGAAAGCCCACAGATCGTGGAGATGCCCTTCACTCTGACCAAGTCGATGACCGACGCTGGCGACCGCACCCTCTTCATCCGTGAAAAGGGCGCCTGGGACAACAACGAGGAAGGTGGTCGCAAACGCCAGGAGGCGGTCAAGCGCAACGGTACCGGCCCCGAGGCGGTTCTTTGGATTGATTACATGGAAGTCGAGCGGCTAAGCGATCCTGCACACACAGCACCTGGACTCGCTGCGCTGGGTGTTCCGCTGGATGATTCAAGTGCCGTGACGGAAATT
Organism: Akkermansia muciniphila; assembly: GCA_945906945.1. Lineage (GTDB taxonomy): Bacteria > Verrucomicrobiota > Verrucomicrobiia > Chthoniobacterales > Chthoniobacteraceae > Chth-196. The sequence continues at coordinate 3,152 of CAMDSZ010000392.1, forward strand.
AAACCGGCATTTCAACGCTTCTGCGACCTCAGTTTCCGAGGCGTGTCGCCGCCCACGAGCTTCGTGGACAAGTTAACCGAGATTTACAATACGCAGCGCAAAGCCGGAGTAAAACACAGCGTCGCGCTCAGGGAAACGCTCTCCGTTGTGCTCGCTTCGCCAATGTTTCTCTACCTTGCCGAACCGGCTCCGGATGGGAAACGGCGTACCCTATCCGGCGTCGAGCTTGCCAACAGGCTCTCGTATTTTATCTGGGGTGCGCCACCTGATGAGGAGCTGTTGCACGCGGATCTGGAAAAAGCCGACGTACTGTCAGCGCAAACCACGCGCCTGCTTGACGACAAGAGGTCTGGTGACCTTGT
>CAMDSZ010000393.1 GCA_945906945.1 Akkermansia muciniphila
ACTCACTTGGCAAATGAATTGACCCTAAGTGCTTTCGGTAGTTTTATTGTGCAATGTCCGATGCTCTTCCGAAGCCTCCTATGCCTCCTCTTCCTCCGGGGGTTTCGGTATCTGGCGGTACTCCTAAACCGCCCATTCCGAGTGCGCCAGGCTTACCAAAGCCGCCTCTTGCTCCACCAGGTGTTGGGTTGAAGCCTCCCGCTCCATCTTTGCCTAAACCTCCTGGACCGCCTCTTGCACCTGCACCCGCAGCACCGGGGTTAAAGAAGGAAACGATGCGTCTTACTCCGCCTGCGGCACCAAAACCACCCGTCCCTGGTGTGCCTGCCGCAGCTACGCCTCCTGCACCTCCTGTGCCGGGCATGCCCCCTAAACCTGCTGGTGTGACTCCTCCTCCAGTTCCTGGAGTTGCTAAACCTCCCGCTGATTTACGAAAAGAGACAATGCGGATATCCCTCCCTCCTCGCCCAGGTGGCGCAGGGGCGGCGGTTCCAGCAAAACCTGCGGGCGCACCATCTCCTGCGGCAACACAGGTTGCAAAACCAATCACACCTGGAACGGGTGCAGCTGGAGTTGCACAAAAACCTGGCGTTCCGACTCAGCCCGCTCCAAATGTTGCGCCCCGCGCAGGCGGAGTAGCTGTAGCGCGCACCGTTGTTGATAATGATAGCGGCGGCACAGCGCTCGCGATCGCCGCTTTAGTGGCTTCACTAGTGGCCTTTGGCATTGTGTTGATGAGTTTCCTCGGTAAATAAGAACTTATGGCCGACGGTTCCACCCTTACCCTTACTCAGTCTAATTTTGAGGTAGCAGTTTTGAAATCTACCGTTCCGGTACTTGTGGATTTTTGGGCTGAGTGGTGCGGACCTTGTAGAATGATTTCACCCCTTCTTGAGCAGATTGCAAAGGATCACGCGGGGAAGGTGGTCGTGGGCAAAGTGAACGTCGATCAGGAGCAGGCTCTCGCTGCAAAGTATGGAATTCAATCCATCCCCGCTTTTTTTATTTTTAAGAATGGTGAGATTGCAGAGCAGTTTATCGGTGCTCAACACTCCCGTCAGAGTATTGAAGCGAAGCTAGGCTTGTAACAAGCAGGGCAGGGCGCCAAGTGGGGCGCAATTTTCAAACGAAAGATGATTTAGGCAGGGCCTACTGTTGTGTAGGTACAACGATAGAGACCAGCAATCCGCTCTTCATCCCGCTTCATCTTGGTCCTAAGAACTTTCTCAAAGAGTTGACGCTCGTAGTCACGAATCATGGGAAAACTGTCGAGGCAGTCGAGGATGGCGGAGTTGAACTCCGTGATCCGGTGGGTACGGGAGGAATTATCAAAAGAGTACTCTGCCATATAACCGTCTTCTTCCCGGAGTTGGGCGAGGCCACGATACCGAGACTCTCCCTCTAATTTCTGAAGCTTGATTTCGTAGCGCTGCGTCTCTGCCTTATAGATGTTATGAAGAATCTTTTCGGGTCCAAGGGAACCGTAAATCTCTTTTACCGACTCCAAAATCTGGAGGCTGAACTGAGGATAGCGGCTCGGGAAGAATTCGCGGGCCCCATCGGTCAAACGGTAGGCTTTTTCAGGACGACCCATGCCCTTGGGGCGGCGCCATGTATCAAGGTAACCGTCTCTTTCGAGTCCAATACAGTGTTGTTTGACCCCCATATAGGAAAGGCCGACCCTTTGACAAAGTTCTGCAACGGAAAGACCTTGGCTCCTCTTAATCTCCCGAAGAATGGAGAGCTTCGGGTTGTGGTTGCTTTTGGAAAGTAACTTGGTCTTCATCCGTGAACCTTAATAATCACTAACCCTGCATTCCAAATCAACTCCTGAATTAAAATTATTCACTAGCCCTAACGGGACTCGAACCCGTGCACCGGCCTTGAGAGGGCCGTGTCCTAACCAGCTAGACGATAGGGCCTCAATCATCCGAAAATAGCGTGTTCGGTCGAGGGAGCAACCTCGGAGAAGCATGTCGCGCAGAATTATTCGACTGTGACCGACTTTGCAAGGTTCCGGGGCTTGTCCACGTCCCGTCCCAAGGCAACGGCGGTATGGTAGGAGAATAATTGCAACGGAATGACATTAAGAATGGGTTGAAGGAGTTCATGGGTCTTGGGCACCTCAAGAACGGCATCCGCTAATCCCTTGACCTTTACGTCGCCCTCGTGACTAACCGCAATGACAGGGCCTCCGCGGGCCTTAATTTCCTGTAAACTACCAAGATTTTTATCGTACACCCCGTCCGCAGTCGCGATCAGGACAGTAGGAATTTCCCGATCGATCAAGGCAATCACCCCATGCTTCAGTTCCGCGCTGGGATAGCCCTCTGCATGGATGTACGTGATCTCTTTCATTTTTAAAGCACCCTCAAGTGCGATTGGGAAATTGGCCAAACGGCCCAGAAAAAGCATCGAGCGGGAGTGGGCAAAGGTTTTTGCAACTTTTGCAATCGAATCGGAGTGACGCAACGCTTGCTGAATCTTTTCAGGAAGCTGGGTAATCGCCTCAAGAATTTCTGTGCCGTGAGCGGCAGAGAGTTGGTGTAACCGTCCCAACAGAAGCCCGAGCAGAGTAAAGACCATGACTTGGGAGGTGAATGATTTTGTGGCCGCTACGCCGATCTCTGGACCTGCGTGCATATACACACCGCCATCACTCTCTCGAGCGATGGAACTGGCCACGTTGTTACAAATTCCAAGGCATGAATACCCGCGACGCTTGGCTTCACGAAGAGCTCCTAACGTATCTGCAGTTTCACCCGATTGACTGACTGCCAGAAAAAGTGTTTTTGGCGAGATGGGGGAGTCGCTGTATCGAAACTCGCTGGCATGTTGAGTCTCTACGGGGATCTTCGCCAAGGTTTCGATCAGATATTTTCCGACCATTCCCGAGTGAAGAGCTGTGCCGCATCCGATGACTGAAATTCTCTCTACTTGCCGAAGCTGATCGGAGCTCATGTTCAAGCCGCCCAACTTGGCGGTGGCTCCGTCTCGGTCGAGTCTTCCACGGAAGGCATTCTCGATGGAGCGGGGTTGCTCCATAATTTCCTTGAGCATGAAGTGGGCGTAAGGACCTTTGTCTGAGTGGATCACACCGTTTTCTATTTGCTCAACTTTGACATGGGTATGTGCGCCTAAAGGGGAGGAGACGTCAAAATGGTCCGCATGAAGTGCGACAATCTCCTGATCCTGTAAAATGACGACGCGGTTGGTGTAGGGGGCTAGGGCTTGAGTGTCGCTGGCCAGAAAATTTTCACCTTGCCCGACTCCGATCACCAGCGGACTTCCTCGGCGCGCTCCGACAATCATTTTTGGGAAGTCACTGTGGATGACTGCAATTCCTAGAGTCCCTTGGATTTGTGAAAGGGTGGTTCGGACGGCTTCGAGAAGACGAGCTTCGCCTGTGGCTTTGCTTTTTGCATACGAGTCGCCCAAGCAGTGAGCAAAAACTTCCGTATCGGTTTCCGATTGAAACTTGTGTCCTGC
>CAMDSZ010000394.1 GCA_945906945.1 Akkermansia muciniphila
TTTTCCAGGGGGAACATGTTGGCGCTCTCGCAAAAGACGAGTTCAGCGAAAAGCCTGGCCGCCGTCTTTACCAAACACACCAAAACCAAAATAAAAAACCAAACCCCTAGCGGGAAATTTCAAGCTCAAGCTTGACTAACCTCATAGCACGAAATTCCTTTTTGCGTACGCATGGGGGGAGGGGCCGAATCAGCATTGTGCGTTAAAGCTGATTTTGGGTTCAAATTAAACAGGCGTACCACACGGCCTGTTGGTTGCCTCATCCAGCCCCGTCACGCCGGTTCCCGTCGCCATGAACTCCCATTCTTGGACCGGCTTGCCATCGAAGGAGACGCTTCCTTCGGGATGATAGACGCCGGTCAGGCCCAGGGCGGCGTTGCCCAGCACGACCCCATCGCGCTGGGGTTCCTCGTGCCCGGCGACCTCCAGCGAGACGTCGTCGAAGAACACCACCTGATCGCCCGTCCGGTCCGTCGTGCCGCGCAACTGCACCTCGCCGCCGCCGGTTGGATTGACGGTCACGGTGAACACCGACTCGTAGCGGACCCAGGCGTCTCCAGTAGCCTTGAGCTGTTTGAGCGGATACTGCACGTAGCCGGGTTTCTCATTCTGGCTGATCATCACCAAGGCATCGCCAAGAGCCGCAGGGGCGCGATACCAGAAGCTCAGCTTCACGCGGTCGCCGCGTTTCACGGAGGCGAAAAGGTCAGGAGTCCGGTAAACCCACCGCGCGTAGGAATCACCGTTCCGGCACACCATCCTCGCCGCCCGCTGGCCCGAGTGTGGCCGCTCCGCGGAACGCTCGAAGACCGCCTGTCCCGCATTTTGCGTTCCCACCCAGCCGCTGCGTCCAGCGACCGGCTGTTCTTCAAAACCCGGATCCGCGATGAGGTTGACGTGAGGCGTGGCGGCCTGCGCGAACGCGGCCAGCGGCGCGAGCAGCAGGGTGGTGAGGAATGTGAGGGTGGGTTGGTTTCTCATGGTTGTGAATTCCTGGGTAGGTTGTTGTGCATTGGGTTCAGGGTGTGGCAGTGACCTTGAGTCGTCGAAACTCCAGCGCTCCGGCCTTTTCGCCTGCGGGGCCGCCGGATTCCCCGCCGAAGCCGATGCCGATGAGTTCGACGAAGCGCACGCCGCATTCGATGAGTCGCCATTGAGCGTGCATTTGGCTCGAAACCGCATGCGATAGGCGAGCATGCCTGTGCCTTGCTCTATCGCCACACTTCGTCCTTCGCGGGGTCTCCGGGCACGTCGAGGACTTGAACTTTGTTGATGCTCGTGAAACGTGCGTGGTCGGTGAACTGGCGGACGATCTGCTTTTGCTCATTGAGTTCAAAGAACTGGGCGGTGGTGGCGAGGTAGCCGTGGCCGAGCCAATTGATGACGAGGGTGTGGCCGTCGGGGAGACGATGGAAGCCGCTGATGAGGCGGAGCGGGTTATTCGGCACTTCCTGCGTGCCGAGTTTCCACACAGTTTTGCCTTCACGGTCGAGTTCGAGGAGGGCCTCGCCTTCACCGCAGGCGATCAGGAGGTGGCCGTTGGGCAGTTCGCGGACTTCGTGCGGATCACCGGGAGTCTTGATCGAGCGGAGGAGCTTGCCCTCGGGACTGAGTTCGAGAATGGCGCGGTCGCCTTTGGCGCTGACGAGGTAGCGACCATCCTTGGCGCGACGACAACCGCGCATTTGATCGTGCGTATTGTTGGTTTTGACCGGCACGGCGATCTCGCGGGCGATTTGGCCATCGCGGCCGACTTCGATGAGCCGCTTCGTGCCACACTCGACGACCATGACGCGGCCATCGGGCAAGGGCTGGCAGCCGTGGACCTCGGTCTTGTCCGGGCTGGTGTATTCCCAGACGACCTTCTTTGCCATCGTCACTTCACGGGCTCCGCGCAGGTGGCTGAAGAGCACGTTGCCGTTCGCGAGCATCCACACGTCCTGCGGTTTCTCGGCTGGATGCTCCCACTCGACGCGACCATCGGCGGCGATGATGGCCACTTTGTTCCCACCGTAATCACTGACGAGCACACGACGACCGAAAGGCGCGGCATGTGACACGGCGACTGGCACGGAATCGCTGAGAAGATTGCGATTGTTCCGCTGAAGCGGCGGCTCGGGGCTTTCCCAGCCGCGCGGGGCACCGAGATGCACGACGTGCTGCCCTTTGATGTCGTCGATGCGCAGGTTGTCCATGACGAAGCCATTGCGAGAGCAGCGCCAGCAATGGATGGCGCTGCCGCCACTCTTGACGACGTTTCCGATGACCTCGTAGCCATCGAGATTGAAGTTCGGCTCGATGCTCGTGACGCCGGTCTCCATATAGTTGTAGTTGCACTTCACGTTGCGCAGATGTCCGCGGAACGACGGATGGCCGAGCAAATAGGCAGCGCCGTTCGGGTTGATGGTGCGGGTGCGCTGGATGGTGATGTCCTCGGCGTCAAAGGACTCGCCGGGGCCGGTTTTGCCGCCTGCTAGAAATTTGCCAGTGTGCTCGCCGTAGCACATGACGGAACGGTTCGTGTCCATCATGGTGATGCCTTCCACGAGCACACCGCGCACGCGGCCATGCACGAGCACGCATGCGTTGATGTCCTTCACGAGGAAGCCGGGCTGCACATTGTGTGTGGCATTCATGTCGATGGTGCCTTTTCCCGTGATGCGGACGTTTTCGATGTAGTCGGGTTGGCGTCCATGGCCGACACGGATGCCATACGCGACGGGTCCATCGTAGGTGCAGAACCAAGTGCTTCCCTTGTTGTGCCCCGTCTTGCTGCCGAAACGGATCTGCACGCCGTGGGCGAGCGTTTGCCAGTCGCCAGTGATCGGCACGCGCTGATGCGGTGTCTCGGCGAACTTGCTTGAGGATAGCGGCAGCTTGGCGGTGCCTTGTGGATTGTCGGCGCTTTCAAACACGCCCCAAGCAAAGGTGTCCGCGCCGCCCTCGCTGCCTTCGGAGTCGATCCGGATCGTAAAGATACACGGCTTGATCAAATCAAAGCGGCCACCCATTTCCAAATCGTCGAGCTTCTTGCCTGCGTCCTGGTCCGTGGTGATCTCGGGCTCAGCTTCGAGCTTCGTCGTCTGATCCGCGAGCTTCAGCGTGGCCCCTTCGCTCAGCTCGATGTGGATCGATTTGTCCACGTAGAGCATCGAGCGATGCTTCGTGAGGCCGTGCTGATGCAAACCGGGCAGGAAGATCAGTTTATCGCCCGCAGTCGCGCGATCCATCACCGCTTGCGGGTTGTCGCCGGGTTTGATCGAATGCTCGGCGGCGTGAAGCAGCGGGGCGAGGGCGATGAAAAGCGATACAATGATGAGGGTGAGTTTGGATGTCATAGTTGGTTTAACTGATAGATGACATGAGGTTGTCGAGCGGCGCGAGATCCCGCGATCTTAAAGGCCATGACAACCATCAAACCATCCCAATCAACCGCCTCCTACGACTCCATCAAACTCGGTATTGACACCCACGCCCAGTATTACTGG
>CAMDSZ010000395.1 GCA_945906945.1 Akkermansia muciniphila
GTAGCGATCGAGCGCTTCAGCACGGCCACAGGACCTTTGGAGGGGCTTGCATAGCGCTGAGGAAAAGCCTTGGGTTCCAGAGCAGCGCTCCACGGATCACGCGAAGATTCAAAGATGTTCCCAGAGTCTCCGCTGTTGAATCTGTGAACTATTTGGAGGTATATCGCAGTCAACAGTTTGCAAAGGTTGTTTTAGACGACTGCGCGGGCCGGCTCGGAGGGGGACCCATTGGCCCGGGAGCAACACAGACATTTGATCTCCTCAAGGTGTTGGTGATTTCTACATTCTTGTAAGGAAACAGCAGGGGTGTGACTGAACTGCGGAACCCTCGCCTTGTGCAAACAGAATTGCGGCAACTCCGGCGCAAGTTCCACTGTGGTTGGAACGTTGGAGTGGCGTCCGCAAGTGGGCTGCGGCCTCCCACAGAACCAGACACAGACCCGTCCCTCCCGCCGGCTGGATCGAAAGACTTCCGATGTTGGAGCGCTCACGGATTTGGCCGCCGAAAGCCGGCCGGCCGGTCGTGGTTGGCCCGTTGTTAATGACCGAAGACTGCCACGGCGTGATTCCGCGGCAGCCATTCGGACTCAACTTTGCAAAACGGTTCCACCGCCCTTCTCAGGCGTGCGATAGACTCCGTGAACAGGGCGGTCGCGGTTGCAGCAACCTTCACGCTTTTTTGCGTGTGTCGCCCGCACGCCACGTTCAACCATTTAAGTGCGATTTTGGAATCGCCCTGGACATGGACGCTTGTGGTCTCTGGCGAGCCCATTTCGCAGAGCTTTTCCAGTGCGACGCATAGGGTCAGGATCTCGGCGGCATTGTTGCTGCACGGAATGCCATGGTTGACCCTGATCGGCTCGCCCTTTCCCGTGTGCCCGTCAAGCCCGGTGTAACAGTAGCTGCCGTACCCAATCCCAAAACCGCGGGACGGTACGTTGCAGGGGGTTCCACCGTCGAAGTGAATGACCACCCTGCGCGTGGGGGCAGGTTTGAGCCGGCTGAAAAGGTCGTCCATAAAATTTAGCGCGCCCCTCGACGATACCGCGCGCGCGAGATGCGGAAACGAGGCAAAAAGGAAAATCTTATCATTTTATCAATTCAACGGCTTGGGCGAATTAGAAGGTGGCCTGATGCGAGGATCTCTCCCAGTTTCAACACGCCGGCGGTGTCGAGGACGATCCTTTCGCGCTGCGGCGGCAAATTGAAGGCCTTGATGTGAATGAAAGCCGGATCAGCCACCGCGATGGCCTCAAGACCGACCGTGATGTCAAGGTGCGCGAGTCCTTGGTGGTCCGGCGGCTGTTGCTGGCTCACCACCCACTTCAATGAAGGCATCCCCAAATCCTGGCGACTCTGCGCGACTGTGGATTGCAGCCACTTTGCCGCTTGTTTGCGATAGGGGCTGAAAGCCATGTCATTCTCGCCTGCGTGATAAAAGATGCCCGCAAGCTCCACAACATGACCTCTGTCGTTCAGATCCTGAATCGCACTACGAATGAAATCGATGAAGGCAGGATAAACATGCATGTCCTTGGCCGTGGTGCCTTCGGGCGTCCAGTCATTCATCTGCGTGCCGCTATGAGTAAACTTCGCGATGGCGATGTTTCCTTTCTCATTGGCTCTCAGCGTCTTCGCAAAGCTTAACTCCGGCCCAAAGGTATCGTAAGCGCCAGCAGGGCCGAGCGGCTCCCAGCCGTTCGAGGTCTTGAAGCCGCCGCCGAGACTGTATCTGAAAGCGATCGTTGTATCATCGCCTCCATCCGCCCCCATTTCTTGTCGGAAGGCTCGCTCGCCCTCCATGTTGCGATGACCTGCAAGGACGAAGAGCTTCACCGCGCTGCCTTTGGCGTACGGCCAGACTTTGAGCGGCCTTTCGGTGCCCGTTTCTATGCCAAGCGTGCGGAGATACGCGTCAGCATGGTTCACGCCGTGCTCAAGCTGTCCCAGCGTGCCGTAGTGATAGTGTAACCCCGCCTCACTCCCAATCTCCACCGCGTCGTGCGCGGTTGGCACGTAGTCCACAAGAGGATCAGCATCCGCGACCGCTTTTTGCGCCGTGCGGATCGCGAGCATATTCTCGCGGTTGTCCATACCCCAGATCGTTTTCGTGCAAAGCTCGCCGATGTAGAAGCGGAGGCTTGGCAGCTTCAAATCGCGGCGCCAACACGAGATGAAATTCTTCAAGTTCGCTTCGTAAGCCGGTTTGAAGGCCTTGTCGAACATGTCGTTCTCCCCCTGATGCCACACGAAGCCTTCGATGCGATACGCGATTTTTCTTCTATCTAGATCAACCAGGGAGGCACGCACATGCTCGAGCGCCAGCGGGTAAAGCTTGAACCCATCAGGGATTTCCGGATTCCAGTCCTTGCCCAACGTCGTGCCCCCCGAGGCCACCTTGATGACCGCGATCGGCGCTTTGATGTTCTGTGACACCTTTTGGGCAAAGCTCAGCTCTGGCCCGAAGCAGTCACGCGTCGGCTGCATCGGAATCCAACTATTCGATTTCTCCATGTTCTCACGCCCGAGCTTGTAGGAGAACAACACCTTCGGCTGCGGCCGGTCCAGCCCCGCAAATGGCGGAAATCGTCTGATGTCGTGCACTTTCGAATGCGTCCCCTCCATGTTGGACTGCCCTGCGAAGATAAAAACGCGCAGCGTATGGGTGTCCGTGTCAGCGGAGCAACCCAGCGCGGAGAGAAGTAAAAATACGGCGCCGAGAATATTTCTCATACTACTGGAGCTTGATTAGCGTTGGTGTGTTTGTGCTCACTTTGATGGCTTTGATGGCATCGCGGACGGAATTGGCTTTCTGAAGCCCTAGGTTTTTGGGGAAGTCCTTTTCCTCTTTCTCAAAGTAGTGCGCGAGTTTCTCCAAATCAGGGATCACCGCTTTTGCGTGCGCTCCATAGTTGAGCAGGATCTTCATCAGTTCTGGCGTCCGGTTTTGACTCGCCCACGGGTTTTGATCACGTGCGTACTGAACGAGGGCCCTGATGCCTTCTTCGATGTGATGCTGCGCAAGCAAGCGCAGCCCCTCCATGCGGATCCCGTCGGCAAACATTTCGCCGCTGGGGGCAGGCTGGGCGATCGCTTCGTAGATAGAGGGGAGAAGCGGTTGAAGCTCTTCAAATGAAAGCTGGCGATAAACAGACCCGATACTGCCGCGAGCACGACCATCTTGATTCTTCAAACCGGCCTGCACGGCATTATAGAGCCCGGGACGATCGACTCCATCGATTGAACGATGGAGCATTCCATTTCGATCAAACAGCGCAAAGGTGAGGTAGCGCTGCTGCATGTTGCGAGGATCATTTTCCGTGTAATTGCGTGCCATCAATTCGAGCAACTGCGGCAAGGCTTTCGTAGCGGGCGCGCCGATGGCCGCAAGCGCCTCCGCGGCCTTGACGCGCAGCCAGAGATCCTCGTGTCCCAAGGTCTTCCTCAGCGCATCAACCGCAGGTGCTGCATCTCCACGGAGGG
>CAMDSZ010000396.1 GCA_945906945.1 Akkermansia muciniphila
CGTTTGACAATGTTGTGGACAACGGTTGCCACAAAAGGGCTGTTGAGCAAAAACAGCGCCTGTTGGGGAACAATCGTAGTCGTACGCTTGGTGTTGGGTTGTTCAGGTGCAGCAATGTCGAATTGAGAAAGCAAATCCGGTAAGTCCAACCGGTCGATATATGCGTAGACGGCTCTTCGAAAAATAAACGGCTCATCCGTCACATTAAACGAGGGTCCCCCGACTGATGAGCGGTCAAGCAGGCCGGCCATGCTTAACATGGAGTCCCGGAATGCCTCAAAGTCCATGCGCCGAACATTCGCATGCCACAGCAGGCTGTTGCTCGGATCAAGATCGTCGTAGTCGGTCTTTCCATCTTTAAAAACCGACAGGACGGATTGCTGGTAGATTTTCGAAAGCATGATCGCTTTGTGCAGAGCTTTGACTGACCAAGCTGGTTTGCCTGGAAAATCCTCCATGAACCACGCCGCTAGAAAATCGAGAAGCTCGGGATGTGAGGGCTTGCCGGCCTGGTTCCCGAGATCATCTGGAGTGCGAACGAGTCCTTCGCCGAAGTGATGCATCCAAACCCGGTTCACCAACACGCGCGCGGTCAGAGGGTTTTCCTTTCTCGCAATCGCCCGGGCCAATTCGAACCGTCCACTGCCAGCCTCCGAAGGGAAGGGCGTCGCTTTTCCTCCTTGACTGAGTACGTCGATAAATTTGCGTGGGACAATTCGGGTGTCATCCCCCGGCTTTGGTGCGTTACCCCGCACAAAAAGGGGCGAATCTTTGATGTCACTGGCCTTCTTGTCCTCAAGGACCATGGCGTGCACTGGGCCACCCCGGAACGTCATTCTAAACTCGTTGATTTTTGAAAGCCCAGCGCGGAATTGGAACGCACCGTCAAGGGCACCCCACGCCCATTTGGCGACGGCGGCCTTTGCTTCCTCAAGCGTCATCTTGTCGCCACCGACCGGCGGCAGGGGGAAAGTCAGCACCTCGTACAAGGATCTGTCTCGCGAGTCGGCGACGTTCCGTGGGGCTTGAAGGAGCTTGGCGTACAGGCCGGGGGCGTTTACTTCGAAGTCGGAGAAAAAGTCCCCCACGAGCTCCGCCCAGTCATGGTCGCTTGTGGGAAGCGATTTGAGAGTTTTGAGGTAGTCAATGACAGGAGTCGCGTAGTTGTGGGAATTGTTTGGTGATAGCAATTTTCGAAGTACCTCCTCCTTCGGTCCGGTCGCCGTGGCGAGCTGGACGAACGGCCCCATGACTCTGTCATTCGGGTTGAATGTACGTCTAATGAACGTGTTGGTTTGCTCCACTGGCCCCGAAAAAGCTCGCACCGAAATCTTCGCTGCCATCAGAAAATCCCGCGCTTTTGTGATGGTTTCCTGGTTGGGACCTTTGTTCGTCATCAGCCAGAATTCAATCATCGGGCTCATGTTCTTCCTGATCATGCTTGAGTATTCCCTTTGAACAGTGAAAAGCATGGCGACCGCTTCGTCTTCGTATTGATCAAGCTGTTTGACGAATTTTTGGTATGCTGGCGAGCTCTCCTCCCCAGCGATCAGCGGACCCTCCTTCGGTTCAAGGCAATTTAAAAAAACTCCACGAAGCGCGTAGTAATCCTCGGCAGTCACCGGATCAAACTTGTGGTTGTGGCAGCGCGCACACGCAATGGTAAGGCCGAGAAACCCTCGACCGATCACATCGATGCGGTCGTTGATCTCATCCTCCTTGTTTTTGAACCGCTGTCCGACGGTCAAAAAACCCAAAGCAGCGAAGTTTTCCTTTTTGTTGTTCGGAATTTTGTCCGCAGCTATTTGGTTAAGGATGAACTGATCATAAGGCATGTCAGCGTTCATCGCCTTGATCACCCATTCCCGATAGGTCCATGCGTACGGAAAACGATAGTCCGTGAGCCGTTGAGCTTCCAGTTCCCCCGTAGTATCCGAGTACCGTGCAGTATCGAGCCAATGTCTTCCCCAACGTTCGCCGTAGGCAGGATCATCGAGAAGGTCCTCGATCACTTCTGCGAAAGCGCTTGGCCGCTGATCCCGAAGAAAGTTCTCGATTTGTTTTGGTGATGGGGGCAGGCCGATCAAATCGAAATACGCGCGTCGAAGCAGTGCTTCCTTGTCCGCCGGTTGGGCTGGCATCATTCCCTTGGCTTCGAGTGCGGCGAGGATGAATTTGTCGATGGCGTTGTTACACCAATGCTGATTTTTCGGTGCCGGCGGTGTTGGTTTGACCACGGGCTGGAATGCCCAGTGAGCCTTTGCGTCGAATTTTACAGCTGTTTTCGAGGGTTCGCGCGGATCAGGAGCACCGATTTTCACCCAGTCTTTAAGCGCCTTGATTTGGTCGTCGGTGAGCTTTTTCTTTGGAGGCATCTGCAGGTCATCCTCCCACGTGATTGCCTTGATCAACGTACTACCGTTCACGTCACCCGTTTTTAACAGGGGGCCAGATTCTCCGCCTTTTGACCAATCCTCCTTGGAATCAAGATTGAGCCCACCTTTGATTTTGCCCTTCTCTGCGGAGTGACATTCGAGGCAGTGACTCGCAAGAATCGGCCGAATCTTGTTTTCAAAGAATTGTTGGTGTTCCGACGATATTTTGCTGTTTTGCGCAGCCGCGCCGATCTGGGTGAAGGTGATCGATGCAAGGATTACAAGCAGTCTCAACCGGGGCGTCGTTTGAGCGAAAGGGGTGTGCATGGCAGCGTGCTCGAATACCAAGGTTCAATGCTTGTACCTAAACCAGACATGCCTGACGAATAATTCCGTCTGCCATGGTTTTTGACTGCCCTTACCGCCATAAGATGCGTGTCGGCTATGCGGGATGAATATGGGCGATTCATGCTTCAATCTTCCCCGTACACTTCCAACGTTTCAGTCACACATTTGTCATGTGTCGTGAATGAAAGAGCGTGGCACCGCTCAATGACTTGGGTAACCAATCGTGTTTGCGGCGATTTTTTACATAGCGTTTGTAAAGGCTTTTTTACATTTCAGAGGCACTGACCATGCGTGGGCTACAGATGAAGCTGACCACTGTTGCATTTTGCAGATGAGCGGCCGCGCGGTTTCTGTTAGACGGATCTTCATGCTCGCATGGTCAATCACCCTCCACGGACCCTCTGGAATCATCAGCACGATCGATACCGGTGAGGCACAGTTTGTGATCGGCACCGAAACTGCGAGTGATGTGTTCACAATCCATGGTGAAGGAGTTGCTGAACGCCATGCGTGGGTCTGGATCAGTGAAGCTGGGTTGCAGGTCGAAGATCTTGGTGGTGGAACCCTCGTAAATGGATACCAGATCACTGAGCGCGTTCAGGTGGAGTATCCGGCAAGTGTGCAAGTGGGAGATGTCACTCTGGTCGTTGAAGTGAAAGCAGTGCAGCCGGTGGATGTATCACCCACTCCGAGCTCCTTGGACATCACGATCCCCCAACGGGCTGTGACCAAGAGTAAGGCAAGC
>CAMDSZ010000397.1 GCA_945906945.1 Akkermansia muciniphila
GGCTTTGATTTGCTGGATGAAAGCGGACTGATGCGCGTGATTCTGCCTGAAATCGAAGCGTTAAAGGGATGCGAACAGCCCCCTCAATTCCACCCCGAGGGAGATGTCTGGGTGCACACGCGACTCATGCTCAGCATGCTCCCAAAAGAAGTGTCACTCCCGCTTGTGCTCGCCGTTTTGTTTCACGACATCGCGAAGCCAGCCACTTTTTCGTTCGATGAAACGGCAAAACGCATCCGCTTTTCCGGCCACGAAAAACTCGGAGCGGAGATGACAGAGGCCATTCTTTCGCGTCTCCGCTATCCGCGTAAAACAATCGACGAAACGGTTGAAGCCGTCGCGAATCACATGGCATTCAAAGACGTTCAACACATGAGGGTTGCGCGACTAAAACGCTTTCTCGCACGACCCACCATCACCGACGAACTCGCGCTCCACAAAGTCGACTGCCAATCCAGCAATGGCGACCTTTCGAATTACGAATTCCTGACGCGCAAGATCGAAGAGTTCTCACACGAACCTCTGATCCCGCCCCCATTGCTGACCGGGAATGATCTGATGCGACTCGGCTATCAACCAGGCCCTCAATTTAAGACCATCTTGGAGGCCGTTCAGTCCGCGCAACTCGAAGGAGTGCTAACCACGCCCTCTGACGCAGAGTCGTGGGTAAGGGCAAACTTTCAAACGTGACGCAAACCGCCGGGGCTGATCTTCAAAGAAGCAGCCGCGCTTACGCTGTTCACTTTCCAGACTCGGTGCGGACCCGCTCGCGAAAACTCCCGACCGGAACGAGTGCACGCCTGTCATCGCAGTAACTCACCGACAGCGCGTCGCCTTGAACATAGTAGATCGCGTCCTGAAGAAACTTCAGCCCAAGATCGCAAGCGGCTTCCAGATCGAGTTCCGCCGCCCAACCGGGCTCCGAGTGCCCGGTGTCCTCGAAGAAACCCGTGATCCTCTCTCGCCACACACCGATCACAAAAATGGTCTCGCCCAGCGCGCGATCTGCGGCTGCATTCCTATGATCAGTCCACACCTCGCCGGTTGTGGCGTATCCGGACAATATGGCGAACTTCTCCGGCCAATCATGCACTGGCGCAGGAACACTAAACTGAACTTCAAAATAAGAAGGATGCATCTCTAAAAACAGGATTTATTTAAAACGGGACGACATTTGCGTGTGAAAATCACGCCTACGTGGTGCCTCAAACGAGGCACTCGTACTTACTCGAACTGTCGCCGGAACTGCTGAAACTCCTCGCGCAATCGCGCGATATCTTCACGAAGATCCCTCACCTCAGACTGGAGAACCTCAAGTCGGGATGGCAGGAGTGGCTCGTCCGGAGCCGTTGACTCGATGGCTGCGGACTCAACTCCGAAGGTGCAGCGATAGCGGCCCTCTTTTTGTCCGGGTCTGGCAGGTATGGCCTGAACCAATTCCAAGCCTTCCCGGGCGAGAACGCTCAAGGTCTCCTCCACCGCGCCCAGGCTGCCGAAAGCGTGCATGCGCTCGGTTCGAATCCTGAGTTCCCCAGGCGTCTGCGCCCCGCGCAGCAACAGCACACACAGCACAGCGACCTCTTTGTCCTCGAGTTTGTAATGCTCTCCCAGTCGATGCTTGAACTTCTGCACGCGCGCGCCAGCGCCAACCACCATGGTCACCAGTCGTCTTTCTCGCAGAGATTGAATCGCCTCCTCGACCGTTTTTTCGTCGTAACTAGTCACCGGATCGCGGTTGGTGGACTGATTGCATGCAGCAGTCAGGCTGTTGAGCGAAAGCGGGTAATTTTCAGGGGTCAGGCGCTCTTTTTCGAGCAGAGCCCCCAGTACACGGCACTCGACGGCACTCAGATCAATGAAAGACATGACTCACCCTCCTAAACAGTCGCTCGCGGCGCAAGAGCGCAGTTGGGGCGAAATATTTGATTCGCAGTGAACACGCGCCGCAGCAACTGCAGCGCTTTATTTCTGGACGCAATACATATGCGTTTTGGTGCGAAAGTAGAGCGAGTCCCCGACCGCTGCGGGTGATGCCATGAACCCGGATTCAAACTGCCCCTCGCCAAGAACCTTATACTGTCGTTCCGCCGCGAAAGCGGTCACCTTGCCTTCCTCGTTACACGCGTAGATCCGCCCATCGGCATAGATTGGCGAAGCGGAGAAATTGCCTCCCACACGCTCGGTCCAAACCGCATCGCCGGTATTCGCATCCAGACAAGTAGCAATCCCGGAATCGTCCACCATAAATATCGTCTCCCCAATCAGCAGAATGCTGGGCTTTCCGGGCACACCTTTTTTGACGCGCCAAAGCACCCGAGACTCATCAACCACTCCCTCCGACGCTAGCGGGATGCAAAGTAAATGCCCCTTGATACCACTTTGAATCAAAACGTTTCCATTCCACACCAGAGGCCGTGAGCTGGCGCTGTGATGCGCCCTTTCCTCAAACCGCCACAACTCCTTTCCCGTCTTCGCATCGTAAGCGTAGTGACATTTCGCCCCGCTGCTGATCAGCACGGGCATCCCATTCACATCAACGACCTCAGGGGTCGCAAACGCCTTGCGAAAATCACCGTCACCCGTCGGCTTGCCCTGCGCATCGAGATCCTTGAAGTCCACGCTGCGCTCCGTGCGCCAGACGGTCTTCCCCGTTTGACAATCAAGCGCCGTTACAAACTGAAAATCACTCCCGTCGAAATTCATAATCAGCATGCCACCCCAAACAATCGGGGAGGAACCGGAACCGCGAAAATGATTGCACACAAAATCGGTGCGCTCCCAGATTTTTGCGCCCGTCTTCTCATCCAAACATGCGGTGCCTGGCGAACCAAAACTCACGTACACCCTGCCCTCGCTGATGACAGGCGTAGGCGAGGCATAGCTGTTGAACTTGTGACAAAACTGCGGGTTCTGCACCTTGAACAGGACCTCGTCTCGCAACACTTTCCCGGTCTTGCGATCGAGAACCACCACGGACAACTCAGTGCCATCCTCTGTCGCCGTCGAGAGCCAGACTTTGTCCCCCGAAATCAAGGGCGACGACCAACCCTTCCCATGAATCTCAGTCTTCCATCGCACTCCCGCGCCCTCACCTGGCGAGACCGGGAGATTCGTCGCATCCGCGGCTCCGTTATGCCTCGGCCCACGGAACTGATCCCACTCCTGAGCCGCCCTTGCCGACCAGGCTCCTAAACACGCTATTGAAACCGCTCTTAAAACAACCAACTTTGATTTTTGGAACGCTGGGGAGGACAACATGTGACAAGGCTTGCGAAAAGGCCGCTACAGCGGAAGCATGAAAACCGCCCTTCGAAAAAAACGCCGCGCTCAACTGCATCACATTCCCGCAACATGGTTGAACCCCCGCCCCCACCCCCTCCCCAATGCTGGCTTTGGAACGGCCTGGACCTTGAGCCATGTGAAGGCATTCCAATGAGCGACAGGGGCTTCCGGTATGGAATGAGCG
>CAMDSZ010000398.1 GCA_945906945.1 Akkermansia muciniphila
CCCTGGGAGCGCGTAGCCCCAGCTGCGCTTACACGTCCCTACACCGGGATGAGGTAAGCCCCTTCGGCACCTTTTCGGTGCAATCTGCGCCCAGGCGCAGCTGGGGCTACGCGCTCCCAGGGGGGTTCGATGGAACACTTCTTTTTGAAAATGTGGATACCGTTCGCAATGGGATTCCGCATCGGCTGAGGAAGCGGCCGCGAGCCAAAATGAACGGCAGGGACGGGCGGAAGGCCGGTGCACCGGCAAAAGAAGGTCCGCTCATGCGAGCTTCCAGCCGCCACGATACTCGTTGTGGAGCCACTTCGAATCTCCCGATCCTTTTTCGAAGCTTAGAAGCTTCGGATCCCACTTGATTGTTTTTCCGTGGTAATACGCAAGGCTGATGAGGTGACAGCCTATGACAGTGCGCGCCCCAGTCTCGACGTCTGTAATGGGTTGTTTGCGCGAAACCATTGAGGAAAGGAAATCCGCCTTGTGATCGGTGCTCGCGTACAGGCGCACTTTTGCGTTTGCGAGATATTCTTTCTCAGCGAAATCAAGAGCGATAGGCAGAGCGCTCTTATCCTCCTTGCTCAGGGCCGAGGCGTGGACTGTCCCGCCCAGCTTGATTTGAAACTTCCCGCGATTCACATACACCTCGCCCTCGGAGCCGAAGAAGGTCACGCCGTTTTCCTTAATATGACGCACTTCGACGCCGTTTGGATATTGCAGGCGCACCCCGGAATCCGCACTACTCCAATCATCAGGCGGCACGATCTGGCTCGGGCCACTCCGGTCCGCGTCAATCCCCCAATGAGCGATATCCAAATGATGCGCGCCCCAATCAGTGACGCCGCCGCCACCGTATTCGCGGTACGCGCGCCACTGCGGGAAATGTTTGTTCACGCCACGCGGACTGAGAATGGAGTTATAGTCGCGCTTCGGAGCGGGCCCAAGCCACATGTCCCAGTCCAAGCCTGCCTCCATTTCCTCTGCCGGCAGATCGCAGGGCTTTGCGGGCCCTCCGAAACCGGCTTCAACACGCGAGATTTTTCCAATCACTCCATTTCGAACGAGCTCACACGCCACTCGAAACTCGCGTGAGGAGCGCTGCATCGAACCGGTCTGGAAAACACGATTGTTCTTTCGTACCGCATCCATTAGCGCCCGGGCTTCGTGGATCGTGTTGGTGAGTGGCTTCTCGCAGTAGATGTCTTTTCCGGCGGCTGCGGCGGCCACGGCGATGATTGCGTGCCAATGATCGGGCGTAGCGATTACAACGCCGTCGATATCATCACGCGCAAGCAATTCGCGGAAATCATTGTGGACCGCGCAGCCCTTGAATCCCGCATCTGTTTGGGCGGCGTAATGCGTTTCAATGATCTGCCTGTGGTTTTCCCGCCGGGTCGTATCTACGTCGCAAACAGCCACAGCGCGGGTGTTCGGCAATTTAAGAAAACCCGAAAGCAATCCGCGCCCCTGAATACCGCAACCGATGAACCCCAGTCGGATCGCATCATTGGGACCGACTTTAGCCGACCAAGCGCGGCTTGGGAGCAGCAAAGGGCTGACGCCTGCTGCGAGAATGGATTTGAGGAAGGAACGGCGTTGAAGGGGGGTGGGGGCCATGGCTAGTTCCTACGTCGAATGGCGGTCGCTGGAAACCATAATTTCACTGCAGCGCTTTCCCTCCCTTAGTGCGTGCTGTTGCTATTTTTCAGGCCTTACAAGCAGGCGTCTCCCGCGCTCTAGCCAAGACGCCATTTTGCCTGCCGCAGGACCGCGCGTCTCGTCTCTGGATTGCTCTGATACCACACTGTTAGAAACGCCCCACCTGAAAGTTCAACCGTGCTCGGGTATCCAAGATCCCCATCAGCGCCATCCTCTGAAACCACCAGCTCCTCACTCCAGGTCGCACCATGGTCCTCGCTCAGACGAGCGCGGTTCCCATACGGCTTGCGGCGATAACCGTAAGTCATCAGAAGCCTCCCGTCCCGGAGCTTGAGCAGGTGCGAGGGCAGTCCAAAGCAGATTGGATGCGGCTCGCTCCAGGATCGGCCGCCATCGGTTGATTCGGTCTGGAGCGTCCATCCTTTGTGCTCGGTGTTGTGATTGCGAATTTGCACAACCAACGTTCCGTTCGCCGCCTCGACCGCATGAAGTTCGTGGTACGCCTGCATGTCACCTTTGCGCAGAGGGATTTCCGAGAGCCATTTCCATGTCACGCCGTCATCCAAAGATTCGGCCACACCTACGCGCCTTTCCGCAGTCCAAAGCTGTTTGCCAGCGTAAAAAAGCCGTCCGTCGGAGAGCGCAATCGGCCCGTGCGGACTGTTTACTTCTGTTTTGATTCTTGAAGACCAAGAGAGGCCGCCGTCGCTCGAGCGCATGCACCATTCACCAAGCTCTGCGGAGCGCTTTTCATCGGTTGACCGAGCGTGGGCTGCGGTCCACTTCGCTTTGCGTTCGACGGAAAGAGCGTCCGTCTCCCAACCCTTGTCGGTGTGGCGCATGAACGCTTTTCCGCTTTTGAACTGCTCCTCGTAAGCGAGGGAACTGAAAGTTGTGACAATGAGCGTGCCCTTTTGCGTCTCGAGAACGCCCGCATCGCGATTATCAATCGGCCCGTCCAGCAGCACTCTGGGCCAACTCCATGAAGCACCCTCGTCGCGGGAAACCATGGTGTGCACTTGTCCGAACGGACATACGTGGGATTCACGGCCACCCGACCACGCCAGCCAAAGATCACCGTTCTGGCGACGCGCAACCGTCGACCATCCGTTGTAGTATTCGGGCTGCTTTGAGATAACGGTCACCTCATCAACCAGAGCAGTGGGCGTTGCAGCACGCGCTACCCACGGTGCCAGCACTGCGCTCAGAGCCAGTTGCGAAGACCCGCGAATAAAATCACGGCGCCCGACGATTTGTGAGAGGGAGGACATATCTTGCTAAATCTTGCTAAAGACGCGTTAGCTGAGAACAAAACATTCCGCCCGCTCATGCGAAGAAAACGAAACAGAATCACCGAATAGACTCAGGCGCCGGAGTCCGCCGGCATTAGCAAGTACACTACTGACAAGTCCACTACTGCACGCCGACAATTAACCCAGTCCCACGGCACGGCCGGGCATGGTGTTAATGGTCCGCAGATCCGTTCCGGAAATGGTTCCACCGCCACCGAACTGGAGGTTGCGGAAATCCACTCCTGCAACCGTACCTGGGTTTGTATTCAGCTTCCGAAGGTCAGTTCCTGCAACCGAGCCCATTTTAGTGGGCATGTTCCTCAAGCTCACCCCCGCTACAGAGCCTGGTTGCGTCGAGATACGCCTGAGGTCTACACCAGAAACAGGGCCCACCGCGGCGTAATTGGGTGGTGTCGACTGCAGCAACTGCGAAACCTGCTGCATCAGCTGGTAAAGGCTAGATTGCTGCCCCACCGCGCCCACAATCGAAACAGAACTTTGGTTGGCTAGACTCAT
>CAMDSZ010000399.1 GCA_945906945.1 Akkermansia muciniphila
CTTTCTCGGTAGTCCCCGTCAATTTGAACATGTCCAACCGGCGCACAACACTGGATGCCATTCACTGACGAAACCGTCAGTACGGTAATCTCATAATCAAACCGGACAAACCCCTCGACAATGCAACGCCCTGCCCCGGCGCGCGCACCTTCCTGCGCATATTTCCACGCACCCGCCATCGCTGCGGCGTCCCGTACAAGACTCTGGCCGTGCCCGCTCGAGGACATCAGTGGCTTCAAGACGCAGGGAAATCCAAGCTGTACGCCAGCTTCCAGAGCCTCAGCCTCGCTCCCAACAAAGCGGTACGGTGAGGTTGGGAGACCAAGTTCCTCCGCGACCAGCCGTCTGATCCCTTCGCGGTTCATGGTCAAACGGGCGGCACGCGCTGTGGGAATCACCTTCTGACCGGCAGCCTCCAACTCCACGAGAACATCCGTGGCAATCGCCTCGATCTCGGGCACCACCAGGTCGGGTTTCTCCTCTGCGATCACCTCCCTGAGCCGCTGTCCGTCGAGCATTGAAAAAACATGACTCCGATGCGCGACCTGCATGGCTGGCGCGTTTGCATAGCGGTCGCATGCGACGACCTCGCACCCGAGCCGCTGAAGCTCGATGACGACCTCCTTACCCAGTTCACCTGACCCAAGCAGCATCACTCGGGTTGCGTCGGCAGACAGGGGCGGGGCGAAGGTTCCGGGAATCAGCATAAGGGTGGTTAAAAAGGTGACTTTGCATTGTAAAGGTATCCCACACCCGCTTCAACCTGCATCCGCCCTGAAATCCCCGAAATGGGCTTACAGATGAGAAAACGACTCTGTTAGGGTCCGTTGTTTCGCATGAAGAACTAATAAACGCCTCGCCAAAGGGCTTTGCATTCAGGCCCCCCCAGAGATCAGTCTAAGAACGGGCACTCAAAGCTCGAAGGCTTCACGAAATCCCCCAACCCACTCCAAGAACAGTCCATGAAAACAGATTACTCCCCCGCCCTCACACGACTCCTGACCATCTTACCGTTGAGCGTCGCCTCTATTTTTGCCGCGGAGTTCCGTCTGGCAGCCCCGGTTTGCGACCACATGGTTTTACAGCGGGAGAAAACGGTCCCGATCTGGGGATTTGGCGACTCGGGTGAAACAGTGACAGTCAGCTTTGGTGAGCAAACCAAATCGGCAAGCGTTGATTCAACCGGCAAGTGGCTGGTTAAGCTCGACCCGCTAGCCGCAAGCGCTGAGTCGCGTAAAATGGTGATCGCCGCGAAAAGCGCCGCTCGAAGCATCGAAGTGAATGATGTTCTCGTTGGCGAAGTATGGCTGGGCTCGGGTCAATCGAACATGGCAATGACGGTTTCTTCCTCGGCCAACTTTGAGCAGGAGAAAAACTCCGCCGACCTGCCTCTCATACGCCATTTCCGCGATTCCTCAGGTCCGGGAACCTCGCCGCAGACAGAGACCAAGGGTAAATGGGAAGTCAGCTCAACCCAAAGCGTCGGCGGATTCTCTGCAACGCTTTACTTCTTCGGCCGCGAAATCCAGCGCGAACTCGGCGTGCCAGTCGGCCTGATTAACACATCTGTGGGAGGCACGCCGATTGAGTCGTGGATCGCCGCAAAAACTCAAGCGGAAGATCCGAAGCTGAAGGACGCACATTCCGCCGATATCGCCAATTACACAGCGTTCAACCCTGAGAAGGCGATGGCGGATTACGAGAAAGCCCTTGAGCAATGGAAAAAAGCGGATGCCGAGGCGAAGACCAGCGGCGCGAAGCCCCCCCGCAAACCAACTGATCCCGTGCAAAACCGCAAGAGCAAGGGCGGTCCTGGCGAACTTTTCAACGGGAAGGTCGCACCACTTGTGCCCTACGCAGTGCGCGGAATGCTCTGGTATCAGGGCGAGGCGAATGCAAGCGTACAGAAGGCACCCCTTTACGTGCACCAACTCTCCGCATTGGTCACCGACTGGCGAAAGCTCTGGAATGAAGAGCTGCCTTTTGCCTGGGTCCAGCTGCCAAATTACAAATCAACCGAAGGTTGGCCTTTAATGCGTGAGTCGATGATGAAAACGCTCGCCTTACCAAAAACTGGGATGGCCATCACACTAGACATTGGCGATGCGGAAGATATTCATCCAAAAAACAAGCAGGATGTCGGTAAGCGGCTGTCTCTATGGGCGCTTGGTACTGTGTACGGAAAGAAAGTCGCGGCGACCAGCGGCCCCCTTCCCTCAGGACACAAAATTCAAGGAAACGAAATTTCCGTTTCCTTCAACCACGCGGATGGCGGGCTTAAAGCCGCCGCGGGTGAACTCAAGGGGTTCCAGATCGCAGGAGCGGACCAGACATGGAAACCCGCAAGAGCCAGAGTCAGCGGGAACAGCGTGGTTGTAGGCAACCCAGAAATCACGGCGCCTGTGGCAGTACGCTACGCGTGGTCAGATTTGCCAGATGGCAATCTGCGCAATGGAGCGGGCTTACCAGCCACTTCTTTTCGCACGGATGAATGGCCAGTGCCCGCGCTCACGAAGTAGACTTGGGCTCCACTCCTGATTCATCCTAAGAGGCTTTATTTCGCATCATCCGGGGGTGATGCGGGATTGAGTACGGGCGCTGAATGCTGGCGAAAGAGAATGAGCGCATTGGCGGCAAGCATCAGTAGCGCGCCTTTGAAGAATCCCCCGGACAACACTTCGTTTGGATAGGAAATGCCCGAGAGGGCTGAAAACCAGCCGGGCAGGAAAAGCGCCCATACGGTGGCGAACACCGGTTCGGTTGCGTAAATGAGGCCCGCTTGGGTCGAGGACACGCTGCCCTGCCAGCGCGTCATAGCCAAGTAGGCATACAGGGTGGAGACGAGTGTAATCAGCATGGTCATGCCCAAAAGCGGCGCATTCCCGTAGGCAAGAAAAACTCCTCGCAGCGTGGCGCTCCATCCGGCATCCGATTGATGGGTAAACACCCCAACGCACATCACTGGAACGAGCACCAACGCCTTCACCGCAAACATCACTGAAGCCACTCGCCGCATGTTGTTGGCTGTGTAGCCGGGCCGCTCGATCGCCAGGATTTGCCCAGTAAAAAGCGCGGCACCCAGAATGGTCTCGAGCTCCCCGAGCCCAAATCCGAGTGATCCGCGCCCGACACCATTCAGCAGAAAGCAGCCCGCCAGCACCAAAATACAAGCAAAGACCACCCTGGGAGAGGGCCAGGAGCGGAACCGCAGAGCCACTACCAGCGGCACGAAAACACAGGTGAACTGTGTGAAAAATGCTGAACTGCTCGCAGGGATGAGATTCTGGGCGTCTGTCTGCAGAAGCATGCCAAACGCCCCGAACAACCCTAGTTCGATGCCCTGAACCACCTCGCTGCGACGCAGCGCAGGTCCAATCGGACGCCAGATTAGCTGCATTAAGAGCGCGGAGATGGCCATGCGATTGAACAAAACGAAGGCCGCGTGGAACCAGGCAGGCAGA
>CAMDSZ010000400.1 GCA_945906945.1 Akkermansia muciniphila
AGATCGTTATTTCGACTTCGCGGGACTGTCCGTCTTTCCAGGGCGCCAGCAAATCTTTAAGTGTGTGGATCGACTCTTCCGGGAGATATTGTCCTCCGGATTCGCCCGCAATCTGCCGTAGCAGCGACTCGTTTTGGCTGATTTCAGTGAGTTCGTTGGGGGCTTCTGAAAGGACTTCAAACTGTGCGCGCGCCTGATTCGCCCCGTCCTTCAGCGAGCCGCCTTCGACTGTAAACTCGTATTGCCCGTGCTCCAGTGAGGCAGATTTTCCAAGGAAAATGCCGTCTCTGGAGTCATCGCTTGTGAGGGGTATCGAAGCGATCCGGTTCCCATTACGCCAGAGCACGCATGACAGCGCAGAAGCTCCAAAGCTGCGGGTGGGTGCGGGTTCGTGTTTTGGATCGATAAACACACGAAGCTCCACCGTTGAGCCCTCTTTGAATACAAACCCGCCTGTGTCTAGCGACACCTCTGCAGTTTGAACCGCGAACGGTTGCGCCGCTATCCAGGTCACAATCTGGCTCCAAAATCGTTCCTGAACTATTCCCGCCACATTGTTGCGCCATCTCCAGGTCTCGTCTGATGCGCAGTACAGGATCTTTCCTGCTCCATACCGACTGTGAACGAGCGCTGGTTTACTGATTTTGCCTTGAGCAGCCTCTACTAGCACTTCGCTTCCGGGTAGCGGTGTGCAGTCCGCCATCCAATGCGGCGCTTGGAGCTTGTCCCACGCAGCGGATTGAGGTGCGGTTCCTGGAGCCAGACTCAATGCAGGAAGATTTTTTGCACGCGTCGAAAGCGTGAGCCGCTCGAAGGGCGCGTAGTCAGAAGCGCTGTCCTTGAGAGAGTTGAAGCTTATAGGCAGCAGCGGGGCGGCTGGGCGTCCAAGCAACGTTTTTAACCTGTTCCTTTCCCCGTCGATCAGCAGCACTCCGCCGCCGCGTGTCGAGACGAATGCACTAAGCCATTCAAGCTCTTCGTCGGACAAGACGGATGCATCCCACTCGCCAATCACAAGCACGTCGTATTCCATGAGACTATTCCGGCTGCCTGGAAAGCTCCCCTTCGCTAAACCGCGCGGTAGGACATCGCCAGGCAACATCGCTTCAAAAAAGAGGCTGTTCACGTCCCACTGCGGATCGCGCTCAAAAAGATTCCTGATGTAGCGAGTCTCCCAGCGGGGCCTTCCCTCCAATATTAGCATTTTCCGTTTGGATGAAACAACGTGGACGGTGCGCTGGGACTTGTTGTTCATTGTCTGGCGCTCAAATGTTAGCGGTGCGATTGCAGCTTCCAAACGTAGTTTCGTCTGTGCGTTGCCTGTTGCGGTTGCAGAGTCTGCGGCGGGCGGAAGCAGAGCTTGCACAGCGAAGTCAAAATTGATTGCCCGCATGTGCTGCCCGTTTGTGATGAGACGTTGTTCCCATGCAAGGGTGCCGGCATTCGTGATTACGAGCTCAAAGGGGATGCCGGAAGGCATGTCATCTTTCAAAATTACCTGACCCTTGATTCGGTCGGTTCTGAACACGGAATCCGGGGCTTCGATCTTTTGCACTGCAAGATCCGGGGGCCGGTTGGTCGCCCCGAACCCGACACAGAAGATCGGGGTGCCGCTGTCGCCCAGTTGCTTCGCTACACTGAGCGGGGAGGCTTCCGTGTTATGGTTTCCGTCAGATAGGACCACCAGGACGGTGCGCTGCTGTGATGAAGCGGACGAGACAACGGCGCTGCGCTCGGTCTCCTTGCGGAGAGCTGTGGCGAGGTCGGTTCGTTCATTGTTTGCCGGTGGCAGTTCCGTCGGAATCGCGGACGCCTCCTCTTTGGAGGACCAGATGCGGCGGCTGCGCGAATCTTGCATCGAGATGAGCTCAACTTCAAAGTTCTCGAGCAGCTCTGAAACGAGACTCTCCGAGCCGCCTTCAAAAAGAACCGCCCTCGCCCGTTCGGTTCGGGACATCCCGTCAAGGACGGCTTCCTGACTGCCCGAGTCCGGCATGTTGCGGAGCTGGCTTGCAATCGCCGTTTTGCGGGCGCGCTCCATGTCGGGATCCGTGAGCTCCATGCTCCGTGAGCCGTCCACCAAAATGACCATGCGGGTGAGGCGCCCAAGGGTTTCCCGGTATTTGATGACCGGTCCCGCAAGCATTTGGATGATCAGAAAAATCGCGGCTGCCCTCAACAAGGGAAGCCATTTCGCCCCTGGAGCCGTTTGCGAATGCAGTTCCCTTCGGTACAGCCACCAGGCGAGTCCCGAAAAAGCGAGCCCAGTCAGGACCGATAGTACGGGGCTCCAAAGGCCGTTGAAATGAAGGTGACTCATTTTGATCTGGCCGCCTTCGGAGTGAAACGCTGCTGCAGGCCGATCTCTGCAAACAAACAGAATAAAATCACCCAGAGGACTAGGGTCCACACCTCGCGTCCTGAATGTGTGGAGGCGAGAGAATCAGAGAGCCCGCCGGCGTTGGACACGAGGGTTGCGCCGATTGATTTCGATAACGATTCGATCTCATCAGACCCAAGTCGTGTTGGGTTTGACTCCATTCGGTCCGCGTTCACCGCAAAACACTGATCCCCCGAAGCGCTGCCTGATAGTCGGTAGAAACCCGGTTGCTGCGTTTGCTCAAAACGAATTAGCGTGCGGTCGCCGACTTTTTCCAGTTCTGGGGTCCGTGAGACCCCCTCTGGAGATCGGAGCACGATGGCAGCACTTCCTGCTGTGAGTTGAGCTATAATCGCCTCCCCTACTTTTAGTTGAGCGGGCACATTTGCTCCTGTGGCAAGGTGGCCAATAAGCCGCTGCATCGCTGGGACAAATGCGGGGCGGGTTGGAAAGTTGCTCCAGTCTGCACTGCATGGAATCGCGCTTTGGATCACTAGGCCCGATCCGAATTTATATTCGAGAAACAATGGGTCTCCGTTCTCCAGCGAAAGAAAAATAAAGGGTGCTTCTCCTACCTGTGCGGGTGATGAAGCGGGTGATGAAGCGAGCGTGCTCTGGGCGTTGGAAATCTGTTTTGGTGCGAGTTGATACCAGGTTTGGATCTGGATTCCTGAAAGACTGTTCTGTTCCGAATTGAATACATTCAAGCTGGGATGCATGTACGGCCCGGCGGCGATCTCCATGCCCGGCGAACCAATCACCGAACCGTTAGCTGCCGCGCCCAATTTTGCCGGAAGCAAGCCAGTGCGCTCTTTGTATAACTGTTCGTTGGACCATGCAGGATCGGTCCGTGTGCCTGGGAAAAACGCAAGCCCGCCCCCGTCATTTACAAAGGTTTCGAGCAATCTAACCTGAGGTTCTCGCAGCTTGGGCGTGTTCGCGAGGACGACGACACGTGCCTCGGAAAGGTGTTTTTGAGTCAGTTCTTCGGGTTGGATGGTTTTGAGTGAAAATATGCCACCTTCTCGTGCGGCGCGCATCCTGGGATG
>CAMDSZ010000401.1 GCA_945906945.1 Akkermansia muciniphila
CTTTTCTTCCTTCGTAAAGCTAGCCGGCTTGTCGTCAAGGCCTGTGAAATTGCTGTAGGTGGGTGTCTCGAGTAGCTTCGCCACTCGGTCAGTCATTTTCTTCGCATCAAACTTCTCGATTCCATTCGCCGCCGCCGGTTCCCCCTTCAATTCAAGTTTCAATTCCAATGGAAGGAATGAAAAAAACGCGCGGTCGATTCCCCCGATCTTCTCAATCTGCTCGTTCAAAGCCTTCCAATGAGCCTTTAACACCTCTTTCTGATTCAAGGCCCCAACAAACGGAAATGATTTCTCCACTCGTAGCGAGCGTCTGCCAGATTTAAACCATGAAAGCATTTTCGAGTAATCCTCAACAATCCGGCCCAGCGACCTTTCAAGATCAATGTTCAACTGCTCCAGAGGCACTTTGTCGCGCGGATCCCGAGGTGCCTTTGCGGAAATAAAACGCTCAATGAAACTACTTGGCAGATTTTTGAGCATCTCACCCAAATCTGCATAAGCGCTGACTACCGGCTCTGCACCATAATCAAAAACCATGGCATCACCGTAGACGGCCATGTCCTCATCGGTTGCAAACATGATCTTTTTATCCGTGACCGCAGTGCTTCCCATATACCCCCACTGAATTGCGACGGCGTCATAAGGGAGGACCTCTTTTGTCTTTCGAATTTTCGATCCGATGTACACGCCGGATTGAAGGTCGTTATACTCCATCACGCTGGAAGCCACTAGTTGGCCAGACGGGGTTTTCGCATTGTCATCTGCGAGGTACGACTTGAACCACTCAGAAAGTTCCTTGTACGAGAGAGTGGCTGAGAGACTGCCCGCAAAATTGTGTCGCAACCCAAGTATGTGCCCGACCTCATGCGCGACGACCTCGCGCACGTAATCCTGCGACATCCGTTTCACGGATGCGTCGTCAAAGCGCCCGTCGGCAAGCGCGCTCTCCAACCCCGCAGCGAGATGCGAAGCAAATTGAAATTGATCGACCTCGCACGCGCGCGCGCTGGCGAACATCCCATCCGATTTCCTTGCCTCTACCGGGTCTGACTGCAAAACACCCGTCCCCTCGTCTCCGGAAAACTTCGGCGCACTCGGACTGCCTTCGGCAACCGTCCGCATTTTCCGCAACAACGCTCGCGCCTGAGCACGACCGGAGATCGCAAAAGTGCTCGTCATATAGGCCTGTCCCCTTTGCGATGCCCCAGAACGTGGATCCACAATCACATCGGCATAAGCGAACCCCGCTGAATCCCATGGCACCCATTGAACCAGACTAAACCTCGCATCCGGAGCCGTGACGCCTTCCGGCGCCTTTTCAGCCACAAGCACCTCTTTTCCAAAAGCCCGGTTCCAATACAAAATCCCGTCACGCACCGCCTCTTCATAATCTGCGGGCGTGTTCGCACTGTAATGAATGACAATCGGTTTGCTGATGTCAAAAAGCGCGATCTTTCGACTCTCGCGACCCGAGGTGCTTTCGAGCTGCGCATGCGATTCAAAAAATCTCACATATCGCGAAACCCCTTGCGAATGCTCCTTGGTTTGAAACCCACCAGCCTCGTATGGCGAGATGAAGTAACGGATCTCATAGCGGTCCTCGCGGTTCTGATCCATCTGCCGATCCCGCACCTGAGCGCTCTGGCGAACAATCAACAAGTCGCCCTCAGGCCTCACCTCAAAAACTCGAGCCTGAGGAATCTCGAGCGCTCGAGTTTCGGTCACGTTTGATCGACGCCCGGAAGCGCCACCCGAGGCGTACCAGATATCGTTAAAAACCCGACGCATACCGGCGTTGAAGTCGATCACCACCTCCTTCTCGTTTTGAGATACGACCGGAAATGTGGTCAGAAGTCGCCGTGCCGGCAGGTCCGTGGTAACCACCAAACCATCCGTGGACTCGTACAAGTCGACTCCGTCGTGAAAAAGTTGGAACTTTACAATCTTTCCCGCAAGCGAAGTGCTCGTCGGTGAAACGATTTGAGGAATGACCGAGGCAGAAATCAAAAACTCCTTCCCAAAGGCATTTTTGGCGATCGCTATATGATTGTGAGCAGCGACAGACAACAGCGCGGGGGACGCTGCAACTGTTGGCGCGCTTACCGCTTGTTTTTCACTCGGCTCCTTGTCCCTCTTAACTTCTGCAGTGGCCTCTGTCTTCTGCTGGGGAAGTTCCTGAGCAACCAGGTTAAACGAGGAGATCAGTGGTAAGAGCAACAGAAGGGGGGATGTTTTCACGGTGATTGGTCAAAACTTATAACGAAACTAGAATCGAATTGCCCAACTTTTCACCACGTTATACCCACAAAAAAAACCGGACCCTCGGAAGGGTCCGGCTTTTCTATTTTTCGTTATCCAGAAGGGAATCCGTGATTAGGCCTCGGCGAGTTCCGTATCTAACGACTCGTCTCCGCCACCCTTGGGAACCACCTGAACATCTCGGTGGGTTGGGAACCCCGTTCCAGCCGGAATAAGATGCCCCATGATTACGTTCTCCTTGAACCCACGCAACAAATCGACTCGGCCAAGAGTTGCCGCTTCAGTGAGTACGCGAGTTGTGTCTTGGAAGGACGCTGCAGAGATGAAAGATTCCGTCTCGAGGGACGCCTTGGTGATCCCAAGAAGAACCGGCACACCCTCAGCAGGCATACCACCCTTCTCTACAACCTGCCGGTTTTCCTCCTCGAACGTCAACCGATCCACCTGATCGCCCCAAAGGAGCTTGCTGTCTCCCGGCTCGGTTACCTTCACTTTTCGGAGCATTTGGCGGATAATAATTTCGATGTGCTTATCGGCAATTTCCACGCCTTGGAGACGATACACCTCCTGCACCTCGTTCACCAAGTGCTCTTGCAGCGCCTGAGGCCCGAGAACATCCAGGATGTCGTGTGGAGGCACCGGCCCTTCAGTGAGCTGCTGACCCTTTTTCACGCTGTCGCCCTTGAGCACTATCAGGTGCTTGTTCAACGGCACCAAGTGCTCTTCCTCAGCGCCTGTTTCTTGGTCAACAACAACAACCTTGCGCTTGCCGCGCACCGTCCCGCCAATTTCCACGACTCCATCAATCTTAGCGATTTCAGCAGCGTCTTTTGGACGACGGGCCTCGAACAATTCAGCCACACGAGGCAAACCACCTGTGATGTCCTTGGTCTTCGCAACTTTCCGAGGTGTCTTTGCGAGCAGTTGGCCTGCCTGAACCTTCTTGCCCTCTGGAACGACAACAACCGCTCCCGCAGGGATCGAGTAGCTCGCGATCACTTCATCTGTCGACTCATCCAAAACGACGATCTGCGGATGCTGATCTTCCTTGTGTTCGATGACCAGCGTTCCCATCACCCCGGTAGCCTCGTCAACTTCGCGCTTAACGGTCACCCCTTGCACCATGTCAACAAAACGAACCTTGCCGGTACGCTCAGTCAAAA
>CAMDSZ010000402.1 GCA_945906945.1 Akkermansia muciniphila
CCGGAAGTGTGCGAGTTGTTCTGAATACAAAGAAGCCGCGATCTCACGCTCTTTGGCGTCGGGATAACGACTCAAGCAGAGAAGGAAAGCCTCCTCGGTCATGGCACGCAGATCCGAGCCGAAGCTGGATTGTAGTTTTTCGCCGACCACCCGTGCGGCCTCCACATACTGGGGGCCGTTGAGTAAAATCAGCGCCTGCAAGGGGGTGTTGGTGCGCTCCCGTTTTGCCGAGCAGACTGCGCGACGCGACGCGTCGAATGCCATCATCGCAGGCGGCGGTGACGTCCGCCTCCAGCGGGTGTAAAGGCTTCGGCGTAGCGCGCCGTCACCTTTGTCAGCGGCCGAGGGCCGGAATGCCTCGCTCATTTCGTAGGGACTCACCGGTGCACCTCCAACTTTGTTCGATAGAATGCCTCCAGCGAAAAGGAAGGCGTCCCGGATCGTTTCGGCCGGCAACCGGAAACGAGGGCCGCGCGCAAGCAGGGCGTTTTCCGGATCATCAGCGATGAGGCGTAACTCTGCGGTGCTGTCCTGACGGTAGGTTTTCGAAAGTGCGATTGCGCGCACAAGCCCCTTGATGTCCCATCCCGATTCAATGAATTTTCCGCTAAGCCAGTCCAGCACCTCCTGGTACTCGGGCTGCGACCCCTGGCTTCCGAAATCGTCTGAGGTTTTGACGAGGCCGCGTCCAAAGAAAGCCTGCCAAACCCTGTTCACTGTCACTCTCGCTAGGAGCGGGTGCTGCGGATCGGTGAGCCATTGAGCGAGTCCGAGTCTGTTACGCGGCCTGTTTTTTGGGAAAGCGGGAAGGGACTCGGGCGTGTCTGCAAAAACCTCGTCGCGCCGCTGGTCGTACTGGCCTCGGAACAAGACAAACGCCTTTTTTGGAGAGGGGAGCTCCTGCATGACCATGATCTCCCTCTGGGCATCGAGCAGGGCAACCAACTCGGTCCTCGCGGTTTTAAGGCGTGCCAGACCCTCGGTGTATTCAGCGCATTGCGTTTTGAGAAAGTACTCTTCCAGAGTCGCCCGATCCGCGCTTGAGAGGCCGCTGGCTTTCTTTGAAAACAGAGCGTCCGCTTTGGACCGGTCGAAACTCGCCAGCATTTCCAGCGAGGAAAGCTCTCTTTCAAAAACGCGAACCTCGTCGACTAATCCCTTCTTGAAGCCGCGGTCACGCATCCGTTCACCAAGCGTGATTGATTCCCTGCCGGGGTTGATGTCACGCGAAAGCGAATCCTTGATGGTGTCCACTTGCGCCTTTTCGCCGTTGATTTGAATCCGCAAGCCGGCCGCCAAGCCTGAGCCGTCCGAGGAAACAACCACATGAGTCCACTCGCCGGGTCTGAGCTGTGTGCGGCATCGAATGGATGCAGCGTCGCCGGGCCAGAAACGAATAAGGGACCACTTGAGCTTTCCCTCCTCGATGAGCAGCTCAAATCCCCGGCTCGCCGCATCCGTCCATGCTTTCGATCGATGAAGCACAACGGCGCGCTCCTTAACATCCGGGGTCTGGATCCAGAGCGAGATCGTGAAGGGATCAACGCGGTTGAAGTTGCCTCCGGGGATGTCCAAGGCGTCGTCCCCTGAAAGTTGAACCGCTTTTCCAAAGCGCCCCTCAACAAGCTTGTTCTCACCACGCAATGTCACAGGGGCTTTCTCATTCGTCCTGTTCGGGATGCGATTGTCTTTCGCGTCTTCAAAATCAACTCGTGCAACCTCCCCTGGCATGTTCATTTCGCCGCGATTCTCAAGCCAGTTTGCAAACGCAGTGTGCTGCGATGAGTAAACCGATTTAAGATGCGTTAGAGCGGATTTCTCCTTCTGTTCCAGAGCGGGACGTGAAGCTTTCGCGTCGTCGCTGAAAAGCTTCATCGCGGGCGTCGGTGCGTCTGCAGCACTGAAGAACGAGTAAAGACCCGATTCATCGATGTCGTCAAAAAATGCGAACATCCGGTAGAAATCCTTCTGTGTGATCGGGTCAAATTTGTGGTCGTGGCATTTCGCGCACTCAAAAGTTAAACCGAGAAATGCGGTGCCGAATGTTTGAACGCGGTCGGAAATGTATTCTACCCGGTATTCCTCCTCCACCGAGCCACCTTCGGATTCCTGCTGGTGCAGACGATTAAATGCTGTTGCCAAGATTTGCTCTTCAGTCGGCGAGGGCAACAGGTCGCCGGCGAGTTGCCAGGTCACAAACTGATCAAACGGCAGATTGCGGTTGAACGCTGAAACAACCCAGTCGCGCCACGGCCATACCTCCCGGTCGCGGTCGACTTGGAATCCGTAGCTATCGGCGTACCGCGACACATCGAGCCAGTCGGTTGCCATCCGTTCGCCAAACGCTGGAGAGGCAAGCAATCGATCTACAGCCTTTTCGTACGCGTCCGGCGACGGGTTTTTTAAAAACTCGCGCACCTCAGCCGCGGAGGGAGGTAGCCCTGTGATGTCGAGGCTTGCTCTGCGTAGGAGAGCCTCTGGTCGAGCTTCTGGTCGGGGTACGATTTTGTCTTTCGCGAGGCGGGCGGAGATCAGCGTGTCGATCCCACTTGCGGCTGTTGGTTCCGGGTGCGCCCTCCCTACTGGTAGTGCGACTGGTTTGAGCGGGATGAAGGACCAGAGCGGTTGGTAATCTGCTCCGGCAGAGATCCAGGCCCGCAGCAACTCAACCTCGGCCTTTGTGATTGCCGGCAGTTTCGCCTCTGGAGGAGGCATGACCTCGTCGGCCTCTTTACTTAGGATCCGTTCAAGAATGTGGCTTCCGGTGGCGTCGGTGGGTTTGATGGGTGTCTCACCGCTTTTCGCCGGTTTGATGGCATCCTCGCGGCGATCGAGGCGGAGCCCCGCCTTACGGTGACCGCTGTCTGGTCCGTGGCAACTGAAGCATTTGTCGGATAAAATAGGTCGGATGTCGCGGTTGAATTCAATCGCAACTGGAGCCGCTGCGTAAACCGTTGCCCCGAACGCGAAGATCAAACCGAGTACTACGCGCGCGGAACCAATCCGACCAACTGCTCGCGAGAAAACGTTTGTCTGGTGGCCGGTGGGGGCAGGCATGATCAGCGGGTGGGGTTTTGGCAGCATGATTGTTGGTTCGAGGTTTTGCAGGGTGCGGCAACAGGACAACCCCAACTTGATTCACTCCCTTAGCCCTCAGGCTGCAAGCGCGACTCTCTTTTAGAGTTTGGTCTGCAGCTTGCTGCCGTCGCGGGCTAGAAGGTGTGGATAAATAGGCCACTCCGCAGCTTTGGCTCAAACCAGGTGCTCTTGGGCGGCATGATTTGATCCGCGTCGGCGATGTCCATCAACTGCTGCAGAGTCGTGGGAAACATCGAGAAAGCCACTGCGCATTCACCGCTGTCGACGCGTTTGACGAGCTCTCCAGTGCCGCGGATCCCGCCGACAAAGTCGATGCGCTTG
>CAMDSZ010000403.1 GCA_945906945.1 Akkermansia muciniphila
ATGGATTTTTCGATACGGAACTGGTGCTGAACTTTCGATGCGGAGCTGGGGCTCCGCGCTCCCAGGGTGTCGCTCCCGATGGCGTCAATCGTCTGCCGCTACGCCTCGCCAAGCGAATCGTGGATCCTCCGGATCTCGGTCAGCTTCGCGAGCCAGTCCGCTTCGCGCTGGCGATGCTCCGCCACGACCGCCTCCGGGGCTCCGCTCACAAACGTCTCGTTTGAAAGCTTCGCGCGGACCTTTGTGAGTTCCTGCTCGATCTTCTGAATCTCCTTCTGCAGCCGCTGCTGCTCCGCCGCCAAGTCCACCAGCCCTTCGAGTGGCATCAGCAGCGTCCCAAGCGGCGTCACGCTCGAGGGCGTTCCCCTCGGCGCCTCCCAGTCCGCCCCCTTCGTCTCCACCGACTCCGCGTTCAAGAGCAACCGGATCACCTCCCGGTCGTGATCGCTCACCGCGCCGCTCGGCTTGAGCATAAACACCACCCGCTTGTTCGAGGGCAGGTTGAAATCCCTCCGCAACCCGCGCCCCGCAAGCACCACGTCGAACCGCGCATTCGCGCGCGCCTCGTCTTCCGGCAGCAGCCCGTAATGCGCGTGAAAATCCGCCCCGAACGCCTTCGGCCAACGCGCCTGCATCAGCGAGCGCCCGCCCTGATCTTCCGGCAGATCCTCCTGATACCCGAGCCCGTGCCAGAGCTCCTCCGTGATGAACGGCATGAACGGATGAAACAACCGCAGCGTGTGCGAAAGCACGAAATCCATCACCGCGCGCGTGTTCTCGCGCCGGGCCTCGTCGCCGCCGTTGAGCGTTGCTTTCGATGCCTCCAGATACCAGTCGCAGTATTCGTTCCAGAAAAACCGGTACAACGTCTGCGCCGCATCCGAAAAACGGTACTCGTCCAGCGCCGCCGACACTTCGCCGATCGCCGCGTCAAGCCGCAGCAGGATCCACTTGTCGTCGGTGGAAAGCAGCTCGCTGCGGATCTCCGACTCGGGGGTGCCGCCCTGCATTTCCCGAAACCGCGCGGCGTTCCAGAGTTTGGTGCAAAAGTTGCGCCCCAGTTCGACGTTCTTTTCGTCGAATAACACGTCCTGTCCTAGCGGCGCACTGCGCATCACTCCAAACCGCAGCGCATCCGCCCCGAACTTCGCGATCAAATCCAGCGGATCCGGCGAATTCCCGAGCGACTTCGACATCTTGCGCCCCTGTTTGTCCCGGATGATTCCGGTAAAATACACGTTCTTGAACGGCAGCGCCCCCGTGTACTCGAACCCGGCCATAATCATGCGTGCCACCCAGAAGAAAATAATGTCCGGCCCCGTCACCAGGTCCGTCGTCGGATAAAACGCCTTCAGCGTCGACGTCGATTCCGGCCAGCCCATCGTCGCAAACGGCCATAGCCACGACGAAAACCACGTATCCAGCACGTCCGTGTCCTGTTCCCACGCCGTCGGATCCGTCGGCGGCGTGAGCCCGCAGTACGCGAACGATCCGTCCTCCAGCACCCGGCAGGCTTCTTCCGGCGTGCCCGCAGGCACCGACTGCCGCGCAACCGCTGCGTCGCCTCCCTTGAAGTACCACACCGGAATCCGGTGCCCCCACCAGAGCTGGCGCGAAATGCACCAATCCTGCAGGTTCTCCATCCAGTGGTCGTACACCTTCGCCCAGCGGTCCGGGAAAAAACGCATCTCGCCCGAGCGCACCACCTCGCGCGACGCCTCGATGGACGGGTATTTCAAAAACCACTGCCGGCTCAGGCGCGGCTCGATCGGCACATCCGCGCGCTCCGAAAACCCTACGTTGTTCTGATGCGGCTCCTCTTTCTCGAGCAGCTCCATGGAGCGCAGCAGTTCGATCGCAACCTTCCGCGCCTCGAATCGCTCCAGCCCCGCGAGATCCTTCCCCGCCAGCGCGTTCATCGTGCCGTCGGGATTCATCACATCCACGTTGGGCAGCTTGTGCCGCGCGCCGATTTCAAAATCCGCCTTGTCGTGTGCAGGCGTCACCTTCAAGACCCCGGTGCCGAACGCAAAGTCCACATGCTCGTCGCCAATGATCGGGATGAGCCGTTCATCCCGCGATTGCTCGGCGGGAAGCGGCCGTAACGCATGCAGTCCGATGAACGCCGCGTAGCGCGGATCCTTCGGATTTACGGCGATGGCCGTGTCGCCCGGGATCGTTTCCGGCCGCGTCGTGGCGATGCTCAGGAACGTGCCGGGCTTTTCGGCGATCTCGATTTTGAAATGCGTGAGCTGCCCGTTCTGCGACTTCATCACGACTTCTTCGTCGGAAAGGGCGGTGCGCGAGACGGGGCACCAGTTCACCATCCGTTTGCCGCGGTAGATGGCGCCCTTTTGGAAGAGGTCGACAAAGACGCGCTGCACGCAGGCGGAGTATTCCGGGTCCATCGTGAAGCGTTCCCGGTTCCAGTCGCAGGAGGCGCCGAGTTTTTTGAGCTGCTGGATGATAATCCCGCCGTGCTTTTCCTTCCATTCCCAGACTTTCTCCAAAAACTTGTCGCGGCCGAGGTCGTCCCGGTGGCGGATGGCACCCTGTTTCTTGAGCGTTTTTTCCACCACAGTTTGGGTGGCGATGCCGGCGTGGTCGGTGCCTGGCAGCCAGAGCACTTCCTTGCCAAGCATCCGGGCGCGCCGGGCGAGGATGTCTTGGATGGTGTTGTTAAGAACGTGGCCGAGAGTGAGGACGCCGGTGACGTTGGGCGGGGGGATAACGATCGAGTAGGCGGGCCGTTTTTCGCTGACGCGCTCTGGTTTGGCTTCGAAGCAACCTGAGGCTAGCCATTGGGCGTACCATTTTTCTTCGATGGCTTGGGGTTCGTAGGTTTTGGGAAGCTCGGACATAGCAAGTCGAGCAATGTCCAATCCCCGGCGCGCCGTTGCAAGCTTTCCGGCGCTACGCCGCCTTCGCGCCCTTGGCGCCCCCCCCTGGGACCGCGTAGCCCCAGCTGCGCTTAGACGATCACAACAGGACGGTTTTCTTTCCGCCCAGCCGCGTCGCTGTCACGCCGCTTCTTTGGTGCAATCCGCGCCGAGGCGCAGCTGGGGCTACGCGGTCCCGGGGGGCTGCCAACAGACCAAGATCTCACGCATCGCGAAATTACGGCGCGGGGCTGAGCTGTGCCTTGAGCGGAAAGCGTTCCGGTTCTTGAATGCTTTCCAAATGCAAATCGACGTCGATCCCCGGCTAGTCACCCGTGAGAGCGCAATCCGGCCCTTGCCGAACGCTTTCGGCAAGTTGTGTTTTGAGTAAGTCAGCGGGAGCGTTGGCTTTAACAAACATTCTTATGCATGGGAAGCGCGTGGGGTGCGCGGGATGGCCGAGGGGATTCTTCTGAGGTTTACAAATCGCTTACAATAGCCTTCCGGTAATCATTTTGCGCTGGAAACCGCCTG
>CAMDSZ010000404.1 GCA_945906945.1 Akkermansia muciniphila
CGCTAACAGCATTATCGACTCGCGACCCACGCAGGTCGAAGCATGGCGGCGTCCCAAGAGCAAGAGGGCGCGTCCGGCAGGACTCGAACCTGCGACCATCGGATTAGAAATCTGATGCTCTATCCAGCTGAGCTACGGACGCGTGCGAATACACTCCCTCAAACCGAGAGCAGTCGGCAAGCACGCATTGATTGGTTTCTTGGGAATTCGAGTGACAACTCCCGCAGGGGAAGCGGAGCTGTGGCTCCGCGCTCCCAGGGGGGAGCGGGCGCTTTTCAGGAAGATTCCTTTGTCACACCGTTGTCTCCCTGGGAGCGCGGAGCCCCAGCTCCACTTTGGCAAACCTCACATCACATATCCCGTTTCATCCCACTTACAACAAACTGCTTCTGACGCACATTCCCACTCAAACAAAAGCGCAGCCCGTCCCAATTCCGCCACACTCCGACCCCTTCCCTAGGTTACAAGCCTGCAGAAACCGCTCTACTCCCTTGCGTATCACGAAGAGTGGCGGCATATTGCGCCCCCAATTTTTTTAAAACCCACACGGGTGCGCCCCCAAGCACCTCGAGTTCGGAAAAGAAAATGGGAAAGAGAGCGCAAGCTTTCACCCTAATGCCCGAACTCAGTACAGCCGCCCAAAGATCCACAATGGACCACATCAGAAACATCGCCATCATTGCCCACGTCGACCACGGTAAAACCACGCTCGTCGACCAACTCCTCAAGCAGTCCGGAACCTTCCGTGCCAACCAAGCGATCTCGCAGGAGATCCGGATCATGGATTCCATGGATTTGGAAAGAGAAAAGGGCATCACTATCCGCGCGAAAAACGCGGCATTCAAATACAAGGATTACCACGTCAACATCGTCGATACTCCCGGCCACGCAGACTTCGGCGGTGAAGTGGAGCGCATCATGAAAATGATCGACGGAGTCCTGCTCGTGGTGGATGCGCACGACGGCCCGCAGGCGCAGACAAAGTTTGTGCTCAAAAAGGCGCTGGAGAACGGCGCGAAGCCCATCGTCGTCATCAACAAAATCGACCGCGACAACGCGCGTCCGCTTAAAGTGCTGGATATGGTGTTTGAACTCTTCCTCGAGCTCAACGCCACCGACGCGCAGCTCGATTTTCCCGTGGTTTACGCGAGCGCCCGAGACGGATTCGCGCAGCTCGAAGTCGACGAGAAAAGCGACAACATGGAGCCGCTCTTCGAGGCCATCATCAAGCACATTCCCGCCCCGCGCCCCACTGGGATCGAGTACTTCCAGTTCCTTGTTTCAAATCTGGACTACTCCGACTACCTCGGCCGGATCGCTTACGGCCGCATTGTTTCCGGCTCCGTCAAACAGAGCGATCAGGTTGTTTGCATTCACGCGGACGGCAAGAAGGAAAAGGGCAAAGTCACCGCCGTATTCGGGCATCAAGGGTTGCAGAAAATCGAACTCAAGGAAGCGCACGCCGGGGACATCGTCGGCATCTGCGGATTCGAGGACGTGTTCATCGGCGAAACTATCACCGACAACGACACGCGCGAACCGCTGCCGTTCGTCGACATCGATCCGCCGACAATCACGATGCGTATTTGCATCAATGACAGTCCGCTGGCTGGCCGCGAGGGCAAGCTGCTCACCGCGCGCGAAGTACGTGAGCGGTTGATTCGCGAAGCGCGCACAAACGTTTCCATCCAGGTGAGCGAAACGGACGCCGCAGGCCACTTCGAAGTCAAAGCACGCGGAGAAATGCAAATCGCGATCCTCGTGGAGCAAATGCGCCGCGAAGGCTTCGAGATTCTGGTGTCGCGCCCCGAGGTGATCTTCAAGCGCGCGGAGGACGGCGGTCTTCTGGAGCCGATGGAATCCGTCTACGTTGAAGTGCCAAATGAAAACCTTGGAGACATTCTCCAGTCGCTTGCCGGACGCAAGGCGGAGATCGTGAACATGGAGCATCTCGCGAGCAGCGTGAGTGTCCAGGCGGTTGCCCCGACTCGCGGTCTCATCGGATTTGAAACGGATCTCGTGAACTGCACCAAGGGTCACGGCATCATGTCGCACATCTTCAAGGAATACGGACCGCACAAGGGGGACATCCCATCGAGAAACAACGGGGTGTTGGTTGCGATGGAAAACGGCGTCAGCACGAGTTACTCGCTGGAGTCGATTCAGGAGCGCGGCAGGCTCTTCATCGGGCCTCAGGAAGAGGTCTACGAAGGAATGATCATCGGAGAAAACGCGCGTCCTGAGGACATGCCGGTGAATCCGTGCAAAGCGAAGAAGCTTACGAATATGCGCTCCCAAGGCGATGGCAAGGGCATTTCATTGGCACCGCCGCTGGTGATGACTTTGGAGCGATCCTTGGAATACATCGGATCCGACGAGTACGTGGAGGCTACGCCGAAGAGCTTGCGTCTGCGCAAAAAGATCCTCGATGCGAATATGAGAAAGCGGACCGGCGCAAAGGTGGAGTCCTAGGACCAAGCCACCAGTCGGCAATGCCGGCAGGTGGTCCCATCAATGTGACACTCGCCTCGTTGGGGCAAGTCACGTCTGCCTGAGGCCGCTTCTGCCTTAAACGCGCTTCAAAGTTCACGGGCCCCGGAGTTCGCTCCGGGGCCCGTACTTTTTTCATCGCACTGAATCTTACTGCATCGCACCTAATAGCCGGAGCACCTGAGCCATTTCATTGCATGCATCGAATCCGTTCCATTCCGTTCGAGATTCGAAAAAAAAGTGTGTAAATTTCCGGCTCTGCGATCGCCGGTGATGGGAAAGTGTTTTACATAGGAGTATGGACTCCCCGTTTTGTTTTGAAGAGCCGGTCACAGATCCCTTGTCGATTTACCGCATGCGCGACGGTCTCATGGGCGTCGACCTTCTCGCCGCGGCCATCTGCCACTTGAACCTGTACACATGGCTGGCAGACCACCCCTCGACGCTCGGGGCGATCTGCGCACACTTTGAACTCAAAGTGCGTCCGGCAGACGTGCTCATCACCTTGAGCGCCGCCATGGGGCTTGTAACCCAGGCTGGAGGCGTGTGGCACCTCACCGCCCGCGCAAGAGAGCACTTGGTGGATTCTTCGCCCTTCAGCCTAAAACCCTACTACGACACCCTCAAGCAACGCCCCCAAACTCTCGAGTTTCTAAGCGTGCTCAAAACGGGGCGCACCGCGAACTGGAGCAGCACGGACATGGCGGCA
This sequence comes from Akkermansia muciniphila, assembly GCA_945906945.1. Lineage (GTDB taxonomy): Bacteria > Verrucomicrobiota > Verrucomicrobiia > Chthoniobacterales > Chthoniobacteraceae > Chth-196. The sequence continues at coordinate 3,200 of CAMDSZ010000404.1, forward strand.
TGGGCGAAGGCCATGGAAGACGAATCATTCGCAAACCAATTCACCGCTGGGATGGATTGCAGGGGCGTTCTCCTCGGGCCTGCGCTCGCGAAGGCCGTGGACTTGAGAGCACACAATGCGCTGCTCGATGTTGCAGGCGGCTCCGGCATCTACTCC
>CAMDSZ010000405.1 GCA_945906945.1 Akkermansia muciniphila
CGGCTGCACCAGTTTGACTTCAATCACCAACGTGACATCTCCCACCTGAACACTCGCTGGATACTCCACCTGAACGCGCTCCGTAATGTGATAGCCGTTGACCAGAGTTCCACCACCCAGATCTTCGACCTGCAATCCATCTTCGCTGATCCACACCCACGCATGGCGCCCAGCAACATCTTCACCGTGGACAGTGAAAACGTCACTGGCAGTTTCCGTGCCGATCACGAATTGTGATTCACTGGTATCAAATGCGCTGAGAACGCCTGCTGGTCCGTGGAGGGTGATTGACCAAGTCTGCATCGTTAGCGTTTAGCGTAAATTATCTTATGAAGCATCCGTAAACTCCGGTGAAGTGCTTCACAAGCCTCCGCCTGGCGAAATGTTACGACGAATGGGCTAACCTCTCAAAAGGCTCGGAAGTTCGGTTTTCATGTGATGCCGAAAAATACTGGCTTACATTCCCACCGTTCGTACCACGCGAAAACCGCGGCTTGCGTCATTGTGGTCTTCGGGAGCCACCGTAATGAGGCTTCCTCCAATTGCACCGCCGTTACCCCATTTGCCACCGCTACCCGTTTTGGTTCTCGCCAAGCAAAATTCCCTCCCGTGATTCCATCCACCGCCACGAACAGTCGGGCCCTTTCTCTGCATGTCCTCTTCCCATATCCATTCGAAGACATTTCCTCCCAAATCATAAAAACCTAATGCATTTGGCTTGAAGGAACCGACAGGAGCCGTGCCGAAAATGCCATCTACGCCGACCTTGGCCGGATCGGTAGAGCCATCCGGTGCAACCGCGTAATTTCCATCATCCCATTTCGGAGGATAATAATCGCCCCAGACATACTCGGAATCGCCCGTAGCAGCTTCCCACTCGGCATCTGTGGGCATTCGCCATTCGTTGCCAGTCTTCAGGCTCAACCAAGCGCAGAATCGCTTCGCCTGCTTCCAGCTAACGAAAACGAGCGGATGGTCATCCGTTTGTATAAAGTCCGGGACCGCCTGCCTCCAACTGCCCGGTTGCTGCCACTCGGGAAGCCCAGCCGCACGACAATATAACTTCCATTCGCCAACCGTGAATTCCGTCTTACTCATGAGCACTTGGGTTCCAGGTACGGGCAGCAATTTTTCCTCCAAACGCCGCACGAGCTCGGGAACAACACTCAAATCCTCCGTTTGACCCCCTTTTTTGTCCTTCCAAAAACCTCCCAGCTCCCTGCCTATCACCATTGCTTCATACTGTCGGCCTTGAGAGTTTAGCGATTCAAACAACACACTGCGTGCCTTCAGATCGCCCTCTGCTTTGAGCAGAACCAGCAACCTCTCCGTTAGGGTAAGATTTTTTAATACCTCCTCGTCTTTAGACAGACGCAATGCACTCCTGTACTCCGCAACAGCCTCCGGCCAGCGCAGCAGTACCTGCAGTACGTTTCCTCGCAAAGCGTGGTAGTCGGCGCTTTCTGGCTGAATATTCGCCGCAAATGTGACAGCGCTTAAAGCGTCCTCAAACTGCCCGTCGTGCAGCGCGTCTTTAGCACGCATCGCAAATGTGGGTGCCGTATCGCGCAAGTTCTGCAACGCCTCTCTCGCCTCACGCCCCTTCTGTAAAATCCGCATCGTGAATCCAACAACAACAAACACCAATACCGCGGCGGCACCCGTAAGAACCTTGTTGCGACCAACCCACAACTTGATCCGCTTCAGTGTTCCAGCCTCCTCTGCGTTGGTTGCAAAGCCGTTCTGGTAGCGCTCAATATCACCAGCAAACAGTTCCACGCTCGCGTAGCGCTTATTTCTATCAGTCGCCATCGCTTTAAGAGTGACCGCCTGCAACGCCTCTGGGACTTCAGCACCCATCGCCGTAGGTGCACCCACTGTTACCGCACCTTTACCCCCGCGCTTGGTCACCATCGAGCTGATGCTCCCATTCTTCACCTTGGTGAGCACTTCCTCCAAGGTCGTCCCATCAATCGGCGGACGCAGGGTAAGAATCGCATAGAGAATCCCGCCCAAACTGTAGATGTCCGAACGAGCGTCCAGCTCAGCCACCATACCCATGGCCTGCTCCGGCGACATGTACTGCGGCGTACCCATCACTTCACCCTCCATGGTCATCCCATAGTCGCCGGTATCATTGACTCGTGAAACGCTCGAGCTCTGTTCTTCGCGTTCACCCAGCACTTTTGCCAACCCCCAGTCCATGACCAGTACCTCGCCGTATTCACCCACCATGATGTTCTCAGGCTTAAGATCCCGATGAAGGATGCCCTTGCTATGGGCAAACATCATGGCATCACAAACTTTTCGAAAGATGGTCAGCAGCGTAGCGCGGGGGTATTCTTTGGTCGCAGTAGCGTCACCGTCGCGTATCAGGTTTAAGACGGCCTGAAGCGTACGCCCCTTCACCAACTTCATCGAGTAGAACGGACGACTCTGCGAATCGACGCCAATGTTGTGGATGGGAACGATGTTAGGATGGGCAAGCTGCGCCAGCACTTCTGCTTCTTTTGAAAACCTAGGATCTTCACCTGCCTCACTGACACTGCTGACTTTAACGGCTACGTTGCGTTTAAGCTGGGGATCTTCCCCAAAGTAGATTTGTCCCATGCCGCCCCTGGCGATTTCGCGGACGAGAGTGTACTTGCAATGCGTTGACGCTTCGTCTGCTGAGCTTGACTGCGCAGAGGGCGTCCCTGTTGATGCGGCCTTCTGAACATTCCCTCGTGTGGGCGTTCTCTGCGGAATCGTCACATCCATGCTGGCCTTGCTCTTCGTCACAGCCCGCTGTGGGATGGTGATGTCCAATGAGCTGGGAGTGGGGGATACAGCCGCTGACTCCGCAGCCTTCACAGCGATAACCAAAGTCAGTTCACCCACCTGAACACTCGCCGGATACTCCAGCTGCGCGCGCTCAGTGATCGTATAGCCGTTGACCAGCGTTCCACCACCCAGATCCTCCACCTGCAAACCTGCTTCACTGATCCAGACCCACGCATGGCGCTCAGTAACTCCCTCGCCATGGACCGTGAATACGTCACTGGCAGTTTCCGTACCGATCACGAACTGTGATTCGCCAGTATCGACCGTGCTGATGACGCCTGCTGGTCCGTGGAGGGTGATTGACCAAGTCTGCATAAGTGGGATTTACCAAAGCTTGCTCGATGATGCAGCCGCAAAATGCTTGTAAGCTTGGCTTTTGCACTTGGATCAAGCGCTCTCGATCTCAGCCTCAGGAATAACCTTCGTAATCTACGGAACCTGCCCGCTCTTTGAGTTTCGAAGGCTTCTTAGATTTCGCGCAGGAGGAATAGCCGATAAGGTAACCTTCAGGATTTTTTAGC
>CAMDSZ010000406.1 GCA_945906945.1 Akkermansia muciniphila
GCGGAATGACGGGGCCTGATCTCACCGGCGCGGGTGGGCGCTACAGCCCCCACGACCTGCTCGATCAAATCATCAATCCAAGCAAGGAAATCAACGAGCAGTTTGTGCCAAGTGTCCTCACCAAAGAAAATGGCGAAACGGTGACCGGAGTGGTGGTGAACCTTTCCGGAGATAGCGTCACTATCAACACCGATCCGTCAGATCCAAATCAGCGGATTTCAGTCGACCGCAAGCAGGTGAAGAGCATCGAGCCGAGCAAGATTTCTCCGATGCCACCTGGGTTGCTGAACATGCTTACGAAGGATGAGATCTTCGATTTGGTGGCGTATGTTTTGAGCAGCGGTAATCGCGAGCACTCCGCATTCAAGCCGTAACGGTCGCAATCGGGGCTGTCGCGCTGATCCGCAGCGCGCGAGTCGAGCTTAATTTCAGCTCGACCTGAGCTCGACAGCGGCTCGGCTCGGTCTACTTAACTCAGAGGGGTTCGCCAATCAGATCGTACACCTGAGTGCCGGTGATCTTCACATCGATAAACTGGCCCACCGGGGCGGGGGAGCTTAGGAGAATGCGTCCATCGATGTCAGGAGCGTCGCCGTGGCTGCGTGCGACAGTGGGCTGATCGACCAAGGCCCGTACAATCTTGCCGACTTGCGCCTCGGAGATTTCCTTGGCGATTTTCTGCTGCAGTTTCATCGCCTTGCGGTAGCGAGCTTGTTTGATTTTGGTCGGAAGCTGCCCCTCCATCTTGGCTGCTTTTGAGCCCGCCTCCTGCGAGTAAGTAAACACTCCCAGTCGCTCGAAACGGGTGCGCTCAATGAAATCCAGCAGGTATTCAAACTCCTCATCCGTTTCGCCGGGAAAGCCCACGATGAAAGTTGTCCGGATGTTGATCCCCTTAATGCCGGCCCGGATGCTGGTGATTAAATTTTCAATATGTTCGCTGCTGGTCTCTCGCTGCATGAGCTTGAGCATGCGCGGATGAATGTGCTGAAGGGGCATGTCAATGTAGCGCGCCACCTTGTGTGATTCAGCGATGCAGCGGATCAACTCTTCGCTCCAGTGCGCCGGATGGGTGTAAAGGAGCCTGATCCAGAAGTCTCCCTTGATCGCATTGAGCTCCTTGAGCAGGGCCGTTAGCGTCGTTCCCCTTGAGGAGTCCACTGGTTGGCGTGGGCCGGCCTTTTGCTCCCACAAATCCATCCCGTAGTACGTTGTATCCTGCGAAATGAGGCTGATTTCCTTCACTCCCTCCTTCACAAGTTGGCGCGCCTCTGACACGACCGAGTCCACCGTCCTTGAGCGGTGCCTGCCGCGCATCTGGGGAATGACGCAGAACGAACAAGGGTGATTGCAACCTTCTGCGATTTTAGTGAAAGCCGTGTGCGCAGGGGTCAGCCGGACGCGTGGGGTGTCCCAATCGGGAATGTAGACTGGTTTCCGGGAGACGAGATTCAGCGGCTCCCATGATTCGTCGGTGAGAGCTTTCGCTGCCTTTGCAGACCGGGGCGACGCCCGCAGGCCGGGAGCAATCGGCCGGCTGAGCACGTCTCTAATCAGCTTTCCCGCGTCGGCGACCTGATCGAGCCCTAGGAAAGCATCGACCTCACTCATCTCGGATGAGAGGTCTTTGGAAAAGCGCTGGGACATACAGCCTGTCACAATGAGCCGCTGCCCAGCCCGTTTTTTAAGGCCCCGATTCTGGTGTGACTCCAAAATGGCCTCGATGGACTCTTCTTTAGCAGAGTCGATGAATGCGCAGGTGTTGACCACCAGAACATCCGCCTCGTCCGCATCGTTGGTGATTTCCATTCCCTGCGCGAGGATGTCGCCAAGCATGATCTCCGCGTCGACAAGGTTTTTCGCACAGCCAAGGCTGATCATTCCGACTTTTGGTATTTTGACTTTGCTCATGGGATGCGTTTTGAGAAGGGAGATGTTCTGGGTACGATTCGAAATTATCGAGCGGCCGTAGTTAAAACAACCTCGGGTAGGATCTCGTCGGGGGAAGTAAGATTCTCTGCCTTGATATTGCGTCTTAGGATGGCAAAGACGCAAGGAACGAAAAACAGCGTGGCCAGCGTCGCAAAGAAAAGCCCGCCGATGACGGCGCGTGCGAGCGGTGCGTTCTGCTCACCGGCCTCCTGCAGGCTCAGCGCCATCGGCACCATGCCGATCATCATAGCAAGCGCTGTCATAATCACCGCCCGCAGCCGTGTAACTCCTGCTTCGATCGCAGCATCCATCGGGCTCAATCCGTCTCGCACTCGATCCCTTGCAAAACTCACAATCAGTACCGAATTCGCTGTTGCAACGCCAAGGCTCATGATGGCCCCCATTAATGCCGGCACGCTCATCGGTGTCTGTGTGAGGTGAAGTGCCCAAACCACTCCGGCGACCGCTCCGGGAAGCGCCGTGATGATGATAAACGGATCCAGCCAGCTTTGGAAATTCACCACAAGCAGCAGGTAGATCAACACCACTGCGCCCGCCAATCCAAGTGCCAAACCGACAAAGCTTTTGTGCATCGTTTCCACTTGTCCACGCAGCTCAATAAATGAGCCTCTCGGCAGCTGTCTGCGGAACTTTTCGAGGATTGGTTCAACATCGGCCTGCACTCCGCCAAGGTCACGACCCGAAACGCCGGCAAACACGTTGATCACGGGCAGAATGTTGAAGTGCGAAACGAGAGGGGATGTCTGCGTGCGCCGGATCGACACCAAGTTTGATAAAATCTGGCCGTTTCCTGCGCCTGGAATATTGCGAGTGACCGGCACCTCATCCAACGCGCTTAAGGAGCTCATGACGGACTCGGGGGCCCGAAAATTCACGAGGTACTGTACGCCGATCATCGGATTGAGCCAGAAAATGGGTTGAACCTGACCACTGCCGCTCAGGCTCAAGAGGAGCGCATTTGCCACATCACGCTCGCTCAAGCCCATCAGCGCCGCTTTTTCGCGGTCAACCTCGACGCTTAATCTCGGCAAATCTGCAGGCTGTTGGATCCGAACGTCCACCACACCATTGACGCGCTTCAATTCGTCGCAAAGGCGCGCCGCAATGAGGCGGTTGCCAGCCTGATCACGCCCTCTGATTTGAATGTCGAATGGCGCTGGAATTCCGAAGTTCAAAGTCTGGCTCACGATGTCTGCAGGTAGAAAATAGAACAAAGTGTCAGGGAAGGAGTGAGCCATGGCCTTCCTGATGGCCTTCTCGTAATCCGCCGTGGGGGCGTGGCCTTTTTTTAGCGAGATCAAGATGTCGGCATCGCCCGTGCCAAGCAACCCGTTGTTGGAATAACTCAGGCTGATGCCCGAGTTGGGGATCCCGAT
>CAMDSZ010000407.1 GCA_945906945.1 Akkermansia muciniphila
GGATAAGAAATTGCTTTTCACCCCCCGACACGATTTCTTCAGCCTGGACGCGGGAGCGTTAAAGGAGAATTGCTTTTGCCCGATTCTAGGCCTGGCGTACAGCGAAATCCGGCCATTATGTGCGAGGCTGGCTTTGGTTTCCGGGAAAAAAGGATAAGAAATTGCTTTTCACCCCCCGGCACGATTTCTTCAGCCTGGACGCTGTGGGTGATCACTCGATCACACCAACGCTCCGAGGACTTCTGAGAAAGTAGTCGACTTTTGAATATCAAAAAAAGCTCGGGGCACTAATCGGTACGAGCTCTGCCTCTCCAAAATTTTAGCGAGCGCCTTGGCGCATCGGTCCCTGTTCTCGGTCGGGGGTGGTGCCGGGGGTAGGCAAGGCCCAGGAAGGACGGTGGGTGGCGCGAGAATTCTTCAGCCCCGGTTATGTTAGGCCACCCTCGTGACGTGATCTCCCGGCAAGAGGGCGAAGAGGTGTGGTTTTTTGAGAGCTGTGAAAACCGGACAGAAACCGGACAGTTAAACCGCCATGCGCCGAAAGAGGTCATTCAATCTGAGTCACAAATCCCTCTTTATGTGTTGTTTAAAGAGGGAGCCGGCAGTCGGGCTCGAACCGACGACCTGCTGATTACAAATCAATGTTTTTAGAGGACTCGTTTTGTTCACTTATGACACGCTGTGTTCCGATTTGATCCACATAACTTGCTGACTTATAGTTTTTTGTGAATTGACTGTCCAGGGATATAGTGGCACAAGTCAAAACAGGGATGAGCACGAAAATTACCAAGCAATTACCAAACAAAATACAGGCTCGGTTCGCCAAAACGGATACCCGCTATTGGCCTTCCCGCATCAAAAAGCCGGTCAACAGTCGGGGCGAGGCTTCCCCCCACTGGAACCTCCAGCTGACCTTCAAGGGTCGCCGCCTGTCCTTCAGCCTCCACACAGGCAACAAGGATGCGGCAGCCCGTCAGGCGGCTAGTATTTACAAGGAACTTGCCACGTTTGGAGTTGAGGAGACGCTGGCCAGGCACCGTCCTAAGGAGCAGGAGGAGGAACCGCTTGCTGAGATCGCGACCGTAGGGTTGTGGATTGAGACCGTCGGGAAAGTTTTTGCCGGAGCACCGGCGACCTTTGGAAGCTACGCACGATGCCTGCGCTTGATCGTCGGGGATATCCTCGCCGTCACGAAGACGAAGAAGCGTTTTTCACGCAGTAAGGGGAGTGCGTACAGAGCCGCAGTTAATGCGGCGGCCCTGGATCTTCTGACGCCGAAGGCACTCCAAGAATGGAGGATTCGTTTTGTTGCGAAGGCTGGCGCAAACCCCGCAGAGCAGCGAACCGCCAAGATCAGTTGCAACTCAATCCTCCGGCAGGCAGGTGCGTTGTTCTCGAAGAAGCTACTCAGGTTTGTCAGCGGCATTGAATTGCCCTCTCCCATTCCGTTTGCGGATTGCGAGAAGTACCCCCGCGAGTCGATGCGGTATCATTCAAAGGTGGACGCAGCGGCCTTACTTCAAAAAGCCCAGACCGAGCTTGGAACATCTGATCCGGAGGCGTTCAAAGTCCTTCTCCTAGGCGTGGGAGTGGGCTTGCGTCGTGGGGAGATTGACAAGCTGCTTTGGCGGCAGATTGACCTCAACAGCGGTGTCATCCGGATTGAGACGACTGAGGCGGGTTCACTCAAAAGCGAAGATTCAGCTGGGGAGGTCCAAATGGACGAAGCTTTGTGCACGATTTTCCGAGGTTATCGTGCGCGGGCTACGGGCGACTTTGTGGTCGAGCGGGAGGGCGGCACGTCTGGAGTTCATGACTGGGGCAGACAGTACCGCTGCAATTCCATCTTCAAGCGAACACTGACTTGGTTGCGTAGCAACGGTCTGGATGTGAAGAAACCTATCCATACCCTCAGAAAAGAGGCGGGCAGTATGATCAGCACAAAGAGCGGGATTCATGCTGCGAGCCGGTTCCTTCGCCACGCTGATATCCAGGTCACCGCAATGCATTACGCCGATCATAAGGAGCGGGTGGCTGTGGACATTGGCGGAATGCTTCAGCCCGAAAACGTGACAGCGATTGCCCCTTTCGAGTGCGCGCCCCCAGCACCAGAGGCGAACGCCGCGACGTATCCCGTCAAAATTCGAGCTTAGGCCGCTTTTTGGCGGACTTGTTTCCCCGAGAAAATAATGCTATCCTTTTGGCATGAGTAAACTGATGGAGATTGAAAGCGCGGTCACCGCCTTGCCGACTTCAGAGCAGCAAATGCTCTTAAAATGGCTTCAGTCCGTTGTTGGCTCAAGCGTGGTCAAACAACCAACTACTGCTGCCCGAAGGGATGCTTGGTTGCGCAGTATGGAGCAACGTCGGCTGAGGGGAACCACCAGCACGGCTGGCACGTCAATCCAGCAAATGATGAGCGATCTTCGTGGGGATTAATCAGCAATGGCGCACTGGGATACATCTGCCCTGCTGAAGCTTTTTCTTACGGAGAACGATAGCTCGGTGTTCAGCGGCATTGCTGCCGAAGGCAATGATATAGTCACAGTTTTTATCGCTCGGCACGAGTTGCAGGCGGCATTTGTACGCAGAGAGGGAGAGGGTGCCCTGCCCAAAGGGGAAGCGGATCGTTTGTACAACGACTTTTTGGGTGATTTGGCCACCGGTGACATTCGTGAAATTCCATTCAGCGTGGAACTGGAAGTTGAGTACGCAAAGGTTTTACGCCAATGCCTGCTTCATTCACCGCCGCTATTTGTGCGCACAAACGATGCATTGCACCTTGCTGCTGCGCGACTTGCGGGAGAGTTAGAATTCGTATCAGCAGATATTCGACAGCGAGAGTGCGCCGGGCACCTAGGTTTTCAAGTGCTTCCTTGAGTGCACTGCAACACAACGGCAATAGCTGTTCAAAGAAGACCAGAGCGACCCTTTTCAACCCACTTCAATTGCCTCCGGCATCACCCCCCCGCCTCAACCATTCCCGCGGCGGGTTTGGGTGGTTCCGATGGTACATCTCGAATTCAAATTTGATCTCGGGTTCGTTCGCTGCTGCGGTACCGTCAAACTCTCCTGCCATCTTGGCATCCGCTACCAAAGCCCCAAGCATATCAAAGACCGCCTCTACGGTGCCGTCCTTGCGCTTGTTCACCTTGGTCGGGACCGTTCCCTCGATCATCTGCCTCAGCAAGTCGCGTTTCTCGTCAATACCCATCAACGCTCGGCTGTGAACCTCGCACTGGATTTCTGCGATGCGCCCCTTCACATCGGTGCGGTGGTAAAGTTTGTACCCCAACGTCGCCGGATCAGC
>CAMDSZ010000408.1 GCA_945906945.1 Akkermansia muciniphila
TCCAGATACGTTACAAGGGGTCAACAACCTCGGGAGTTTACTCAAAGCCAAGGGCGATAACGAGGGGGCGGAGGGGTTCTACCGACGCGCGCTCGAGGGACGGGAAAAGACGCTTGGAGCGGAGCATCCAGATACGTTACAAGGGGTCAACAATCTTGGTGTTTTGCTCAAAGCCAAGGGCGATTACGAGGCGGCGGAGGGGTTCTACCGACGCGCGCTTGAGGGACGGGAAAAGACGCTTGGAGCGGAGCATCCAGATACCTTGAAGGTAGTCAACAACCTCGGGAGTTTACTCAAAGCCAAGGGCGATAACGAGGGGGCGGAGGGGTTCTACCGACGCGCGCTTAAGGGAAGGGAAAAGACGCTTGGAGCAGAGCATCCAGATACCTTGCAGGTAGTCAACAATCTCGGGAGTTTACTCAAAGCGAAAGGCGACTATCAGGGGGCAGTGGCTTTATTGCGCGACTGGGGAGGCCGCAGTCCTGAGGCGAGTGACAAGGTCCGGTACAACCTAGCATGTTTTGAATGTCTCCACGGTAATCTTAATGAGGCTCAGCATCTTCTCACAGAGCATCTAACACTATATCCTAAGGTGAAAAAGGAGGCACTTGCGGATCCAGACTTAGTCTCGATTCGTGCCTTTATCGATGCGCTTTGAGCCTTGAGAATTTCAATTTTCGCGGCAGAACTCTCGTGATCGAGATTTCAATGCATATTTTTTATGCAGATTTACTTGCGTCAACTGAAGAGTAAATGACTAGAGTATTTTAAATAATAATATAGCCACACGATGCAAACCAATTTCGAGCATCGGATGGGGTAACTCGAGAAAGAGCGTGGGCGATTGCATCCAAGAGTTGCTCGTGAGTTCGAGGCTCCAAGGATCGCAAGGCTTGCTTAACTTTACTCCACATCTTTTCAACCGGGTTAAGGTCTGGCGAGTAGGCTGGAAGAAACCAGACGCTGACTCCAACGGCTTCAATTAGGGCGAGGGTTTCTTCATTCTTGTGAGGGGTAAGATTGTCCATGATCACAATGTCTCCGGATTTTAGTGTAGGCAGGAGTACTTCACTCAAGTAGGCCCGAAAGGTTTCCGTGTCGGTCGCTCCGTCAATTGTCATGCAAGCTGTTGATCCATCCAATCGAATCGAAGAGATCATGGTCACCGTGCGCCAGTGACCATGCGGGCACAAAAAGCGCAGACGCTTGCCCCGCTCACAACGACCTCGCAGGCGTGTCATGTTGGTCTTGGCTGCTGATTCATCCAGAAAAACAAGACGAGATGGGTCTATCTTGCCTTGTTGACGGAACCACTTTGCCCGAGCTTTGGCGACATCTTCGCGCTCTTGCTCGCTGGCATGGAGAGTCTTTTTTTATATGAGAGCCCCATCTGCACCAAAGCATAATGGATCGCCGGCAGCGTACAGTTTAAACCGACGGCATCACGCAGTTCAGCAAGAGTCATATCCGGCTTTTTGTTCACAAGATCCCGCATTTGGCTGCGGTGGTTTTCCAAAATCCGAGGCTTGCGTCCGCACAGATGCCGGCGCGATTGGATATTTCCGGTATGTCGTCGCTGCTGAATGAGCTTTTTCACCATGCCAAGTGAAACGCGGAAGCGTCTGGCCACATCCTCTCGAGTGGCGTTTTCCTTGTCGTAGGTAGCCAAAATTCGTTCCCGCAGATCAATGGACAGAGCCTTCATTTAGGCACTGTACTCGGGTTCTAAACGGCTACAATATTAATTAAACTGCTCTAATAGAAACTAAAACTTATATTGATGACCACCCCGAGGCGGTCGCCCCCCGCGCGGGGGGCGCGCGACGCAGGAAAGTTCGACTGGCTGGATTGTCGGTCACGCGAAGGCTCCGATGCAACAGTTGCCAAATTGATCCAGGCGAGGGCGTTACGCAAGCAAGGTATCCATCCCGAATGGGGTCGTTCCTTGGTCTTGAAAACTGAGAGCATCGAATCACCCGCGCGACGCACAATTCATGCGCCGATGGAGCCCCGCTGGATCTGCCCCTTTTTGATCTGGCATGCCGCAGTGAGCACAGCTTCGGCGGTTTGTTGCAGGGTCGGGATCCCTTCAAAATGACGCTCCAAGGCTGATTGAAGACTCGGATCTTCCAGCATTTTCGGCAGGTTCGGGCCGAGGATTTCCCTCAGCTTGCCGCGGTAGAACTCTGCTGTACCTAGTGACGACGGCGTGTCGCTGGCATGGTTTGTGGCTTGGCTTTGTCGGTTCATTGTCACGGTGGTGACTGGTTTCGGTTTTTGGGAGTTCTTTTCTCCGGATCGCTTACCACTCGGCCGTGGAGTGCCCGTTTGCACTCCGAGTTGTTTGGCGCATTTCCCTGGATTCCTGCTCTAGACGCTCGAGCCGTTTCTTGGCCTCCTCGAGTTGCTGCCGCAGTTCGAGGGAAGTGCCAGATGCTTTGCGGTTTTCCTCGAGTGTTGCTGCAAGAGCGGCCAGTTGTGAGGAAACGGCTTCGCTGCTTTGCACGACTGTCCGCGTGACCGCCTTTTGGCGGTTCACTTCCATTAGCAGTTCGTCCTTTGCGCAGGTTGTGTCTGAGTTTTTGGGTCCCTGTGCACGGTTTGAGGGCGCCGTGCTTATGCAACGGTCGCCGCCGCTTAGACTCCATCTGGCAGGGCTTTCAACCCGGTAGACGGTGTGGGACTCATGCATGATTTGGCCGTTGTTAGGATCGATATAACGACCGACCGGGTATGGCTTCACTCGTTCTTGCAGTCGCACGGAGCCGCTTTGCGGTTGAAGCAGCACGGTGTCTGGCATGCGCGCCGCAGGGGAGAATGCGGGCTTTGTCGCGGTGCATGCGGTTGTAAGGGCGCATGCGGTGATGATCGACGGGAGTCTCATGGAACGGTGGCGGGTTGCAGTGGCGTTGCTTCTCGGAATGGAATCTCAAAAGTTTCGGAGGACACGGGCTCCGCTCTCTCGCCGCGGCTCAAAACAGAGGCTGCGCTGGCGCGGGGCCCAAGGGACTCTGTGGCCAATGGGTCCTGCCGCAGGGACCGTGTGCCGCCGATCGCCGCCCTTGATTTGTCCAAGGTCTGGGTCACGTAGACGTAGAACTGTTTGCCTGCCGGGACCCGTACAAAGAAGCCGTCCCGTTGGATGCTGTTCAGTATTTGTTTTGCATACGCGCTGAGCACTTGCTGCGCTCCCAGAATCGGTACGTTTTGAAGCGCGCTGGTCGTTTGCGTTCCAAAGACGGTTGTCTGTCGGTCGGTGAGCGCGCCTGCTGCACCATTCAGAAAACTCGCCG
>CAMDSZ010000409.1 GCA_945906945.1 Akkermansia muciniphila
TCACCTCCTTGCGCGGCATGCGGTCGAAGAGAAGCAGCACGATCACGCTGGGAACCCGGATCTTGAGGGACACGGTGTTGACCATGTCCTCCGAGGGTTCGCGCTCGGAGAGATCCCGCCAGCTGGCGAAATCGTGGGTGAAGAAGTTCCCCTCGGCGGAGTGCACCACTTGCGCCTGGCCGGCGCAGAGTAGCACGAAGGCGCGGCGGGCGGAGCAGACGTTGACCGCCTGCCAGAGGCGGTTGAGTACGAGTACGGTTCGTTCCAGCATAGGTGACGCTTAAAAAACTGCGGGCCGACTTTGCAAATGCCGCTTGAGCGGCGGGGAGCCTGCCAGGCGAGGGGCGATCTCATTCTTCAGGGGCAATGCGCTCCCCGGAGGCGTCCCAAGCTGGTGGCGAGACTCTCGTGAACGAATCAAAGACCTAGCAGCACCCGAAGTGGGAGTCAACGGGACCTCTTGATTGTCACAAATTTGTCAGGGTTGAGAATGCCCTTGGGGTCCAGCGCGGCCTTGATGTTTTGATGGACTGTCTGGCTCACATCGGAAACTGCCTGGGGCCACCAGCGTTTTTTTGCGATCCCGATCCCGTGTTCACCGGTGATCGCGCCGCCCCACGCGAGGACCTGCTTAAACAATTCGTCCAGCGCCTTGTCCACCTTTGATTTGACGAGGGTATCCGAGTGATAGCCGGCAGCCATGATGTTGACGTGAATATTTCCATCGCCTGCATGCCCAAAGCACGCAATCGGGAATCCGGAACGTTTGCTGAGCTTCTCGGCAAAGCGCGCCAAATCGGTGACGCGGCTTCGAGGTACGACAATGTCCTCGTTAAGTTTCGTCAGACCGGTGGCTTTAAGGGATTCGGAGAATTTCCTGCGCAGTGTCCACAGGGCCTCGCACGCCTCTTCGCCAATCGCACGTTTGACGCTGAGCGCGCCTCGATCCCTGAGCAGTTTCTGCAGCGCGAGGGATTCGGCGCGAACCGATGCTGTTTGGCCGTCGAGATCGACTAGAAGATGGCCTTCTCCGTTGGGTACGATCGCCGTGCCGCAATGTTCGCGGGCCGAACGCAGGGTGAATGCATCCGCGATTTCGAGTGCGGAGGGAAGAAACCCCGCTTTGAACACCGCCTGAACTGCGTCTGCAGCTTCGCGGAAAGTCGCGAAGCCAGCTGATAGACTGGCCCTGGCCGGAGGTAGCGGCAACAGACGAAGGGTTGCCTCCGTCACGATGCCGAGCAGTCCTTCGGAGCCGACAAACATACCGACTAAATCGAAGCCCGTTTTGTTTTTGTGGGTGCGGCCACCGGTTCGCAGGATCTCACCGTCAGGCAGGACCACCTCAAGGCCCAGAACGTAGTGTCGGGTCACGCCGTATTTGAGGCAGCGCGGCCCGCCTGCATTGGTCGCGATGTTCCCGCCGAGGCTACAGTCCTTCAGGCTCGCGGGATCCGGCGGATAAAAAAGACCGCGCTTGCGCGCCTCAGACTGCAGGTGGCCGGTGATGACGCCGGGTTCGACTACGGCGACTCCGTCCTCGAAATGGATCTCCTTGATACGCTGCATTCCAGCGACCGAGAGCACAATGCCCCCGCACAGCGGTACGCAACCGCCCACGTAGCCGTAGCCCGCGCCACGCGGGGTGACAGGCACGCCGACTTTGCTCGCGTACGCGAGGACCTTGGAGACTTGCTGCGTGCGCTTTGCCCGCACCACCACTTCAGGTGGATGATTTGCAAAACACTTGTCGCCTGCGTGAGAAGTAAGAGTCTCCGCATCGTCGCTGACAAGTCCGGTTCCAAGAATCCGGCGTAGGTCTCGTGTCAGCGTTTGAAGCTTTCGAACCATTTCTTTTTGATCTCCTCGTCGGAGAGTTGCGCTGGTTTTTTCGAACTTGAAGTGGGCGTTGACGCAGCTTTCTCGGTGCTCTTTTCAGTCTGTGCAGAAAGCTTCGAAACGGGCGCAGGCGCGGCTGTGGGAGGAGTTGCGCTTGGCGTGGTTGGTTTTAAAGATTTGGAGGAGGAGATTGTTTTTTTCTCCTCCGATTTCTTCGGTTGCGAATTGGATTTGGTTGGAGTGACTGGAGCGCCTGCCGGATCAGCTGGGGGTTTCTGAGCGGGCGAGCGGTCGAGTGCAAGCAGCGCAGATACGGTGACGAATTTGAAACCTTTCTCGGTGAGTTTATCCAAAGTGTCCGGCATCGCGTCTACGGTGGATTTGTGAATGTCGTGGGCAAGGACGATGGCCCCGGCCTGCGTGTGCGAGAGGATCTCGCTCTGCACGCGCGCTGCGTCCCGGTGCTTCCAGTCCAATGGATCAACGCTCCACAGGATGGTTTTGTATCCAAACTCGCCGTTTGCGGTTCGGCGCTGTGGCTCGCTGAATGCCCCGTAGGGTGGGCGCAAGAGTTTCATTGCAACACCGGTTGCGCTGAGCACCGCTTGATGTGTTTTTTCCAATTGTTCGTGCACTGCGCTTTGCGACATCGAGGCCAGCACCGGATGGCTGTAGGAGTGATTCGCCAACTCGTGACCTTCCGCGACGATTCGCTTCAGAATGTCTGGGTATTCCGCTGCGTTCTGTCCGACTACGAAGAAAGTCGCACGGATACCGCGCTGTTTGAGGGTGTCGAGGAGCTGCGGGGTGTTTGTTTTATGCGGGCCGTCATCAAAGGTGATGGCGATTTCCTTCCCTTCAACGTTGCACGAGGAAAATGAGATCTTGCCGTTGTGGGATCCCGTTTGGGGTTGAGAGGCGTTAGGTGCCCCGGTTTTTGAAGCGGCCTGCGAAGCCTCGTTAGCGGGAGCCTCGGCCAAGATGGGCTCGAGGGGGGGTGTTTTTGGAGGGGCGGCTTCGATCGTGGCTGGTGCTGCTCCAGTGGCTGGTGCTCCTCCAGTCGCCGCCGTCTCTGGCTCGGGCGCATTTGATGGTGCTGCCGGTGCCGGTGGAGTGGCGGGCGCCGGAGTCGTCGGCGCAGCAGGCGAGCCCTCCTGTGCGCAGAGCGGCGGGGCATTCAGGGTCACGAGCAGGGAGGCGGCGCTTAAGAGAAGGCGAACAGCGGTCAGGGGTGGCGTGAATTTTGTCATGCAGAATCCGGTTACAATGGCTCAAGACGACGCGCAAACGCAACAGCGCGACGAGTCCGACTGTGTATGAAATTTTCAAAAGACCACTGGATTTCCCTCCTGCATCCAGGCGATCCGGGTTTGCAGTGCCCGGGTTTGGGCTGCGAGCCGCAGTCTTTCGGGCGGCTCGCTCAATGGCTCGTAGGAGAG
>CAMDSZ010000410.1 GCA_945906945.1 Akkermansia muciniphila
AGGCCTGGAAAAGCCAGAGAGTGGAAGCGTACTCATTGACGGTGAGACGCTTTACGCCAAGGGCGATGGGGCCGAGTGCGTTCGCCGCAACCGGAAGATTGGCTTTGTCTTCCAAGGGTATTTTCTTCTCCCGGAGCTCACCGCCCTCGAGAACGTCGCTCTTCCCGCGATGATTGGTGGGAACTTTGGTAGTGGCGCCAAGCGGCGCGCCCAAGAGGGCTTGGAGCGGGTAGGATTGGCGGACCGCTTGCACCACCTTCCCGCAGAGCTTTCGGGCGGGGAACAACAGCGC
Source organism: Akkermansia muciniphila (assembly GCA_945906945.1). Lineage (GTDB taxonomy): Bacteria > Verrucomicrobiota > Verrucomicrobiia > Chthoniobacterales > Chthoniobacteraceae > Chth-196. The sequence goes on from CAMDSZ010000410.1 coordinate 293, forward strand.
GTGGCAATTGCCAGATCGCTAATGAACGACCCCTCGCTTCTGTTCGCTGATGAACCGACGGGGAATTTGGATTCGAAAACCGGAGCGACGATTATCGAATTGTTGCTTGCGCTCACGCGTGAAAAGCAACGAACGTTAGTGGTTGTGACGCACGACGCGAATTTGGCCAAACAAGGCGATAGACGCCTTGAAATTCGGGACGGCCAGCTGGTTCATTAGGCGAATGCCTGGTGATGCCCCGGCAAGAGCTCGTCCACCCAGTTGGAACTCCGACCCCACACTCTACCACCCACATGAAGATCTACATTGATGGCGTTTTTTACCCTGAATCCGAAGCCAAGGTATCCGTTTTTGACCATGGGCTTCTCTACGGAGACGGGATTTTTGAAGGGATCCGCTTTTATAACGGACGGGTTTTCCGCCTGACCGAGCACTTGGAGCGGCTCTGGGACTCGGCCAAGGCGATCGCGCTCAAGATGCCACTAACGTTCGCGGAGCTTGAAGCGGCCACGCTTGAAACCATCCGTCAAAATGGACTGCGCGATGGCTACATCAGGCTGGTGGTGACAAGGGGCAAGGGCAACCTGGGCCTGAGTCCGGACCGCTGTCCGAAGGCATGCGTCATTATCATTGCGGATAAAATACAGCTTTACCCTGAGGAGAAGTATCAGCAGGGGATGGTCATGGTCACCTGCGCCACCCGTCGGGCGGCTCCCGCCGCGCTGCTGCCGGCCGTGAAGTCACTCAACTATCTTAACAACGTGATGGCCAAAGTTGAGGCCACTCATGCTGGAGCCGACGAGGGGCTGATGCTCAACGAGCAGGGCTACGTCGCCGAGTGCACGGGGGACAACATTTTCGTGATCAAAAAGGGGGCCGTCACCACCCCTCCCGTGTATGCGGGCGCCCTCGGCGGGATCACACGAGATGTCGTGTTTGAAATTTGCGAGGAGCTCGGGATCCCGATCCGCGAGCGTGAAATGACCAGGTACGACGTCTACACCGCTGACGAGTGTTTTCTGACGGGAACCGCCGCGGAGGTGATCGCAGCCATCGAGCTTGACACGCGACCCATTGGGGATGGCAAACCCGGAGCAATCACCCAACGCGTGATCGAAAAATTCAGGAAGCTAACCTCCGAAACCGGTACTGTAATTTACGGGTAGGTTCCTGATGGGTTCCGGCCGGCTGCGATGAAAAAGGCGTTCACTTTTTTTGGTCGCGGAGGGGGAAATACTGTAGGGTATGGAAGGTTACTTTGAGTGGAGGAAACTGAATGTTGTGCGACGTATGCAAAACTGAACACGCCAGCGTGTTTTTAACCCAGATCGTGGATGCTAAGATGCAGAAGGTGAACATGTGCGAGGCTTGCTCGAAGGAGAAGGGAGTCACCGATCCGACTGGGTTCGCCCTTGCCGACATGCTTCTTGGAATGGGGGCTGCTCAAACCGTGGATGTTGGCGCGCCCGACAGTGCCCGCTGCGCGGTGTGCGGGTTTACCCAGACCGAATTTAAAAAGACCGGCCGGCTGGGCTGCTCTTCGTGCTACGAGACCTTTGCGGAGGGGCTTGCCCCGATGCTGCGCGGAATGCACAAGGGTGTTGAGCACACTGGCAAGGTTCCTGAAAGGCAGGTTGCAGTGATTCGGAGAGAGCAGGAACTGCGCACGTCTCACGAAAAGCTGCGGAGCGCTGTGGCCGCCGAAGCATACGAGGAGGCAGCGTCCATCCGAGACCATATTCGGAAGCTTGAGGAGGGCACGGCGTAGTTTCACCGGACAGGCTTTGGGCAACCAATTTGGAAAAAGAAAAGCTATGGCGATCCGTAATATTTTGAGCAAAACCAGTGATTGGTTGCGCGGTGACGGTCCCCACCATCAAATTGTGGTCAGCAGCCGCGTGCGATTGGCTCGGAATTTGCGGGGCGCTCCCTTCCCCGGTTGGGCAAAGAAAGCGGAACGCGCCTTGATTCTGGAGCGCATTCGGCCGCGGGTGGAGGAGCTTCCCGAGATGGGCGACGCGTATTCTCTGGCCTGCCAGGAGCTCAGTCCGCTCGAGAAGCAGGTGCTTGTAGAGAGGCATTTGATTTCTCGTGAACATGCCCTCCGCGGGGTCGGCTCGGCTGTTGTGATGAACCGACGGCAGACGGTTTCGATCATGATCAACGAGGAGGATCACCTGCGCATGCAAGCTCTTCGCTCGGGGTTGCAACTGCGCGCCGCCTACAAGGCCATCAACAAGGTGGACTCGGCATTGGAAGCGGTTCTGGATTTCGCCTTTGATTCCAAGTTGGGCTACCTCACCGCATGCCCCAGTAACGTCGGAACCGGGATGCGCGCGTCAGCCATGGTGCATGTGCCCGGCCTGGTTCTGAGCGAACAGATCAACCAGGTCATCCAGGCGGTGAATAAAATCGGGCTGGCTGTCCGGGGGCTTTACGGCGAAGGAACCGAAGCGCTTGGCAACCTTTTCCAAGTCTCCAACCAAACAACCCTTGGAGAAAAGGAAGAGGACATCGTCGAGCGGTTGCAGAAAGTCATTTTGCAGATCATCGAGCACGAACAAAACGCGCGCCAAACGCTTCTTCAACGCCGCCCCAATACCCTTCTTGATAACATCGGCCGCTCGTACGGGATCCTGAAGTACTCCTATTGCATGGCCTCAAAGGAGGCGCTCAATCTGCTGTCGCTTGCGAAGCTGGGTTGTGATCTGGGATTTTATCCGGACGAATTCTGTGCTGCTGTGGACGAGTTGTTCATGGAAACCCAGCCTGCGCACCTGCAAAAGGGCTGGCACCAGAAGCTTGCGGCGCAGGAGCGAGACCCATTGCGCGCAGATATCATTCGCAAGAAACTCGAACTCCTTCCTACACCTGACGTTGCGGGCGTGCTTGCAAAGGTGGAATCCGGCGGGATTCAAGCCAAGCAGCCCGACTCCCCAGAATCAACCGGTGAAGAGCTCGCCTGAAAACCATCCTCTCGCGCA
>CAMDSZ010000411.1 GCA_945906945.1 Akkermansia muciniphila
TCTAAACCAGACAGTGGCCGAACATGCGCGGATATGGTCCCGGGAAGAGGTGCGGTTTGAACCATTGCATTACCTGGCGGTGTTGGAGCGAAAGCCCGGGGAAGTGGGAGAACTTCGTCTGCAGGGTGTGGAGATCCCGAGAGCGTAGAATCACAACTTCATTTTATCCGAATTCTCGGAGACTGCTCCCGAAACTTCACATTTCCTTAGCCTGCCGGCGCTCAAAGAGGCTCCATGTCCGCCCCCATCGACCGAGCCCTTACGGCTTATGGTCGACCCCGGTAAGATTCATGCCAACGGTCCACCCCACCCCAGACTGGGTAGCGCCCAGCCGAAGGATAACCCGGGTAGTAATGATCTGAACAATTCCCATTCGGATACCGTGGGGGGCACCAGTAATTCGGCTGAGCAGGGTGACTCATCCAGCCTCCATAATAGCCCCTGCGTTCTGGCCCGTAAATACATGCCGGCAAAATTACTACGATCGAGAGGAGCATCAGAGTCTTCATATCAGGCAAACACCGTCTTCATGTTTCTTTGATGAGCCGCAAAGCCTCGCGGGGAAATACACCCACACTCAGACCAGGGATACGGCATCTTAGTAAATGATTGCACACCACGGAAGATGGGGTCGAACCAAGGCGATTTGAGCGAGGAAACCAAGCTCATTCGAGTCGGCGCCATACAAATTCAAAAAATATTCGGAAAAAACACAGCGTTTCAACTTTGAATGCATGCGGGCAGCAAAACCCTGCCACTCACACCCCTTAACCTTCGGACGGCAAGCCGCTCACAACCTACTCCACCTTGCAACACGAAGCAAACAGCCTCACCGACCCACCGACCCACACGCCACCTCAGGTTCAGCGGCGACAGGCCAAAAATCCTTCCACGCACCGTGCCTCAGAACGCCTGCACGGCGGGGCCCTTCGATCTGCAGCGCCGTTGCTCACCAGTCGCCAGAACTCCAAGAGACATTCCGCGTCTTTCGGATAGAACGCAGCCCTCGCCAGGTTCGAGGAACTCGGACAATGGTTCACCGCTCATCTGCAGATGCCTATTCACGCAAGACCTTCCCAGCAAAACACCCCATGAATAATCCAAAAACGAAACAACGCATCAAAGTCCTCCGTGCTTGCCGCGGATATGAAATCGGCAAGACCTACACGATCGAACGCGTGGATACCACCGACAACACACTTGTCGCAACTGACAGCAGCGGAGTCGAAGGGAGCTGGTTGAAATGGGACGCCTGCGTACTCGCGGGCCCAGAAATTTCATGGGACTGGCTCAAAAACCAACTACCTGGCGACGTGCTGGAACTTCTAAGTGCATTCCATGGGCTCGAATCTGTGCGCCTCAAACCGGAGGTACGTGATCATATCCTGCTTCAGCTTCCGAACCTTAAGGAAAAAATCACGGAATCGCAGGCAGCAATCGAGGAGGAGTTCGGGCCGGACGGCTTTACGGATCAAGAATGCACAGCACCGGATGAGGAGGAGCAAGAATCTTTAGCACTCTAAACTGGACCTGAATTCTCTTTAAAAACCTCGCCAGCATCAAGCTGTCGGGGCACCAAACAACCCACAACAAAGGCAAGCCGGAACAGTTGCTCATCAGACACGCCGCTTAGGCGTTGATTCGATCAGACTCCCAACCCAAGCACCCCATGAGAAGACACCATCTACTTATCGGCCTCATCGCGATCACGACGCTGCTCCTATTCACCTACCAAAGAACAACCCAAAAACCAGCAGAACGATCGCAGAACCTTCCGTCCCCCACCTCATCACCCTTGATGGAGCGGAATGCGCTTTCGGTCGGAAGGCAAGTGTCTCTGCCGCTGATTAATCAGCAATTTATCGCAGGCGTGATCAACTCAGCTCAGGAAATCGTGAACGGAACCTGGCAGTATGGAGGCAACCTGCTGCAAGGCGACGGCACATTTGCACTTGCGATCGAGCGCGATCGATCAATCAGCGGAACCATCATCATCCCCTCCCGGGAACTTGGCTATGTGTTGAAGGCGACAGACCCTGGCGCGCCGTTACTGTTTGAGCCCGCCTCCATCAAAACGCTGCTGTGCCACCAAACTCCGGGTGACAACAACATGGATCTTGAGGAAGCGGGTGCACTCGTGGAGGCAGGAACAGTCGCAACAACCTCAAACGCGATTAACGCCCCACGCCTCGCAAGCCGACCTAATTCGAAATTCCATGTGTATTTGGACTTTGACGGTGAGCGCGTTCAAGATCCTCTCTGGAACGGAGGAAAGCTGATTGAAGCCAAACCCCCCGCCTTCTCCGAGGGGCAGATTCGTGAGATCTGGTCGATCGTTGCGGAACGTTATGCCGCCTTCAATATCAACGTCAGCACCCGCGTCGAAGACTACATGAACGCGGACATGAACAGCAGAACCCGTGCAATCTTCACGCCCACAAATGAATGGCGGCGTGGATTCGGTGGAATTGCCATGATCGGCAGCGTCAAGAATGCCGGGAGGAGCGTTTGGTCTCCAACGATTCCCTGCTGGGTATTCACGAATATGCTGGGCAGATTGCGCAGCGTTGGGGAATGCGCGGCGCATGAGATCGGGCACACATTGGGCTTACTCCATGATGGTCAGGGGAAGACCGCCTACTACCAAGGACAAGGCGCATGGGCGCCAATCATGGGCGTCACTTATAATCGGCCCGTGGCGCAGTGGAGCAAAGGCGAATACTGGGGCGCGACAAACACGCAGGATGATATTGCAGTCATACTCAGCAACCAGAATGTCACAGGTGCCGTCACTGAGAGGAAGGCACCTACGCTCACATTTGTGGACGGTATCAGAGCGGTGGGTGTGATCTGTAAGGAAACCGATGTGGCGACCTACAGGACATCCGTAAGCCGTAGCGGGAGCTTGAAGTTAAAGGGCTCGGTGCCTGCATACGGCGCGCTAAACTTGAAGCTCGAGTTGGTCGATGCCAAAGGCGTGGTGATGGTCACGGCGGATTCGCTAAATTCGCTCGACGCGCTTGCAACTGTGAGGGTGACACCCGGAATGTACACAGTCCGAGTGCAGGGGGTGGGCGAAGGAGATCCACAAACCGTCGGTTACAGCAAGTATGGGAGCATCGGAACATTCACGCTGACAACAGAATTGATTGAATAGGGATCAGCCTATTCTTAGTTATGTCGTCGTGATTAAAATAGGAGGACGCTAAGCAACGAAAAGCATTACCTACCAATCTTGGCGAGACCTACCCCGCGGAGCCCCAACTTGA
>CAMDSZ010000412.1 GCA_945906945.1 Akkermansia muciniphila
CTTTGGCAAGTTGCTGAATGGTTTTGACTCCCTTCAAAGCTTCCATGCCTACTTTGGCTTTGAACTCGGGGCTGTGGCGGCGACGTTTGGCTTTCATCATTGGTGGTTTTTCAGTTGGGTTTATTAATCCCCCCACCAAACCATTTCGAGAGCTTAACCTCTGGCCCGATTTTCCGGGTCCACCTTAAAGCATCTCTTCCCAATCAGTTTTCCAGCCGTAGCCTTCCAGTCCCCATTTTCCAGCCTGCAAGACTGTCGTGATGGTGACGTAATTGCTGACATAGTCAGTGTTTACTGCGAACACGGTAATACATAGGCCCTTCGAGAGAAAAGCGTGCCCAATATATTCAATGTTCCGCACGAACCCGAGCTTTGATGAAATTTTTGCAAAATCTCGTCTCACCCTCTGTTCAAATTCAAGGTCCGCATTCAAGACCTTTTGTAAGTTTTCCACGAACAAATTACCCGCGGACTCGGGTTTACAGGTGCCAACCAGTGTCACAATTTCGAGCATCAGCTGAATCGTACTTTCGTCCATTCCTTGAAAATGCTCGCAAACTTTGAGCATTGCTGCCTTCTCCTCCGGCAATTCGGCCATGGCCTGAACGAATGGGCTGCCCGCAACCGCTCCTATCAAAGCCAGTGCGATAGATAAAACTGTTTTCCTTGTGTGGTCTTTCCTCATGGAATGATTCGTATCCGATATATTTTAAAATGATAGAACTGACCGAGTAGATGAGGTATCCGGGCTGCGGCGGATTCTTAGTGAACTAAATTGCGGACAAGCCTCAGACCAAAGCCGTCGCTAATCTTATCATTGGAGAAACGGGCTTTGAAATAAGAGCGACTATTGTTGCCGCCTTCAGACCAACTGGCACCGCGAAGCTCTCCGCCCCCCCACATCCACTCCGCAGTATTTCCTCCCAAATCATAAAAGCCCAATGCATTCGGCTTAAAGGAACCCACGGGAGCCGTCCCTTTGATTCCATCTACCCCGACTTTTTTTGGATCCGCAAGCGCGTCCGCCATAATCGCATAATTCCCATCATCCCAGTTTGGCGGATAATACTCTCCCCAGGGATATTTCGTTTTGCCTACTACAACGTCCCACTCCGCGTTCGTAGGCAACCGCCACTCCCTCCCTGTTTTTAAGCTCAGCCAGACGCAAAACTTTTTGGCCGTATCCCAGCTGATATTCACCACGGGATGCTCATCCGTCTGGTTCCACTCCCTCGACGGTTGCGGCCAATCCAAGTAACCCTCAGCTCTCAAATAAAGTTTCCACTCTCCCAGAGTCATCTCCGTTTTGCTCATTAGCACCTCCGTTCCAGGCACCGGCAGCAATTTCGCCTCCAAACGCTTTACCAATCCCCCAATCACACTCGGATCCATGCGTGGCAACCTGCGGGCTAGATCCTCATCCTCTCCATCCTTCTTTGCCTGTAACGAAAGCGCTTCTCCATGACGTTTCCAAAACTCTGCACCAAGGCTCTGTGCAAACGCTATCGATTCACTTTGGCGGCCAGCCTTCAATAGTGACTCGTAAAGCTTTGCATTGGCTATTTCCTGCCCGTCCTTTGCACGAACTGCCACTAGCTCTTTGGTTAACTCCAGACTCTCCTCCACGCCGGTTTCCGCTAAGCATTGCCCGTACTCTTCGATTGCCTCCTGCCAACGCCCCAATAACTGCAACACATTACCCTTAGTGCGGCGAAACTCTGCCCTTTCAGGCTGCAGGTCCACCGCAGAGGAAACCGTCCGCAAGGCTTCTTGAAAGTCGCCGTTTCCTAATTCTTCCTCCGCTCTCAAGGCCGCCATGGGAGCCATGTCCCTCAATCGCGCCAATGCCGCGCTAGCCTTGCGCCCCTCCACAACCACCTTTGCACTGAAGCTACTTACGACCACAAGCATGGCAGCGCCAGACCCTGCCAACACCTTGTTGCGGGCCACCCACAACTTGATCCGCTTCAAGGTTCCAGCGTCCTCTGCATTGGTTGCAAATCCGTTTTGGTAGCGCTCAATGTCGCCAGCAAACGCCTCGACGCTTGCGTAGCGCTTGGTCCGATCCGTTGCCATCGCCTTGAGCGTCACCGCTTGCAACGCCTCCGGCACTTCAGCGCCCATGGCAGTTGGCGCACCCACTCTTGCAGCACCTTTACCCCCACGTTTCGTGACCATCGAACCGATGCTCCCATTTTTCACCTTGGTGAGGACCTCGTCCAAGGTGGCTCCGTCAATAGGAGGACGCAGTGTGAGGATTGCATAGAGAATCCCACCCAGGCTGTAGATGTCAGACCGGGCATCCAATTCAGCGACCATCCCATTAGCCTGTTCCGGTGACATGTACTGGGGAGTGCCCATCACTTCGCCTTCCATGGTCATGCCGTAGTCACCCGTGTCGTTAACCCCACTCACAGCGGATGGGTTTTCCTCGCGTTCCCCCAGCACCTTTGCAAGCCCCCAGTCCATTACAAGCACCTCGCCATATTCGCCCACCATGATGTTCTCAGGCTTAAGATCCCGGTGGAGAATGCCCTTGCTGTGGGCGAACATCATCGCGTCACAAACCTTGCGGAAGATGGTGAGTAGCGTGGCCCTTGGGTAGTCCTTGGTCGCAGCAGCATCACTATCAAGGATCAGATTCAGCACAGATTGAAGCGTACGACCCTTGATCAGCTTCATGCTGTAGAAGGGCCTGCTCTGGGCGTCCACGCCGATATTGTAGATGGGGACAATGTTTGGATGCGCGAGCTGGGCTAGGACTTCCGCTTCCTTTGAAAACCTGGGATCTTCACCACCCTCACTCACGCTGCTGACTTTGACAGCCACGTTGCGTTTGAGCTGCGGATCTTCGCCGAAGTAGATCTGCCCCATGCCGCCTCGGGCGATTTCACGCACGAGCGTCTATTTCCAATGATTTGCTGCGTCGTTGGCAGCATTCGAGTGGGACGAGGGCGTCTCTGGTGACGCGGTCTTTTGAACATTCGATCGTGTGGGCGTCCTCTGCGGAATGGTGACCTCCATGCTGGCCTTGCTCTTGGTCACTGCCCGCTGGGGGATCGTGATTTCCAACGAACTTGGAGTGGGGGATACAGCCACTTGCTGCACTGCTTTCACTTCAATGATCAGCGTGACGTCTCCGACCTGCACACTCGCTGGATACTCCACCTGCACTCGCTCCGTAATGTGATAGCCGTTGACTAGCGTACCGCCACCGAGGTCCTCCACCTGCAACCC
>CAMDSZ010000413.1 GCA_945906945.1 Akkermansia muciniphila
ACCGCTCACTTAGAGTGGGTCGCCATTCGCATTTCGAGCAAACCGCCTTGCACGTCGAGACGGGACCCGCTTGAAGTAGCGGATGCGATTCCCCCCCTATCCCTGCATCACCCGCCCCCTCGTCATCCTGTCAGTTGCCGTCCTTTTTACTTCGGATGCCTCCGCAAAACCCGAAGCGCTCGAAGTCACCACCGCCACACAATCACAGCTCCCCAGAGGCAAGGAGGCGGATGGCATCACCGGGGATTTCATCCTTCGCAACGACACAGTCGAGGCAGTGATCAGCGGCAATCTTCCTTTGCGTCGTGCCAACATGTCCACCTTCTACGGGGTGGATGGAATCACGCCCGGATGTGTCTACGACCTCACGCTGCGAGGAACCAACAACGACCAGATCACCATCTTCAGCCCCGCGCAGCAGCAAGGCCCGGTGTCATGGGTGCGCATCCAGCCCGAGAACGGATCCGGCAAGGAGTCTGCCATCGAATGCATCGTGAGCGCGGAAACGGGCCGTGGCGTTTATCGAAAGCATGTGTATAGCATCCAAGACGGATGGGCGGGGGTGAAGATCACCACGACTCTACGCAACGAAACAAGCAAACCACTTGCGACTCCTTTTACGGACCGGTGGACAAACTTTTTGAAGACGGGTTATGCCCCGGGGGACATTCTCTGGGCTAATGCTGTCGACCCCGCCGACCACTGCGGCTATGCAGTCGGCCCGCTGGAGGACGCCTCCGCGGCGCTCAACCGGGTCCCCCAAGAGTTGAAGCCGGGCGAGAGCGTCACCTTTTCGCGATTTCTAGCGGTTGGTCGGTCTCCGGCGCTAGCGGTCAGTGAAGTACTCTCGCAGAGGGGAATAAAATCAAAGCTGACCGGATCTGTTTTGGACGCGAAGGGCAGGCCAGTGAAAGCATCCGTGTGGATCCGCCCAATGTATTCGGTGTCGGTGCCGGTGGCCGCACCGGGCAAAACCAGCTCCAATCAACCCGACAGTAACGGACGGCTTTCCGGAATTGCTTATCCGGATGAAGGCGGGCGTTTCGAGTGCATTCTTCCGGATGGAAGATATCGCGTAACGGTCTCATCCGATGGACGCCCTGATCAGGAAAAGGAGGTTGAAATCAGTGCACCGAATCCGCAACACCTCGATTACCATTTGGCAAACGGAGGAAATGTGGAGATCGAAATCACGGACGAGTCGGGAATATCGATCCCGTGCAAAGCGCAGTTTCTGGCGATGCCAGGAACGGAGGCAGTCAACCTCGGGCCAGACCAAAGGGCACACGGTTGCCGCGACCAATACCATTCCGAGCGTGGAAAATTTGAAGTGCCCATTGCGCCAGGAAAGTACCGGGTGATTATTACGCGCGGTATCGAGTACAGCCATATTTCGAAAGAAATCGATTTGAGGGCGGGTGAAACCGTGCGCGTCACTGGAGTGCTCAAACGCCTGGTGGATACCAGCGGGTGGGTCAGCGCCGACTATCACAACCATTCGACCCCCAGCGGCGACAATGTCTGCGGCACGGCCGACCGGCTCATCAACCTCGCCGCCGAGCACATCGAGTTTGCGCCGACCACCGAACACAACCGGATCTACGATTGGCGCCCCGAAATCGAGCGCCTGCAGCTTGGCGCATTTCTACAGACCGCCATCGGCCTCGAGAGCACAGGCAGCAAGGCGCATTTCAACGCATTCCCATTCGAGCCTGTGCCATTCACCCAGGACAATGGCGCACCGGTTTGGAACGCCGACCCACGCCTTACCGCGCTGACGCTCCGGGAATGGCAAAAGCCGGAACCGGACCGCTGGGTACAGATCAACCATCCAGACCTTTTCTCCAACTTCTTTGAAAAGCGCCCGACGGGCGACATTGAGGCCGGCTATGCGGGGCTTGTGCGACTGATCGATGGTTATGAGACTCAAAACTACGAGAATTCGCGGCTGCTGGAGCTGACTCCATTCCACATTGGCCGCACCGCAAACGGGGCGGAAACCCTTGTGTGGCACCGCGAGTTTCAATGGCTGCAAATGCTCAACCAAGGGCGCATCACGGCGGCCGTGGCTGTTTGCGACGCACATTCCGTGTTTGGCAACGGCGTCGGAGGCTGGCGCATGTACATGCCTTCCTCCTCGGACGAACCTGCAAAGATCAACTGGCGCGAAAATGCGCTTACGGCGAAGAAGGGCTGCTCCTACCTCACAACCGGGCCTTTCCTCCAAGTCCAGACAAGCGACAACATACTGCCGGGAGGAACGGCGCGCCCCAAAAACGGGAAGGTCACTTTGAAAGTGAAAGTACAATGCACCGACTGGATCGATATCGACCGCGTTCAGGTGCTCGTAAACGGGCGCGCTTCCGATAGCCTGACATTCGAGCGCAGCTCGCATCCCACCGATTTCAAGAACGGCGTCGTGAAGTTCGACCGCACCATTGATGTTCCGATTAAAGAAGACGCCCACGTCATCGTCGTTGCATGCAGCGATTCACACACGCTGGAGATTGGCTACGGATCCAGCTCCCAAGCTTCCATTCACCCGCTTGCATATCACAATCCAATTTTCGTCGATACTGATGGCAACGGATTCCAGCCAAACGGCGATATGCTGGACTTCCCGGTGACCGGAGAAAAAGTCAGCATCGAAGAGGCGAAGAAATTTCTGGAATCACGCCGCCGAACCAAATAAGCGGCGCGCGCGTTGCGGGAGTGAAGAGGTTCTTCAGCTTCGACGCGCCCTGATCTCGGGCCATAGCACCATATTCGCAAGCACAATCAAAAAGGCGCATCCCCACCCAATTCCCTTGATGGAAAAACGCTCGGCCGCATAAAACGCGAGTGTCGGGGCAACGATTCCGCGCAGGCCGGTGAAAAACGTATGCACAGCCATGTAATCCGCAACACGCTCCGGGGGCGCCATCTTGGTTACCCACAGGGACCAGGCAACGTCACCCCCCGCTCCGGAAACCCCGTACAGGACGGCCCCAACCAGCATCCACCCCACAGAGTCGCCAGTGAAAAACGAGAGGATTGCGAGGGCAAACCCAAAGTTCAGTACGGACCTCAGCGTGAAAAAACTCAGCCGGTCAAAGGCATGTCCCCAAAGCGAGCTGGTCAGCAGGCGGGCAATGTTTGGAACCACCGCAGTGAGCACCGCAATCTCCGCGGCGGTGCGTAGGCCCGAAGG
>CAMDSZ010000414.1 GCA_945906945.1 Akkermansia muciniphila
GAAAAAGAGGTGCTCGTACCAACCGCGCGTGACGCGATCCAAATGGAAGTACTGCCAGGCGGGGATGTGTTCTTCGCGGAATTCTGGGGCGCGGTGAAACGGCTAGACTCAAAATCCGGCGGTGTCAGCACGCTCGGCACGATCCCAACGCATGCGAAGGGCGAAGTCGGGCTTCTTGGGATCGCCGTGGCGCGCGACTTTGAAAAAAGCGGCCACTTGTATGCACTGTTTTGCCCGTCTGAAAAACAAGGGACCATGCGGGTGAGCAGGTTCACTGTAAAGAATGGAGCGATGGCAGCTTCCTCAGAACACGAGCTGTTGTCTTGGACATATGACACCGAACATGTCTTTCACATGGGAGGCGCAATGTGGATGGACGCGAAAGGCGACCTCTACATCGGAAACGGCGATAATTGTCATTGGAATCCAGGCCTGCCCCAGGACACCCGGCCGGATCGTAAAAATTGGGACGCCTTCCGTTCCGCCGCAAACTCGCAAGATCTACGCGGCAAAGTGCTGCGCATCCACCCGAACTCAAAAGGCGGTTACTCCATCCCGAAGGACAATCTATTTCCAGACGGCAAAGATGGGAGGCCCGAGATCTTCGCGATGGGCGTGCGCAATCCTTTCCGCTTATCGGTAGACGATAAAACTGGGACGCTCTACTTCGGCGACGTCGGCCCTAACGTCCTGCCCGAACTTGGCGTCACACCGGTAGGTTACGAAGAGATCAATGCGACACAAACCGCCGGTAACTTTGGATGGCCGCTTTTTGTGGGCCCAAACGAGGCGCTGCCGCTGTACGATTTCAACACAAACAAAGAGGTCAAACGATACAGTCCGCAGTCACCTGAAAATCTTTCGCCTCGCAACACCGGCATCAAAAAGCTTCCACCCGCAAAGCCTGCGCTGATCTGGTATTCCAACCTGCAGTCGAAGGAATTCCCGACGCTTGGAAGTGGCGGACGCAGCATCATGGCGGGCCCGGTGTATCACTTTGACGCGGCAAATCCATCGGCGATCAAATTGCCGGAATCGCTCGATGGCCGCCTATTTATTTACGAGTGGATGCGCAACTGGATCCAAACCGTCAAACTCGGCACTCCGGGACCAGAAATCGAACCGTTTACTCCCGCCTTAAATCTGCGCCGGCCCATTGACATGAAGATCGGGCCGGACGGCGCGCTTTACATGATCGAATACGGCGACCAGTGGTGGGAGAACAACGACAGTCGTGTCGTTCGCCTTGTTTACCGCCGCGGCAACCGTACTCCATTAGCAACGCTCGCGGCGAGCGAGACTGCTGGCACGGCGCCGCTCACCCTCAGCTTCGATGCATCCGCATCCCGCGATCCTGATGGCGATACGCTAAAGTTCTCTTGGACCGTAGCTGGTTCAGAGCAGAAGACGGCAAGCGACGGAAAGTTCACTTATCAATTCCAACTACCCGGGAGCTACGAGGTGGCTGTCAGCGTTAGCGACCCAAGCGGAGCGAAAGCCATCAGCAAGCAAACAGTCCACGTAGGAAACGGAAGGCCCTCAGTCCGGTTCGACTCCCCTGCACACGGCTCGTTTTTTGAATGGGGCACTGCGATCCCGTACAAGCTCGCGATCAACGAAACCGATGGCGACGAAGTGAAAGCCGATCTCGCCGCTGTGCAGGGCGAGTTTCGCGGACGCCGCTTCGCAACCGATGGCGACGCTGAATTGGTGGCTCCAGGGCTTGCGATGATGCGATCCAGCACCTGCTTTGCGTGCCACATGGCGGACACCCCGTCCGCAGGTCCTGCCTACAAAAACGTCGCTCTGAAGTACAAGGACGACCCGGAAGCCCCCGAACGCTTGGCGCAAAAAATTCTGGCTGGCGGCGCAGGCGTGTGGGGCCAGATTCCGATGCCGCCACACCCGCAGCACAGCATCGATCAAATCCGCCAAATGGTGTCGTGGGTTCTCGCGCTCAAGAATGATCCGGCCAGCCCTCCAAGGTCAGGCTCGATTGGTGAATTCACCGCGCCGCGCAAACCTTCCAAGGGCACTCGCGTGGACGAGGGCGTCCTCATTCTAAACGCCTCTTACACCGACGACGGCAAGCAAGGAACCATGCCGCGACTGCGCGGAGAGGCCTCCGTGGTGCTACACTCCCGCAGGAAGAAGGCCGCATTCTATGACAGCAATCACGGGATGGCTTACGTCGAGTCCGTTGAGGGCGAGCAAGGCATCTTGGGTCATTTCAAGGATGGATCACACATTCTCTGGCGTGACTTGAATCTCGCGGAGATCAGACACATCAAGGCGAGAGCTGGATGCTTTGGCGCCAAGGGAGGCATTTTGGAGCTGCGCAGCGGTTCTCCCACCGGTCCCTTGCTCGCAACACTCGAGGTCAAGCCTACCGGCGAGGGGGGGTTTCTGGAACTGCCCGCCACGCTTACCAATGCCACAGGGCTCACCGACGTCTGCGTTGTCGCGCACTGCAAGGATCCGGCAACCGTGCTTGGATTGAACTGGATCGAGTTCCAACCGTGACTGCCCCAACAATCAAACCCTTCAACACCCTCTCCGCTTGAATCCACCTGCACCATCCCGCGCTCGCAGAGTTGTGCTGTTTTTTGCGGTCACACTGGCGGTGATCACGTATGTCGACCGGGTGTGTATCTCCCAAGCGGCTCCAGCCATGCAGTCGGAGCTCGGCTTAACGAAAATCCAAATGGGTTATGCTTTCACGGCTTTTGGATGGGCATATGCATTGTTCGAGATTCCCGGCGGCCACCGGGTGCGGCTGATGCTGGCGAGTGCCGGTGAATGGGCTTGTGCCTGTGGAAGCGTGTACCAACTTGAGCGCCTCCGGATCGAATCAATGCCCGCTTTTTCCGCCGTCTTTTGACCCATGAAAAATACCCCTCCCCTCCTCACTGCCCTGCTGTTGGCATCGCTCACCGTGCTACAGGCCGTCGATGTGCCCACGCTGCAGGCACCGCAACATTTTGGCGCCCCTAGGCCCGAGCATGCCGTCTCCAACCGCGCCTTCACAGGCATCGCAAGCATAGCCGTGGCACCAAAGGGGCGGCTCTGGGCCGTTTGGTATGCGGGCAGTACACCCAGCGAATTCGCGAACATACTCCTCTCGATTCGCTGCTAGACGACTCAGGTAGGTGCCTGTGGCTGCGTTCC
>CAMDSZ010000415.1 GCA_945906945.1 Akkermansia muciniphila
GCACTTCAAGTATGCTATCGAGAAGGGGCTGAATGTCTTTATGGAAAAGCCGCTCACTGCGGATGGTCCGACTTCGCTCCGAATGCTTGAGCTCGCCAAGCAGGCATCCGCAAAAAATCTGAAGGTTGGGGTCGGCCTGATGTCACGGCATAGCCATGCGATGCAGGAACTTCACAAGCGCATCCAGGATGGCGAGATTGGTGATGTCAATCTGCTCCGCGGTTACCGCATGCAGGGCACCATTGGCTCCGCATTCTCTGAGCCGTGGCCTGGTGAACCCAATGAGTTGCTGTGGCAAATTTCACGCTTTCACAGTTTCCTTTGGGCGAGTGGCGGCGCGTTCAGCGATTTTTACATCCACCACATTGATCATTTGTGCTGGATCAAAAACGCATGGCCTGTGAAGTGCCACGGTGTCGGGGGCCGCACCTCCCGCGTTGCACCGGGAGGGAAGCCCTACATCGATCAGAACTTTGACTCGTACTCTGTGGAATATACCTTCGCCGACGGCGCAAAGATGTATATGGACGGGCGCTGCATGAATGGCGCCCTGCCGCTTTACGCAAGCTACGCGCACGGCAGTAAGGGCATGGCGGTTGTCTCCAAGAGCGGGGACTGTGGACGGCCTTCGAGTACTTACAAAGGCCAGACTGCCGCCAAGGAAAACATGCTTTGGACCTCTCCGGATCCTAAGATGCCGGACGATCCGTATTTTAACGAATGGCAGGATCTTACAGCCGCAATTCGTAACGACACGCCCTACAACGAAGTTGAGCGTGGAGTGATGGCGAGTGTGGTGACATCGATGGGGCGCTATGCGACGCACACAGCTCAAGAGGTGACGCTCGACGAGATGCTAAACCACGAACACGAGTATGCTCCCGACGCCGACAAACTCACCATGGATTCTCCCGCTCCAGTCCGTGCGGATGCTAACGGGCTGTATCCTGTTCCCGAGCCGGGGAAGAAGACCAAGCGCGAGTTTTAGGCGGGGTGGGGTCTTCGTAGCGCCTTCGCTTGCGCCTCTTCGGTCTCGATGGAAATGTTTTATTGTTTAGAATGTTGCAAATCCCGTAATCGTTTTGTGAGGCGGTGCTGTGTTTGGCTCTTTTGGGGTTGCCTCTGACTTAAAGTTTTCATAAGTGGCGCTTTTGTTTGTATTTAAGCTGTGATGTTTTTTTATGAGCCTCGGGTTTTCTTGATGTATTGAAAAGGCGGGAAGTTTGTTGTTGAGGGGGGCGTTGGCTGTTTTAATTAATGTGGCTTTACGTCAAGTGTTTGATTTTTATTTCAAAACTCCGCCAGGAAGGGCAATCTCAGCGCTAGTTAAGAATGTTTATGAATTATCAACAACTTGCTGAGAAAAAGAGGAAAGAAGCCCAAGAAGTTCTGCAAAAGCTGGAGACCGGCGAATTGGATAGGAAGCTGCAAAGGCACGAGGCATTGCAGAAGGAGATCAAAATGCTTGAAGGCGAACTGGCGACGCTATTGGGCGTCGACTTCGGCGCGGAGCGGGCAGGGGGATTGAAGTTCGCAAAATCGCAGCGAAAGAAGTCGCTAGGTGACGAGCAGAAGAGCGAACGGATTGCAGCCTTGCTACAGAACAATCCTGACGGTCTTAGCGCCAAGCGAATCGCCGAGGAATTGAATGATACATACGTTTCGGTGCAGGCTTATTTGAAAAAGCATGCTGCGCAGTATTTAAAGACCGGCGAGAAGCGAAGCACGGTTTACCGACTTGCGAAGTAGTCGCCTTTTCGCCCGGCGATCGGCATTTCACCGGGGTGCTTAAATGAGAATCGCGGGATGTCTTCGATGGGAAGACCCCCGCGTTTTTTATGAGATACCCAAGGTTAAGCGCTTGACTAGGCGCTCAGTGCCAGCATTCTGCGGATTGGAACTTCGGCCCGCGCGCGCTGGGTCTCCGGCAGGACAATCTCCGGTTCCAGCGCCGCGAGGGAGTCGCGCAGCTTCTGGAGCGTGTTCGTTTTCATGAAGCGGCAGTCAGCACACGCGCAAGACTCCGTCGGCCCCGGGATGAACTCTTTATCGGGCATCTCCCGCCGCAGGCGGTGGAGCATCCCGGATTCGGTCACAATAATAAAACGCTTGGCGGAATGGCCTCGGCAATAGCCCAGCATCTTTTCAGTGGAACATACCGTATCTGCCAACATTCGGACTGCTGTTGTGCATTCCGGATGGGCTACCACTGGCGCGTCGGGGTGCTCTGTCTTGATCTTAAGAATGCTGTTCCTCGTGAACTCCACGTGGACATAACACGCGCCCTTCCAGAGTTCCATCGGACGCCCAGTCTGCTCAATCACCCACTGGCCCAGGTTTTGGTCCGGCACGAAGAGTAGGTTTCGGTCCTTAGGGGCCGATTCAACAATGCGTACAGCGTTTCCGCTTGTGACAATCACGTCGGAGAGAGCTTTCACCGCTGCCGAACAGTTGATGTAAGCGATTACGTAATAGTTCTTATCTGCGTTTTTCTTCAAGTAAGCTTCCAAGGATTCACCTGGGCATGAATCGGCAAGAGAGCAGCCCGCGTCCAAGTCGGGCAGAATTACTTTTTTGTTCGGATTGAGGATCTTAGCCGTTTCCGCCATGAAGTGCACGCCGCAGAACGCGATCACATCAGCGTCGGTATTGGCGGCTTGCACGGATAATCCGAGCGAGTCTCCCACGAAGTCTGCGACCTCCTGAATCTCTTTTATTTGATAGTTGTGGGCGAGAATCACCGCGTTGCGCTGCCTCTTAAGAAGTCGGATTTCTTCCATTAGATCAACTCCCGGCGCGGTTTCTGGAACGGGCATAGAGACTGGCATAAGAGGGGACTTTGGCATGTCGCGCCCAGTCTGACAATTCGGTTGCATGGGCTGGGGGCTGGGTTTTTGCGTGCGAAGTGTCGTTGCCGAGCGAAAAACCGCTTGCGCTGCGGCGCTTTAAAGGCTCCGCTTACTGGTCTATGCGCCTCCCTTTCATGCCCCTCGCTGCGTTCGCGTCTTCCGTTTTGATTGCTGGTGCAATGGCTTCAGATGGCTGGCTCATTGATTTTGAAAAGGCGAAGGCGCAGGCGGCATCGGAGAAAAAGGATCTGCTCATGGATTTCACGGGCTCCGATTGGTGTGGATGGTGCATTCGTCTGCGCAAG
>CAMDSZ010000416.1 GCA_945906945.1 Akkermansia muciniphila
GGAGGAGAGGAAAATCGCGGCGGTGGCGCGGGAGGCGGCGAGCTGCGTTTCCAACACGTCCACCAAAGCCATCAGTTGCTCCACTTTGGTCACGATCCGGTGTTTTTCGGCGAGGGGTGGGAGACAGGAGCGTACGTGTACCATAATTACAGCCCCAGCGCCGCCAGACCCGGTTTCAGTGCGGCTTCCAGCTTCGTCATAGTGTCGACCATCTCCGATTGAATCTCCGGCCATTGCGCCTCCGGGCTGCGGTAGCCGCCGCGTTCGATCACGTGTTTGATTCGGCACGCGCGCTTGGTGTCGAGCCGCTCCCATGCGATCGTCCCATTGAAGGCTTTTTCGATTTCGTCTTTGCGGGCAAAGAGTTGGTCGAAGATGCGCTTGTTCTCCACGGCGTCGCCGCGGTCGATGTAAAGTTCGGCGATGCCGTATTCCTGGACGATCACGTAGTTGAGCCCAAGGCCTCGGATGCCCGAGCTCGCACCCAGCCAGTGATAGGCGCCCGGCTTGATGTTGGCGTGGCGCGTATGGCGGTTGCGAGCGACCGCAACAATTCCCTCCCAGAATTTCAGGCGCACATCGTAGCGCTCCGCCCGTTTCTTGCGGCCCACTTGCTCCTTCTCGCGGAGCTGCACCTGATACTCATTGGCCTCGGGGAGCGGGATGATCTGCTGCACATCGATCAGTCGCTTGCCTCCGTCCTCGTAGGGGCGCAGGCGCACACAGCGGATATCGATGTCGCGGTCGCGCAGCCAGAGCACAGCGGTCGCGAGCTCCTTTCCAAAATCTTCGGAAACGAGCACGATGCGGACATCGGGCGCGAAGGCTTCTTCGTCGGGTTCTTCCCAGCCCAGAAAAGTGAGCATGCGGGACCGGGCTTCTTCCGCGGGCTCGCCGATCCGGGTCAGAAATTCGCCGTGGATCTGCTCGGCCCGCGCAAACGTCATGGCCGAAACCATGCTGGCGTAGCGGATGGTTTGGAGCTCCATGTGCCCGCCATCGTTGGTGCGCTTCAGCTCGATCACGACGAGGTTTGCCTGTGGATCGATGGCGAGTAGGTCGATGCGGCGACGACTGTCGTCCCAATCGCCGAACTCCTCTGTCAAAACGTAGAGCTCGTCGCCCAGCACGTCGATCTGCGTGCGCAGTAGCCGTTGGAGGTCGTCGCGCTCGCGCACCTTGAGGTCGGCAAACGACGCCTGGCTGAGGGGCCGGAAAGCGTCGGGGGTCATTTCGTAAAGGGGCATAGTGGTAGTTTCAGCGTGGGGGGAGCGCGTCGAAATACCCAGCGATCTGTTCCAACGTGCAAGTCTCCAGATAAGCGCTTACGAAGAGCATTCGCTTTTGCTCAAATAGCCGGTGCAACAACAGGGGTTTGTCGGCAAGAAATGTTTCTGGTGAGTCGGGAGTTAGAATCACGAGACGATTGCTCCCATCCAATCGGTCATCCATCCACTGTGCCAGCCTATGGTTGATTCCTGGGTCGCCAAAACCGTAGCCACAACAGATCAAATGGGTATGGTGCGATAGGTGTTCTCGGAAGTTGGAGAAGAGTTCACCCCATAGGCCAAGGCCATAACGTTGTTCCTTCACAATCGTTCCAGAAAGGAACGCCGCCTTACCTTCCAGGGGGGTGACAAAGTTTCCGTTCTCGTCCTTGCTGTGCGAATGATCGCGATCGGGAATCGCGTATTGTCGTGCCCAGTTAGGGAAATCGTAAAAATACCAGTTCAGTGAGCCGTGTAGCTTGAACAACCGCACCTTTTTTCGCGCCGTCTTGGGCCAACCACTGAACACAGAAAACTGACCGTGCGACCTGTCATCGAAGCCGGCCTCTACATCTGCGATGGCGTCGTTCGCCAATTGGGTTTCGACGAGCAAATCATGGTTTAGTGTAAATATGTCGAGCGCGTCGACCGCAGCGGCGGTCTTCGAAACCAGGTCGAGTCCATGCCGATGATTCCCTGCTGGATTGAGGCTGTGATGGACAACCCAGTGAAGGTAATCACACGCGATGATGGCTAGGCCGACGAAGCCATCGACGCCTACTGGTCCTCTGTCGAAGCCGCAGTGGTATGGTGCGGTCTCCCGCCGAAGGCATCGCAAAAATTCCACTACCGCGAGATTCGGCGTGTAGTCAGTCGCGAGTCGCGACGCCTGTTCTGCGAGGCTAAACCAGTCCTCATAGTGCGGTTTTCGCGATACCCGGTGGCGAGAGAGATCAGTCAGATAGTCCGCCGCACAGTCGTTCACCTTGGTGAGGAAACCCTTTGCCGCCACGGTAACGGCATCAGGAGCGGATGAGCCCGCGTGATGTCCCGGATAGAAACACTGATCCGTGTGGAAGTGCCAGTCTTCCGCCAACGCCGCTTTGGAAATGTCGTAAACGGACGGCATCTGAGACGGGAACGAAATCCCTGACCCAAAAAAGAATGCCGCTTGCTTCTTCATGGAGTCGGGCGCGATTTCGACGCGGTGAGTTCGGCGACGAGGGCGGAGCGGAGCTGCGCTTCCATCGCGTCCACCAAGGCCATCAGTTGATCCTTCTTTTTCATCAGTGGCCGACTTTATTCGGCAGGCATTCGTGGAGGAGGCGGAGGATGATGGGCACCGCTTGCTGGTAGGTTGCGGCATTCAGTTCATGATCGGAGCCAATCGTGAAATGCGCACATGCTTTGTGCACACCGTGGATGAACTTAGACAATGTCTCCGTTTCCGTCGCGGAAACCTCCGTCAGTTCAACGAACCTTCCTCCGACATCGCGCACCTTCACATCATCGATTGGGGCCGGTGGGAGCAGGCCGCTCGGCGATGAGGTTTGGGGCAACCGGCTGAGTATGACGGCTGTCGGTGGTCAGAGGCTGACTGGCGTGTTTCTTACGGCCGCGTAGGCCCACCGCCCGCATAAGCCGACCACATCGGCGTTTACTTGTACGTGTGCCCGCATCGCGCAAATCCTCGAGGATGCGAGGCACCCCATAGGTGCCGCGACTGGCCTCGTGCGC